>CAMLKR010000062.1 GCA_946480565.1 uncultured Arenimonas sp. | reverse complement strand
TTCCGACGTCCCGGAAGATCCCTACCTGTCGAAGGAGCTGGTGCGCTACTTCCCGAAGGCGCTGCAGGACACCTACGCCCAGGACATGGAGAACCACCGGCTGCGCCGCGAGATCATCGCCACCGCGGTCACCAACTCCACCGTCAACCGCATGGGCTCGACCTTCATCCTGCGCATGCAGGAGGACACCGGCGAGACTCCGGCGCAGATCGCCAAGGCCTACACCATCAGCCGCGAAGTGCTGGACGCGCGCGAGCTGTGGGCCGCCATCGACGCGCTCGACCTCAAGGTCCCGGAAAGCGCGCAGCTGGAGGCCCTGATGGGCATCTGGCATCTGCAGCGCAACATGACCCGTTGGCTGCTCAACCGGCCGGGCGAGAACCTCAACATCGCCGAGAAGGTCGAGCGCTACGCCGGCGGCGTGGCCGCGCTGCGCAAGGCGATGGCCGAGGTGCTGCCGGCCGGGGCCCGCGCCGAACTGCTGGCGGACCTGGCGCGCTGGCAGCAGCTGGGGTTCCCCGAGGACCTGGCCCGCGCTTTCGCCAGCCTGCCGTTCCTGGCGTATGCGCTGGACATCGTCGAGGTGGCCATAGAGAAAGGGCTGTCGGTCATCGACGTCGCGACCGCCTATTTCGGCCTGTCGGACGCGCTGCACACCAAGTGGCTGATGGACGGCGTGGAAGCCCTTCCGGTCGAGGGCCGCTGGCACGCCCAGGCCCGCGGCGTGCTTCGCGACGAGCTCCAGGCCCAGCAGCGCGCGCTGGTTGGGCAGGTGCTGGCGGCCGCCGCGCCGGGCATGTCGCCGCAGGCGCTGGTGGAACAGTGGCTGGGCCGCGACGACGCGACGCTGAAGTACACGCTGGGCATGTTCGCCGACATGCGCAACCTGCGCGGCATGGACTATCCGACGCTGTCGGTGGCGGTGCGCCGCCTGGCCCAGATCGCCAGCGCCGGCGGCCGGTGAAGCCGGGCCGGCCCTCCCGCGGGGAGGGCCGGCAGCCATCCGGCGCGGAACGGTCGCGGCTGAAGCCGCTCGTGCAGTAAGCTCGGCGCCATGAGCCTGCCTGCCCAGCCGCGCATCGCCTTCCTCGCCAGTCCGACGCCGGAAGCCCAGGCCGCACTGGCCAAGCTCACCGCCACCCATGGCCAGGTCCCGCCCGACGAAGCCGACGTCATCGTCGCGCTCGGCGGCGACGGATTCATGCTGCAGACCCTGCACCGCCACGGCGGCCTCGGCCGCCCGGTCTACGGCATGAAACTGGGCACGGTCGGCTTCCTGATGAACCAGCATCGGCCCGAGAGCCTGATCGAGCGCCTGCACGCGGCCGAAACCACCGTGCTTCGCCCGCTGGAGATGGTGGCCACCACCGAATCGGGCGCGACGGTGCACTCGCTGGCCTACAACGAGGTATCCCTGCTGCGCCAGACGCGCCAGGCGGCGCATCTGCGCGTCTATCTCAACGGCCAGGTGCGGCTGGACGAACTGGTCTGCGACGGCGCCCTGGTCGCCACGCCTGCCGGCAGCACCGCCTACAACTTTTCCGCCCACGGTCCCATCCTGCCGCTGGGCTCGCAGGTGATCGCGCTGACCCCGATCGCGGCCTTCCGGCCGCGGCGATGGCGCGGCGCCCTGCTGCGGGCCGATACGGAGGTCAAGCTGGAGGTGCTGGGGGGCTACAAACGACCGGTCAGCGCCACGGCCGATTCGCACGAGGTGCGCGACGTGGCCGAAGTGGTGATCCGCGAGTCGCGCGAGCGCACCGTCACCCTGCTGTTCGACCGCGAGCACAACCTCGAGGAACGCATCCTCAACGAACAGTTCATCAGCTGAGCCGTCCCGGCCCCTGAGACTCCGATCCGGCACACTGCAGCCAATGAGCCCGTTGTCATCGCCACCCGCCAGACTCTCCGACCGCCTGATCGTGGCGATCACCGCCCGGGCGCTGTTCGACCTCGAGGACAGCCATGCGCTGTTCCAGTCCAGCGGCCTGGACGCCTATGCCGAGTTCCAGCGCAGCCGCGAGAAGGAAGTGCTGGCTCCGGGCATCGCCTTCCCGATGGTGCAGAAGCTTCTGGCCCTCAACGCCGGGGCGCCGCCGGAATCGCCGCGGGTCGAGGTGGTGCTGCTGTCGCGCAATTCCTCCGACACGGGCTTGCGCATCTTCAACTCGATCCGGCATTACGGGCTGGGCATCGTGCGCGCCGTTTTCACCAGCGGCGCCGAGACCTGGCCCTACATCAAGCCCTTCGGCGCCCAACTGTTCCTGTCGGCCAATCCGGCTTCGGTACGCAGCGCGCTCGAACACGGTTTCGCCGCGGCGACGATCCTGCCGGCCAAGGCCTACGAACCCTCGCATCCGCAGCTGCGCATCGCCTTCGACGGCGATGCAGTGATCTTCGGCGACGAATCCGAGCGGGTGTCGCAGGAATCGGGCCTGGCGGCCTTCCACAGCAACGAGTCCAGCCGTGTGAACGAACCGCTGTCGGGCGGGCCCTTCCGCGGCTTCCTGGCGGCCCTGCACGAGCTGCAGCAGGCCTTTCCGCCGGGCGACGACGCACCGATCCGCACCGCCTTGGTCACCGCACGCTCGGCACCGGCGCACGAACGCGTGATCCTGACCCTGCGCGAGTGGGGCGTGCGCCTGGACGAGGCCATGTTCCTCGGCGGCCGCGACAAGGGCCCGTTCCTGCAGGCCTTCGGGGCCGACATCTTCTTCGACGACAGCCGGCACAACATCGAGAACGCGCGACGGCACGTGGCGACAGGGCATGTGCCGTTCGGGGTCACCAACGAAAGCTAGGAGTTGGGGGGACAGCCCACCAACTCCTGTTTCCGGCGCAGCGCATAGATCACCCACGCCACCACCGTCACCGCCGCCCCCAGCGCAAACGCCAGCTCGCCGCCGCCCGCGCTCTCCCACGCCAACGCGGCCATCGCCGCACCCAGCACGCCGCCCACGCCCTGGCTGAAGCCGAAGAACAGGCTCTGGCCGGCGCCGGCGCGGCGGCCGGGGAAGAAGTCCGCCATCAGGCGCATGCAGCAGGCGTAGAAGGTGGCGAAACTCAGTGCATGCGTGGCCTGGGCCAGGGCCATCACCGGCAGCGACCCGGCGAAGAAAGCCGTCAACAGCCAGCGCAGCACGGTCACCGCCAGGCAGGCCATCAGCAGCCGGGAAGCGCCGAAGCGCACGATCAGCTTCGGCGCCTGCCAGAACATCAGGATCTCGATCAGCACGCCCAGCGCCCACAGTCCGCCGATCACCGCGCCCGTGTGCCCGTTCGCCTGCAGGTGCAGGGTGTAGAAGACATAGAAGGGGCCGAAGCCGGCCTGCATCAGCAGCGCCACGATCAGGAAGCGGCGCACCCCGGGGCGTTTCCACAGATGACCCGCATCGGCGGCCGTGTCGACATGCGCCGGCGGCTGGTCGTCGCGGTGCAGCCACGCTGCCCCCAGCATGGCGGCGAACAGCGGCAGCGCCAGCCAGGGAAATGCCGCGCCGCCGAACCCGTCCAGCAGCGCGCCGTAACTGCCGGCCACCAGCAGGAAGCCGATGGAGCCCCAGACCCGCAGCCTGCCGTAGAGGTCGCTGCGCGGCCCCAGTGCGGTCAGGGTCATTGCCTCGAACTGCGGCATCACCGCGTTGTAGAACAGGCCGAACACCGCCATCACGGCCAGCAGCGCCCAGGCGCCGCGGGTGAACAGGAAGCCGGCGAAACAAACCAGGGTCAGCGCGCAGCCGGCGACGAACCAGAGCCCCGGTCGCGGACTGCGGCCCGTCAGCGCGGCCCAGGCCGGCGGCGCGATGATCCGGGTGCCGTACCAGAGCCCGAGCATGCCGCCGACCACATAACCGCCGTGGCCCAGCGCATCCACCCAGGTGCCGACATAAGGCGTGTAGGCGCCCAGCGCCGCGTAATAGCAGAAGTAGAACAGGGAAAAACGCCGGAGACTCGCGTCCATGCGGGATGCCTGAAAGAAAACGGCCGGACCCGAGGGCCCGGCCGTCATCATCGCCGGTTTGACCGGCGCCCGGAACTAGCGCTCGGGCGATCGGCCACGCACCGGCAGCCGTGGGCGGGCCGGCGGGCGGGCGCCACGCTCGCGCAGCGCCAGTTCGCGGGTTTCCAGCGTGCCCATGCGGATCTGGTCCTTCAGCTCCAGGAAACGCAGCTCGTAGGGCGGACCGTAGCCGGTGGGCACGTGGCCGCGCCCGAACGCCAGCGACAGCCGGCGCTGGCCCGGCCGCAGCCAGTCGGCCGCCTGCGCCTGCGATACCGGCCGGCTGACGCCGTCGCGTCCGGTGGCATAGAGCGTGCCGCGCAGTTCGTAGCGCCCTTCGGCCGCCACCTGCACCGGCAGGTCGAAGCGCAGCGTCCCCGCGTTGAAGGCATAAGCGCCGGCGAGGCGGGCGGTCGGGCGGGTGATCTCCACCGCGGTGCGGGCATCGCGCTGCACGCTGGCGCCGTCCTGTATCTGGCCCGCGAACAGCTGGACCTCCCAGAGCCCGGGCTGGTCCGCGGCTTCCAGCGGCACGGTCAGCCGCGTCTTGCCGCCGCCGAAGGCCAGCGGGTAGCTGCGGCCTGAGGGCGACACCAGCTGGCCCTGCAGTTCGCCGCCGGGCAAGGCGCGGGCGCCGCGCTGCATCACCGCCGCCACTTCGAGGGTTTCGCCGGCCAGCAGCTGGCCGCGGGCCGCCTGGGCCTTCAGAACATAGGGGCTGTCGGGTTCGTAGACGTGCACCAGGTAGCGGTCGCGCGCCTTGGGCAGCTGCAGCTGGAAGCGGCCCTGGCCGTGCTCCCTGGCCAGCTGCACGACCGCCGACCCGTCCGGCACGTCCATGCCGGCCGCACGAAGCTGGGCGGCATTGGCGGAGCGTTGGAAACTCTGCGGCTGGGCGATGCGGCGGCCCGCCTTCGAGACCTGCAGCAGGGACGGATCCACCGCGGCGCGGCCGTCCACCGGGCTGAGCCGGATCACGGCGCCGGGGGCGGTCGTGTCGATGCTGAGGCCGCGCTGGAGTTCGGCAGCGTCGGCCTGGATCCAGTACTCGCGGCTTTCCGCCAAGTGCGGCGCGGGACGCGAGAGTTCGGCCATTGGATCCAGGGCCCAGGCGAAACTCACCGGCTGGCGTTCGAACTCGCCGGCCGGCAGCGGCGCGGCCACGAGGCGCGAGGGCGAGGCGTCGCCCTCACCGGGCGGCAGCAGGTTGGCGGCCTGGCCGGTAGACGCGAGGGCGAAAAACAGTGCGCAGGACAGGAGGTTCTTGTTCATGGCTCAGGACCTCATGTCGGTGCGCAGGATGGAGTCCAGGCCGAAGCAGGCGCGACGGCTCTGGTTGTGCGACAGCGGCTCGCTGCCGGCCATGCGGCTCTTGTCCTGGAACCAGACGTAGCCCGCGGCGGACTGGCTGCTGCAGTTGAGGAAGCCGTCCGAGCAGGAGTTCAGCCACAGCTGGGTGGTCTCGAGTCCCACGTTCTCGAAGTAGCCGCCGCAGTAGCTGTCGCCGTCCCAGACCGCCGAATCGACGTCGGTGCCGACCACGCTGCGGAAGGTTTTCGGCAGGGCGGGGCGGCCGGCGGTGCCCAGCAGCCAGTTGGCGTTGTAGCTGGCCATCCAGCTGGTCTGCTGCATGCGCACGGCGTCGTTCTTGAAGCCCAGCAGCCAGCCGACCGACGCCTCGAACACATTGCCCGAGATCACCGCATCGGCCAGCGGCGTGCCGGCCGAGGACGGCGCCAGCGCGTTCACCCGCACGGTCTTGCTGATGATGTTCGGGTAGCGGCTGTCCCAGGTCGGGTTTGACAGGATCCAGCGCATGACGTTGCCGCCGTTGCTGTGGGTGATCACGATCAGGCGGGTGATGCCGCGGTTGTTGATGAAGGTGGTCAGCTGCCCGGCCAGGCAGCCGGCCGCGCCGGCGTCCCACATGTACTTGCTGAAGTCGCAGTTGATGACCGTGTAGTTGTTCGGGTCGGGCAGCCCGCCGCGCACGTTGTTGACGAACTCCGGCTTCCAGTAGTCCGCGGTGGCATTGGTCTGCTTGCCGGTGCCGTGCACGAAGGCGACACCGGTGTTGGCGCTGCACACGCCCGAAACGGCCGCCAAGGCGGCAAAGAGTAGATGGCGCACGATCCCTCCCCAGGAATTCGATGCGTAACGCGGGGTTCCCGTCCTTGCGTCGCCACGTCCGGCTGGAACCGGTGCTCCCCTGCGCCGGCGTATGGCCGTTCACACTACGGCCAAATCCGTGATCGTCAACACATTTCGATGTTGCGATGCGGCAGGGTATGGTCCCGCGGACCGTACGCCGGGGCGGCATCCCGGGAAGTATCACTATCGGTCTGTTGGCCACCATCTATGCGAGGGACAGGCCGAAGGCGACTGTCGGCGGGGCGGCGCGCAGGAGGCGCTCAGCCGCTCGCAGCAGGGCAGGCGGGGCTCAGAACTCCAGGTCGAGCGCAGCGCAGAGGTAGTCCATCAGCGGCGCCAGGCCGGTGAATCCCGCGACCACCGACTGCCGCAACCGTGGCCCCAGGACCGTCGAGTCCTCGAGGGCGGTGCCGGCCGTGAAGTCCTTGCGCTTGATGTCGTCGATCAGCGGATGGTCGGCCGGGAAGCCGCGCGGCGGGCGGACGAGGCTTTCGCCCCACATCTCGTAGCGGCGACGGAACGCCGGCGCGCGCACCGCCGCGGTCCAGCCGGCGGGATTGTCCAGCATGAAGTTGCGGATCCTGCGCTGGGTATCCGGCTCCGGGTGCCAGATGCCGGCGCCCAGGAAACAGCCGCCCGGCTGCACGTGCAGGTAGAACGATGGCGCCGGCACCTGCTTGCTGCGCGCGTGGAAGAAGCGCGCGCCGGACCAGGTCTTGTACGGCGTCTTGTCGTTCGAGAAGCGGGTGTCGCGGTGGATGCGGAACAGCGAGCCGCCGGTGCCGCGCGGATCGGCGCGGTAGTGCGGGCTGATCGCCAGCAGGTCCGGCTGCAGGTCGGCGATCAGGCGCTGGAAGGGTTCCTTCAGGTGCGTCTCGTAGTCCGTGCGATGTTGATTGAACCACTCGCGCGAGTTGTTGCGCGCCAGCGCGCGCAGGAACTTGAAGCTCTTCTCGCTGAAGTAGGTGCTCATGCCAGGGAAGCCTCCAGGTCGCGGCCCCAGGCTTCCAGGGCGTCCAGCCAGGCATGCTTGGGTCCGGGTTCAGTGCCGGCGCGCAGTGTGGCGATCTCGGCGTAATAGCTCGTGAAATCGTATTCCGCCAACGTGCTGCCCGGCGTCAGGCGCCGGCGGCGGTAGTCGTCCCAGCGCCGGCGTTCGCCGGCGTCCAACGACTCGGGCCAGTTCCGGGCGCGGAAGCGGAACAGCAGCTCCGCATAGCGCGGGTCGTCGAAGCGGGCGGCGAAACCGGCCAGCTCCGTCACCGGCGCACTGCGCACGCGGGGAAAAAGGCGCTTGTCGCCGTCGGACGGGAATCCGTCGTACAGCGCGGCGTCGGCGTCGGCCGGTTCGTGTGCGGTTTCGGCCGCGAACACGCGGCGCACGGTTTCGGCCAGGCCCGGCGCGCTGCGCAGGCGTGCGGCATTCGCCAGGCAGGCGGCGCGGTCGATGCCCAGGCGTTCGAAGTCGGCGTCCCGCAGGTGCTCCAGCGGCAGCAGGATCGGGCACTTGTTGGTGTGCACTTCCTTCAGCGGCACGCGGCGCTCGCCTTCGGGCAGATCTGCCGCGGGCGTGTAGAGGCGGTCGGCAATAGCGTCCGGATCCATGCCCAGCCAAGCCCCGGGATCCTCGTCCAGGCCGCAGACGATCACCCGCGACTCGATCTTCGGGTGCCGCGCGACCGGCGCCACCAGCGCCGCGCAGTGGCGGCTGGCCGGATAGCGCGAGGAGATGTGCAGCAGCGGCGTCATGTTGACCACGTCCAGCAGCGAGGCGACCTTGCGCTTGTCGCGCAGGGCATAGGCGTAGTCCCAGAGTCTGGGCTGGGCGGCCTTGAACTTGCGCGCCAGGCCGATCAGGGCGCGCACGTCGCTCAGCGCCTCGTGCGCCTCGCCTTCGCGCACGCCGTTGGCCGCGGCCAGGTGTTCGAGCTTGAAACTGGGCGCGCCGTCCTCGCGCTGCGGCCATTCCAGGCCCCCGGGGCGCAGGGCTTCGGCCAGGCGCAGCACGTCCAGCAGGTCCCAGCGCGAGTTGCCGTTGCGCCACTCGCGTTCGTAGGGGTCGTGGAAGTTGCGGTACAGCCCGAAACGCACGAACTCGTCGTCGAACCGGATCGAGTTGTAGCCCAGCGCGCAGGTCTGCGGCTGGCCCAGTTCCTCGGCGATGCGGGCCATGAAGTCCGCCTCGCGCAGGCCCTCGGCGCGCGCGCGCTGCGGCGTGATGCCGGTGATCAAGGTCGCGGCGGGCGAGGGCAGCAGGTCGTCGGCGGGCTGGCAGAACAGGCTGACCGGTTCGCCGACCGGGTTGAGTTCGAGGTCGGTGCGGATCGCGGCGAACTGGGCGATGCGCGTGCGGCGCGGGTCGCGGCCGAAGGTCTCCAGGTCGTAGAAGAGGAAACCGGGTGCCGTCACGGCTCCAGTCCCGCCAGACGTTCGCGCACGCGCGCATCGGCCGCCGCCAGGTCCACGTCCTCCAGCCGGGTGCAGCCCCGGGTGGAATCGACCAGGATCTGGCGCTGCACCTTGCCGCGCTCGAAGGCGACCGCGTAGGGCACGCGCAGGAAACTGACCATCGAATAGCGCGGCACCAAACGGTCGGGATGCCGCTCGGCCAGCACCCGCTCCAGCGCCCGCTGCAGCAGGAAGTCGGCGTCGTCGACGCGGTCGCGCATCTCGACGTAGTTCTCCAGCGCCATCGCCTGGATGGCCTCGGCATTGGGCCGGCGCTCGGCCTCGAAGGCGGCGAAGGCGGACTCGAAGTCGTCGGCGGCGGCGAGGTGGGGGTCGAGCGCCACGCAGTCCTCGAAGGCGCAGTTCATGCCCTGGCCGTGGAAGGGCACCATGGCGTGGGCGGCGTCGCCCAGCAGCACGGCGCGGCCGTCCAGGTGCCAGCGCTGCAGGCGCAGGGTGCCGAGGCCGCCGATCGGGTTGTTGGTCCAGTCGGCGTCGAACTCCGGCAGCAGCGGCAGTGCATCGGCGAAGTCGCGGGCGAAGAAGTCGCGCGCGGCCGCCAGGTCGGGCAGGGTGGCGAAGCTCGGCTCGCCCTGCATCGGCAGGAACAGGGTGACCGTGAAGGTCTTTTCGGTATTTGGCAGGGCGATGCACATGTAGCCGCCGCGCGGCCAGATGTGCAGGGCGTTGGGCTCGATCCGGAAGCCGCCGTCGGCCGCCGGCGGAATCTCCAGTTCCTTGTAGCCGTGGCCCAGGGGTTCGAAGCTTTCGCCAAGGGCCAGGTGCGGTCGCAGCGCCTCGCGCAGGCCGGAGCCGGCGCCGTCGGCGCCCAGCAGCACGTCGAAGGGCTGCTCGTGGGCGCGGCGGTCGTGGTCGTCGACGAAGCGGACCCGGCGCGCCTCGAAATCCACGCCATCCAGCCGCTGGTTGAAATGGATGCGCGCGCCGGCGGCCTCGGCCGCGTCGAGCATGGCGATGTTCAGGCGCCCGCGGTGCACCGACCAGATCACCTCGCTGTCGTCGCGTCCATAGCGCTGCAGCATGGTTTCGCCGCCCAGCGGATGCACCATGCGGCCGCGCATCATCACCGCCTGCGCCATCACCGCGTCCTGCAGACCGGCCAGGCGCAGCGCATGGAGGCCGCGTTCGGCCAGCGCCAGGTTGATCGAGCGGCCACCCTCGTAGCCGCGGCGGCGCGGGTCGGGGCGTTTTTCGAAGACGTCGACCTGCCAGCCCCGCCGGGCCAGCAGGATGGCGAGCAGGGCACCGGCCAGGCCGGCGCCGACGAGGGTGATCTTCTGCTGCGGGGTGGGCTGCACGGGGGTTCCGGTTCTGGAAGGGTCAGGCGGCCGCGGCGTCGGAGACGACGCGGTTGCGGCCGTTTCGTTTGGCTTCGTAAAGGGCGCGGTCGGCGCGGTCGAGCGCGGCGGTGAGGCTGCCTTCGCCGCGCCGCCACTGCGCCACGCCGATGCTGATGGTCACCGGCACGCCTTGGAAGTCGGCGTCGGCGATGGCCGCGCGCAGCTCTTCGGCCACGCGCCGGCCTTCCTGGAGCCCGAGATCGACCAGCAGCACCGAAAACTCCTCGCCACCGTAGCGGAACAATGGTGTGCCGGCAGTCAGCGCCCGCCCGAGTTCGGCCGCGACCTGGGTGATGATGCGGTCGCCGGCCAGGTGGCCGTGGCGGTCGTTGATGGCCTTGAAGTGGTCGATGTCGATCAGCAGGAAGGTGCAGCCTCCGGCGGTGCCGCGCGGACCGGCCAGCTGCTCCACCGCCTCGTTGAAGGTGCGGCGGTTCAGGCAGTTGCTCAGCGCGTCGTGGTCGGAGTGGTAGCGCAGCATCACCGCGGCGCGCTCCTGCAGCAGCGCGTAGGTGAACATGAAGCAGACCAGCAGGCCGTAGCCGCTGGCAAACCGGATCACATCGATGGCCGGGATCAGCGGCGCGATCATCGCCGATGCGTAGATTCCGAAGCTGACCATGGCGACCAACGCGCGGTCCGGCCGCAACAGGAAGACGACCACCGGCGGGAAGATGTAGGCCCAGTGCTGCATCGGCCGGCCGTGGTAGAGCCCGAAGGCCATCACGGCGACCAGCAGCAGGGCGATCGCGACGAAGAAGACCGTGCCGCCCAGGTGCCGCGGCAGCGTCAGCAGGGCGACGATGCAGGCCGCGGCAATCGTGAGCACGATCCAGGCCAGCCGGGCCGTGTCGGGAAGCCCGAGCCGGGTGTTGACCATGCCCAGCACGATCATCAGCCCGAAGATCAGCACCGACAGGACCAGCGCCACCCGCCAGCGCATCAGCTCGCGCAGCAGGGTGAACGAGTCGCGGCGCAGGGTGGGCATCGTCAGCGGCCGTCGCGCCAGGCTTCCACGGCGTCGACGAAGCGGTGCAGGTCGGCGAACCGGTTGTAGAGAGGCACCGGCGATATCCGGATCACGTCCGGTTCGCGCCAGTCGCCGACGATTCCGCGGGCTTCAAGGTATTCGAATAGTTCGCGTCCGCGGCTGCGGCCGCCGGCGACCCGCAGCGACAGCTGGCAGCCGCGGCGAACCGGATCCGACGGCGTCACCACCTCCAGCGTCCCGACGCACCGCGCGTGGATCAGCGACTCGAGATGGGCGGTGAGCTGTTCCGACTTTGCCCGCAGCCGATCCATGCCTGCTTCGGCGAACAGCTCCAGCGACACCCGCAATGGCGCCAGCGCCAGGATCGGCGGATTGCTCAGCTGCCAGCCGTCGGCGCCGGGCGTGGGCCGGAACTCCGGGCCCATGCGGAAGCGCGTGGCCTGGTCGTGGCCCCACCAGCCGGCGAAGCGTGGGCGGTCGGTGTGGGCGTGGCGTTCGTGCACGAAGGCGCCGGCGACGGCACCCGGACCGGCGTTGCAGTACTTGTAGTGGCACCAGGCCGCGAAATCGGCGCCGCTGTCGTGCAGGGCCAGGCGCAGGTTGCCGGCGCCGTGCGCCAGGTCGAATCCGACGATGCAGCCCCGGGCCTGCGCCAGCCGGGTGATTTCCTTCAGGTCGAAGGCTTGGCCGGTGCGGTACTGCACGCCGGGCCACAGCACCAGGGCGATGCGGTGGCCGTGTTCCGCCAGCACACGTTCGATCGCCGCCATCGAGATCGTGCCGCCGGGCTCGTCGGCCTCGAGCTCGATCAGGTCGGTGGCCGGGTCGAAGCCGTGGAAGCGGATCTGCGACTCGACGC
>CAMLKR010000061.1 GCA_946480565.1 uncultured Arenimonas sp. | reverse complement strand
ATGGTCGAACTCGTACCTGATGGGGCCGGCGGTTGGCTTGAGCGTCAAGCCAAAATCGCCCTTGAAGACAATTGATTGGGGGAATGCACGATGACCGCTAATAAGACGATCGGCGAGGGGATGGGCACCAAGCGCGCTTGGTTGCTGGCCATGGGAGCGCTCGCCGTCGGCCTGACGACGTCGCTGTCCGCCATGGCCGCGAACGTCCTCCAGGACGTGCGTTATGCCTCCGCCCCCGGGGGCAAGGTCGACATCACCCTGCAGTTCGCAGAGCCGGTGGGCGACGTCCAGGCCTTCACCACCGACACGCCGCCGCGCATCGCGGTGGACATTCCCGACACCAGCAACGGCCTGAGCCAGCGCCGCGTCGTGATCGGCAGCGGCGCGACCTCCGCGGTCTCCGCGGTCGAAGCCGGCGGCCGGACCCGGGTGGTGGTCGATCTGTTCCGCCCCGCCAGCTACACCACCCGCAGCGCCGGAAACCTGCTCGTGCTGACGGTGGACGCCGGCGCGGTGCAGAGCAACGCCGCCAACGCGATGGCCAGCGGCACGGATCCGACCAAGAAGGTCGCCTCCGACATCCAGGTGGCCAACATCGACTTCCGGCGCGGCGAAAACGGCGCCGGCCGGGTCATCCTGCGCTTCAGCGGCGATGGCGCGGCGGCCGACATGCGCAACGAGGGCTCGAAGGTGGTCGTGGACGTGGCCAACGCCAGCATCCCCGAGAACCTGCGCCGCCGCCTCGACGTCACCGACTTCGCGACCCCGGTCCAGAGCCTCGAGCCGAATGCGAACGCCGGCAGCACCCGCCTGGTGATCAACACCAACGGCGCTTACGACTCGATGGCCTACCAGACCGGCAACGAGTACGTGATCGAGATCGCGCCCAAGCGGGGTGCGGTGATCGCCGCTGCTCCCACCACCCGCGCCGCCGGCGCGGTGGCGGAAGGCACCCAGGCCCAGCGCTACACCGGCCGGGCGGTGACCTTCAACTTCCAGGACGTGCCGGTCCGCACCGTGCTGCAGCTGATCGCCGAGGAGTCCAACCTCAACGTCGTCGCGTCCGACACCGTCCAGGGCAATGTGACCCTGCGCCTGATCAACGTGCCCTGGGACCAGGCCATGGAGATCGTGCTGCGCGCCAAGCAGCTCGACAAGCGCCGCGACGGCAACGTGATCTGGGTCGCCCCGCAGAAGGAAATCGCCGAGTTCGAGAAAGCCAAGGCCGATGCGCGCATCGCGCTGGAGGACCGCGAGGAGATGGTCACCGAGTACATCCCGGTGAACTACGGCAATGCCGAGGACATCGCCAAGCTTCTTACCGAGAACAGCAAGAACGCCGGTGGTGGTGGTGCTAGCGGGGGCTCTGGGGGCGGAATGGCCAAGGGGTTCCTGTCCCCGCGCGGCAGCGTCAGCTTCGATACCCGCACCAATACGCTGCTGCTGATCGACATCCCGAAGAAAGTCGAAGAGATCAAGCAGCTGCTGGCCACCCTCGACCGTCCCGTCGACCAGGTGCTGATCGAGGCCCGCATCGTCGTCGCCACCGAGCTGTTCGCCCGGGAACTCGGCGTGATCTTCGGCGTGCAGGACCGCGTGGGCACCCTGCCGGGCGCCGCGGCGGCCGGCGAGAGCACCAGCGACTCCGGCTTCCTGGTCGGTCTGCCGGTCGACGCCGCGGCTGGCGCGCTCAACCTGAGCATCCTGCGCAGCGACATCTCGCTTGACCTCGAACTGTCGGCCCTGGAAGAAGAAGGTCGCGGTGAAGTGGTGTCCAACCCGCGCGTGATCACCGCCAACCAGCGCGAGGCGATCATCCGCCAGGGCGACGAGGTCGGTTACCTGACCATCCAGCCGGCGACCACCCCGGGTGCCGTGGCCCAGACCACCGTCGAGTTCAAGGAAGTCCTGCTCGAGCTCAAGGTCACCCCGACCATCACCCAGGACGGCCGCGTCTACCTGAACCTGATGGTGAAGAAGGACGAGGTCAGCGATCTGGTGACCAACCCGGCCGGTGGTTTCGTGCCGCAGATCGCCCGTCGCGAGGTCAGCACCGCGGTGCTGATCGACAACGGCCAGACGGTCGTGGTCGGCGGCGTCTACGAGTTCGACAACCGCGAAGACATCCGCAAGGTTCCGTTCCTCGGCGACGTGCCGGTGCTCGGCAATCTCTTCAAGAACAAGGGCCGCTCCACCGAGAAGGCCGAGCTGCTGATCTTCGTGACCCCGCGCATCCTCCAGGTTGCCGGCAAGCCCTGATCCCGCAGTCCATCGTTTCACCGCCACAGGGCCGCGAAAGCGGCCCTGTGCCGTTCAGGGACTCAGGAAGCCGCATGGACGGGTGGGGAAGACGATGAGTTCGTTGAGGGTGCATCTGCAGGCCGGTGAACTTCTGTTCCGCGAGGGCGATGAGCCCGGGGCCGCATTCCTGATCGAGTCCGGCGCGGTGGAGGTGAAGACCCACCAGCGTGGCCAGGAGGTCCTGCTCAGCCTCCTGGGCCCGGGCGATCTGGTGGGGGAGATGGCCGTGATCGACGACGCACCGCGCACCGCGACGGCCACCGCCGTCAGCGCCACCGTGCTGTTCGCACTCGACCGGCAGCAGATCGCCGACCGCCTCGCCGCCACCGATCCGATCGTGCGTTCGCTGCTGGAGGGCCAGCTCAAGCGCTACCGCGGCGCCCTGGCGGCCCTGCAGGGCAAGCAGCCGGCGCCCGACACGCCGACCGCGTCGGAGCGCCTGGGCATTGGCCGGATCCGGCTGGAGGCCCAGCTGCGCGAGGCCCTTGCCAACCGCCATCTCGAGTTGAGCTACCAGCCGCTGCTGTCGGTCGCCGAGGATCAGATCGCCGGCTTCGAGGCGCTGGTGCGATGGAACCACCCCGAACGCGGCTGGATCTCGCCGGCCGAATTCGTCGCGTTGGCCGAGGAGACCTCGCTGATCGTCCCGGTGGGCGAGTACGTGATCGACACCGCCTGCGCGGCCGTCGGCCGGCTGATCGACTCGGGTACCTGCCGCGCGCCTTTCGTCGCGGTGAACGTGTCGGCCCGCCAGCTGGCGCACCCGGGCCTGGTCGAGCGCATCGTCGCCCGGGTCGACGCCGCCCGCCTTCCGCGTGGCAGCCTGAAGCTGGAGATCACCGAGAGCCAGGCCCTGGACTACACCCTGGTGGCGAGCCTGATCGATGTCTGCCACGGCCACGGCATCGAGGTGGCGCTGGACGATTTCGGAACCGGCTATTCGCATCTCTGCCACCTCCACCGCCTTCCCTTCGACACCCTCAAGGTGGACCAGTCGTTCTCGCGCAACATGCTCGGGGATCCGCGCTCGATGGCCATCGTCGAGACCATCGTCAGCCTGGGCCGGTCGCTGTCCGCGGACATCGTGGTGGAGGGCATCGAAACGGCGGAGCAGCTCGAGGCCTTGCGCCGGCTGGGCTGCCAGTACGCCCAGGGCTACCTGATCGGCCGGCCGCAGGGCCTGGACCAGCTGCTGGCGCGGGGCTGACAGCCGGGCCGTGGCTGGTAAGCTTCCCGGGCTTCCATTCCGGGATCCTCTGGTGACCCACGCCGTGTCGCGCCTTACCGGCGCCGCCCTTGCCCTTGCCGCGCCCAGCGTCCATGCCGCCCCGACGGTGGACGAGCGCATCCAGTCGGTGCTCGGTCCCGTGGCCGACGCCCTGGCGGCCCTGGTCTTCGTCGAGGTGCCGCTGCCGGGCGGGCTGAGCGCGCCGGTGATCGTGATCTGGCTGGCGCTGGCCTGCTGCGTGTTCACGATCTACTTCCGCTTCATCAACCTCACCGGCTTCGCCCACGGGCTGCGGGTGATCCGCGGCGACTACGCCGATGCCTCCGGTCCCGGCGAGGTCAGCCATTTCCAGGCGCTGACCTCAGCGCTTTCCGGAACCGTGGGGCTGGGCAACATCGCCGGCGTCGCGGTGGCGATCACGGTCGGCGGCCCGGGCGCGACCTTCTGGATGATCGTCGCCGGGCTTCTGGGCATGTCCTCGAAGTTCGTCGAGTGCACGCTGGGCGTGATGTACCGCCGCGTGAACGCCGACGGCAGCATCTCGGGCGGCCCGATGTACTACCTGCAGCAGGGCCTGGCCGCGAACCGGCCGAAGCTCGCCGGGCTGGGGCGGGGCCTGGCCGTGTTCTACGCCGCCTGCATCGTCGGCGGCGCCGCGGGTTCGGGCGCGCTGTTCCAGGCCAACCAGACCTTCGCCCAGGCCTATGCCGTCACCGGCGGCGCCGAGGGCCCGCTGGCCGGGCGCGGCTGGCTGTTCGGCATCGTGCTGGCCGCGCTGACCGGCGTGGTCGTGGTCGGCGGAATCGCGCGCATCGGCAAGGTCACCGCGCGCCTGGTGCCGGCGATGGCCGGCGTCTACGTCGTCGCGGGGCTGGCGGTGCTGGCGGTGAACGCCGACCAGCTGCCCGCCGCCGTCGCGGCGATTGTGCATGGCGCCTTCACCGGCGAAGCCGCCTATGGCGGCGTGCTCGGCGCGCTGATCGTCGGTTTCCGGCGCGCGGCGTTTTCGAACGAGGCCGGCCTGGGCTCGGCGGCTATCGCCCATTCGGCCGTGCGCACGCGCGAGCCGTTGACCGAAGGCTTCGTCGCCCTCTGGGAGCCGTTCATCGACACCGTGGTGATCTGCACGATGACCGCGCTGATCATCATCGTCTCCGGCCAGTACCTGCAGCAGGGCCTGGACGGCGTGGCGCTGACTTCGCGCGCCTTCGGGTCGGTGCTGCCCTGGTTCCCCTACGTGCTGACGGTCGCGGTGTTCCTGTTCGCCTATTCGACCATGATCACCTGGGGCTACTACGGCACCAAGGCGGTCGGCTTCCTCACCGGCGAATCAGCGCTGGCGATGAACCTGTTCAAGGCGGTCTTCCTGCTGATGACCGTCGTCGGCTGCTCGATGCAGCTGGGCAGCATCGTGGGCATCGCCGACTCGATGCTGCTGCTGATGTCCATTCCCAACCTGATCGGCGTCTACCTGCTGATGCCCGTCGTCAAGCGCGAACTGAACAGCTATCTGGCCCGGCTCCGTTCCGGCGAGATCCGCTCCAGCCGCGCCCGTCCCGCCCCGGAGGTCCCGCGATGAGCACCCGCAAGCCCCTGCCCCTGCACTGGAAGATCGCCATCGGCTTCGTCGCCGGCCTGGCCATCGGCCTGAGCGTCCACTATTCGGCCGGCAGCGACGCCGGCTGGGTGCAGTCGGCGATCCGCTACGTGACGCAGCCGTTCTCGACCCTGTTCCTGAGCCTGATCTTCATGCTGATCGTGCCGCTGCTGTTCTCGGCCCTGGTCGTCGGCGTGTCGGAGATGGGCGACGTGCGCTCGCTCGGCCGCATCGGCTGGCGCACGCTGTCCTACACCGTGCTGATGTCCGGCGCCGCGGTGCTGCTGGGCCTGGTGCTGGTGGGCCTGGTCAAGCCCGGTGCCGGCGTCGACCCGGTGCTGGCGCAGCAGCTGCTGACCGAAAGCGCCGAACGGGCCCAGGCGATCGTGCGCGACAGCCAGTCACAGGCCAGCGGCATCGACATGCTGCTGTCGATCGTGCCGCAGAACGCAGTGCGCGCCGCCTCCGACAACGGCACCATCCTGGCGCTGATGTTCTTCTCGCTGATGTTCGGCATCGGCATCGTGATGAGCCCGGCCACCCCGGCGCTGGCGGCGCTCAAGCGCGGCATCGAGGGCCTGTTCGAAGTCTCGATGACCCTGATCGGCCTGGTGATCCGGCTGGCGCCTTACGCGGTGTTCTGCTTCATGTTCAATCTGGCGGTGCTGTTCGGCTGGGACCTGCTGATCCGGTTGGGCACCTACGTGCTTGTGGTGGTCGGCGCTCTGGCGATCCATCTGTTCGTGGTCTACCCGGCGGCGTTGAAGCTGCTGGGAGGGTTCTCGCCGGGCAAGTTCTTCCGCGGCGTTCAGGAGGCCATGTTGATGGCCTTCAGCACCGCGTCGAGCAATGCCACGCTGCCGACCGCGCTGCGGGTGGCCGACGAGAAGCTGGGGCTGCCGCGCCACGTCTCGCGCTTCGTGCTGACCATCGGCGCCACCGCCAACCAGAACGGCACCGCCCTGTTCGAGGGCGTGACGGTGATCTTCCTGGCCCAGTTCTTCGGCATCGACCTGTCCCTCGGCCAGCAGTTCCTTGTGATGCTGGTCTGCATCCTGGGCGGAATCGGCACCGCCGGCGTGCCCTCGGGCTCGCTGCCGGTGGTGGCCCTGATCTGTGCGATGGTCGGCGTGCCGGCCGAGGGCATCGGCCTGGTGCTGGGCGTGAACCATTTCCTGGACATGTGCCGGACCACGGTGAACGTCACCGGCGACCTCGCCATCGCCACCCTGGTCTCCCAGGGCGAGGCGCATCGGCCGGCCGATCCGGTGCCGGCGGGCGGGAGCCCGGGAGACCGTCTGGCCTGAACCCGGGCGTCTAGCAGCGGCAGGCGCGGTCCGCAACCGCGACACCATGCCGAAGGGATGGGACAATACGGCGCCCGCAAACCGCGGGAGCCGCCCCTCAAGCCGTCCATGACCACGCCGACCCGCCGCGACCTCGCCAACGCCATCCGATTCCTGGCCATGGATGCCGTGGAGGCCGCCAAGTCAGGCCACCCGGGCATGCCGATGGGCATGGCGGACATCGCCGAGGTGCTCTGGAACGACTTTCTCAGCCACAACCCGAACAACCCCAAGTGGTTCAACCGCGACCGCTTCGTGCTGTCCAACGGCCATGGATCGATGCTGATCTACGCCCTGCTGCACCTGAGCGGCTACGACCTGCCTATCGAGCAGCTGAAGAAGTTCCGCCAGCTGCACAGCAAGACCGCCGGCCACCCCGAGTTCGGCCACACCCCTGGCGTCGAGACCACCACCGGCCCGCTGGGCCAGGGCCTGGCCAATGCCGTGGGCATGGCGCTGGCGGAGAAGCTGCTGGCGCAGCGCTTCAACCGACCGGAGTTCGAGGTCGTCGACCACCACACCTGGGTCTTCCTGGGCGACGGCTGCCTGATGGAAGGCATCTCGCACGAGGCCGCCTCGCTGGCCGGCACCTGGGGCCTGGGCAAGCTGATCGCATTCTGGGATGACAACCGGATCTCCATCGACGGCGACACCGCCGGCTGGTTCACCGATGACACCGCGGCCCGCTTCGAGGCCTATGGCTGGCAGGTGATCCGCAAGGTCGACGGCCACGATCCGCAGGAAATCGCCCAGGCGATCAAGACCGCGCAGGCCGAGACCGGCAAGCCGACCCTGATCTGCTGCCGCACCACGATCGGCTTCGGTTCACCCGGCAAGGCCGGCAAGGAATCCAGCCACGGCGCGCCGCTGGGCAAGGACGAGATCGCCGCCACCCGCGCCGCGCTGAACTGGCCGCACGCGCCCTTCGAGATTCCGCAAGCGATCTCCGACGGCTGGCGCGCTGGCAATTCCGGCCTGGTGCGCGAGGAGCAGTGGAACCGCCTGTTCGACGCCTATGCCAAGGCCCATCCGGAGCTGGCCGCCGAGCTGGTGCGCCGCTCGCACGCCGAGCTGCCGGAAGGCTTCGCCGAGGCCGCGAAGGCCTACGCCGCCAGGCTGCAGCAGGACGGCCCGGTGGTCGCCTCGCGCAAGGCGTCCCAGATGGCGCTGGACGCCTTCGGCCCACTGCTGCCCGAGCTGATCGGCGGTTCGGCCGACCTGGCGCACTCCAACCTCACCCTGTGGAAGGGCAGCAAATCGGTCACCAGCAACGACGCCAGCGCCAACTACGTTCACTACGGCGTGCGCGAGTTCGGCATGAGCGCGATCAGCAACGGCATCGCCCTGCACGGCGGCTTCATCCCGTACGACGCCACCTTCCTGGTGTTCTCCGACTATTCGCGCAACGCGCTGCGCATGTCGGCCCTGATCCCGACCCGCGCCATCCACGTGTTCACCCACGACTCGATCGGTCTGGGCGAGGACGGCCCGACCCACCAGCCGGTGGAGCACCTGGCCTCGCTGCGCCACATCCCGAACAACGACGTCTGGCGCCCCTGCGACGCGGTGGAATCGGCCGTGAGCTGGCAGGCCGCGATCGAACGCGCCGACGGCCCGAGCTGCCTGGTGTTCAGCCGCCAGAACCTGGCCCACCAGGCGCGCGACGCGCAGCAGGTGGCGGACATCGCCCGCGGCGGCTACGTGCTGAGCGATCCCGGCGAGGCGAGCTTCGACCTGATCCTGATCGCCACCGGCTCGGAAGTGGAGCTGGCGATGGAGGCGATGCGCCGGCTGGCCGGCGAGGGCGTCAAGGCCCGCGTCGTGTCGATGCCCAGCACCGACGTGTTCGACCGCCAGCCGGTCGAGTGGCGCGAAGCCGTGCTGCCGTCCTGGTGCCGCAAGCGCGTGGCGGTGGAGGCCGGCGTCACCGATTACTGGCGCAAGTACGTCGGCCTGGACGGCGCGGTGGTGGGCATCGACAGCTTCGGTGCCTCGGCGCCGGCCGACCAGCTGTATGCGCACTTCGGCATCACCGCCGAAGCCGTGGTGGCGGCGGCGAAGTCGCTGCGCTGAGTCATTGCTTCAGGCGGTCCGCGATCCAGAAGCCGGCGAACATCGCCGGCACGGCCCACAGCGACTCCGGCGACAACCGCCCCAGCCCGGCCAGCGCCGGGCCCGGGCAATAGCCCGCCAAGCCCCAACCGATGCCGAAGACCGCCGCGCCCAGCAACAGGTCGCGGTCGACGCGTGTGCTCGTCGGCAGCTGCAGTGGGCCGCAGACCGCCGCACCGCGGCGGCGGATCCACGCGAAGCCGGGCAGGGTCACCACCAGCGCACCGGCCATGACCAGGGCCAGGCTGGCGTCCCAGCCGCCCAGCGGATCGAGGAAGTTGAGCACCTTGTCGGGGTCGGCCATGCCGGACACCGCCAGGCCCAGGCCGAACAGCAGGCCCGACAGGGCCGCGAACACCGCCGGCTTACGCGATGACATGGCGCACCACCGTCGTCGTCAGCATGGCCACCGCCATGAACAGCAGTACCGCCGCCAGTGATCTCCGCGAAAGCCGCGCCAGCCCGCAGATGCCGTGTCCGCTGGTGCAGCCGCTGCCCAGCCGCGTGCCGATGCCGACCAGAAGTGCGCCGGCCAGCAGCACCGGCAGCGGAAAGCCCTGGCGTGGCGCCCCCACGCCGGGCGAGAGGGCGAACCAGAGGCCGGCACCCGCGACCAGGCCCAGCAGGAAGCACAGACGCCAGGTCCGCTCCGGACCACGCTCGCGCACGCTGTTCCAGGCGATGCCGCTGATGCCGGCGATGCGCCCGTTGAGCCACAGCAGGGCCGTGGCGGACAGCCCGATCAGGGCGCCACCCAACAGCGAGGAAAGCGGAGTGAATTCGGTAGCCATCAGAGCGTGTCCAGCGGGATCTTGAGGTAGCGCGTGCCGTTGGTTTCCGCCGGCGGCAGCTGGCCGGCGCGGATGTTCACCTGCACCGAGGGCAGCATCAGCACCGGCATCGCCAGGCTGGAATCCCGAGCTCGGCGCAGCTTCACGTAGTCCATCTCCTGCACGCCCTCGCGCACGTGGATGTTGCTGCGCTTCTGTTCGCCGATGGTGGTTTCGCAGGCCACAGGCCGCCCGCCCGGCGCGTAGTCATGGCAGACGAAGACGCGTGTGTCGTCGGGCAGGGAATACAGGCGCTGGATGGACTGGAACAGCCGGCCCGCGTCGCCACCGGGGAAGTCGCAGCGCGCGGTGCCGCCATCGGGCATGAACAGGCTGTCGCCAGTGAACAGCGCGTCGCCCATCAGATAGCTCACGCTGTCGTTGGTGTGGCCCGGCGTGGCGATCACCCGCACGGTGACCGACCCCAGGGTGAAGGACTCGCCGTCGGCGAACAGATGGTCGAACTGCGAGCCGTCGGTGGCGAAGCCGGGCTCGAGGTTGAAGAGGGGCTTGAACGTGGCCTGCACCTCGCGGATGCCGGCGCCGATGGCGATGCGGCCGCCGAGCTCGCGCTTCAGGAAGGGCGCGGCGCTGAGGTGATCGGCGTGCGCATGGGTTTCCAGTATCCACTCCAGGCGAAGGCCCTGGCGCCGCACGTGGGAGACAAGTTGTTCGGCCGAAGCGTGGCTGGTGCGGCCGGATTTGGGGTCGTAGTCCAGCACCGGATCGATGATGGCGGCGGCGTCCCCGGCCGGGTCGCTGACGACATAGCTCCAGGTGCCGGAGTCGGCATGGTGGAACGCATGGACGATCGGGCGGGTCATGTGGGCGGCCTCCTTGGGCTGACAGCAAATTAGCACTTGCTAAATTAGAAAGCAAGCATATAATCCCGGCATGCCCAAGACACCCCACGCCCACCAGCCCCGCGACCTGCGCACGATGCCCGCTGCCGCCGCCGAAGCCGCCGCCCTGCTGCGCCGGCTGGGCAACGACCAGCGCCTGCTCATCCTCTGCCACCTGGCCGAAGGAGAACTCAGCGTCGGTGCGCTGCTGCAGCGGCTGGACCTTAGCCAATCGGCGCTGTCCCAGCACCTGGCCAAGCTGCGCGAGGGCGACCTGGTCCAGACCCGGCGCGAAGGCCAGGCCATCCACTATTCGCTGGCGGACGGCCCGGTGCGGACCCTGATGGCGACGCTGCATGCGCTGTATTGCCCGGAATGAATGCCTTGAGCCTCGATACCCCGAACGTGGCGATCCCCGGTTGGCGCAAGGCCGCCGACGGCCTGTACTCCGCCGGTCAACCGGAGCCGGGGCACTGGGTGGCGCTGGCTGCGGCAGGCCTGCGCGGCGTGGTGAACCTGCGCCCGGCGACCGAGCAGCCCGCCCGGGACGAGGCGCAGGAAGTATCCGCCGCAGGGCTGGCCTATGCCTCGCTGCCGATCGCCGATGCGAGTGCCTTGGGACGCGATTCGGCGGCGGCCCTGGACCGCGCCTTGCGCCGGCTGCCGTCGCCGCTGCTGGTGCATTGCGCCAGCGGGAACCGCGTGGGCGCGCTGGTCGCGCTACGCGAGGCCTGGTTCGCCGGGGCCGATCCCCAGGTCGCCCTGCAACGTGGTCGCGCCGCGGGGCTCGCCGGGCTGGAGCCCCAGGTTCGCCGCCAGCTCGGACTGGCTGACCCGGCCGGCTAGCTCCGGGTGCTGCGCAAGGCGTAGCCGACCAGCCGTGCCTCCATTCGTTCACGCCAACCCGAAGGGGGAGCCAAGGCCATGCGCTGCATCGCCTCCATGTCGTCCGGAGTTCCTGCCGCCATCGCGGCAACCAGCGTGCGCAAGCGTCCCGATCGGGTCGACGTGTTTGCCTTCAGCCAGCCCAGTGCCCGCACCAGCCGCTCTTCCACCGGGGTGAAGTCGCTGCCCATCGGGTAGTCGGGCAGCACGCCACTGCGGCGCAGCGGGCGCAGGCGGGCGGCGAGGCCCAGGCGACGGTTCTCCCGCGCGGCCGACGGCAGGGTGAAATCCGGCGCCAGTTTTCCGGCCGCGATGGCGTCCCGCGCCAGCGTCGGCTGGTGCGCCGCGTCGGTGATCGCCAGCATCGCGCGCGCGCAGTCTTCGTCGCTGCGGCCGCGCAGGTCGGCGATGCCGTATTCGGTGATGGCGATGTCTCGCAGGTGGCGCGGGATGGTGGTGTGGCCGTAGTTCCAGAGGATGTTCGATGCCCCGGGACCGCGGGTCGAGCGCAGCATCAGCACCGAACGCGCATCGTGCAGGGCGTGCGCCATCGCCACGAAGTTGTACTGGCCGCCGACGCCGGACACCACGCGACCGTCGGCGAGCGCGTCGGAGACGGCCGCGCCCAGCGCCGTCATCATCATGCAGGTGTTGAAGAAGCGCGCGTCGCGGCGCTGCGCGCGTTCCAGGGCTTCGTTGTTGCCGTACAGCTCGTTGATGTGCGAGACCCGGGTCATGCCGATGCCGCGGGCCTG
>CAMLKR010000060.1 GCA_946480565.1 uncultured Arenimonas sp. | reverse complement strand
GCATGGACCACTTCGACCGCGCCCGCGACAAGATCCTGATGGGCGCCGAGCGCCGCTCGATGGCCATGAGCGAGGACGAGAAGAAGCTGACCGCCTACCACGAGGCCGGCCACGCCATCGTCGGCCGCGTCGTGCCCGAGCATGATCCGGTCTACAAGGTGACCATCATCCCGCGCGGCCGCGCGCTGGGCGTCACCATGTACCTGCCGGAAGGCGACAAGTACAGCTACAACCGCACCCACATCGAGTCGATGCTGTGCTCGCTGTACGGCGGCCGCGTCGCCGAGGAGATCATCTTCGGCGCCGACAAGGTCACCACCGGCGCCAGCAACGACATCGAGCGCGCCACCAAGATGGCCCGCAACATGGCCACCAAGTGGGGCCTGTCGGACGAGCTGGGCCCGATCGCCTACGGCGAGGAGGAGGACGAGGTGTTCCTGGGCCGCTCCGTGACCCAGCACAAGAACGTCTCGGACGACACCGCGCGCAAGATCGACGAGGTGGTACGCAGCATCCTGGACCGCGCCTATTCGCGCACCAAGCAGATCCTGACCGAGAACATCGAGAAGCTGCACATCATGGCCGAGGCGCTGCTGACCTACGAGACCATCGACGCGCACCAGATCGACGCGATCATGGAGGGCCGCCGTCCGGGTCCGCCCGCCGACTGGGCCAAGTCCGGCCGCATCTCCAAGGACGATCCGGGCACCGGCCCGGCCGCCGGTCCGCTGGGCGGCCCGATGCCGCAGACCTGATCCCGGCTTGCCGTGGTCCACGCGAAAGGCCAGAGTCCGCTCTGGCCTTTTTCTTTGCCCGGGATTCCCATGTTCGACCTGACGCCGCAACTCGACTGCGCCGGCCGCGCGCTCGTCCTCGATCGCCCGCGGGTGATGGGCATCGTCAATGTCACGCCGGATTCCTTCTCCGACGGCGGTGCGCACGACAGCCTCGAAGCCGCCGTGGCCCACGGCCTGCGGCTGGCGGCGGAGGGCGCCGATGTGCTGGACGTTGGCGGCGAATCCACGCGCCCGGGCGCCGACGAGGTGCCGCTGGACGAGGAGCTGCGGCGCGTGCTTCCGGTGATCGAGCGCCTGGCGCGTGAGACCGCGCTGCCGATTTCGGTCGACACGTCCAAGCCCGAGGTCATGCGCGCGGCGGTCGCCGCAGGTGCCGGCATGATCAACGACGTCTACGCGCTGCGCCGCGAGGGCGCGCTGGAAGCGGCGGCTGCGGCCGGCGTGCCCGTGGTGCTGATGCACATGCAGGGCGAGCCGCGTTCGATGCAGGCGGCGCCGGCCTACGACGACCTGGTCGCCGAGGTGCACCGTTTCCTCGCCGAGCGCGTCTTCGCCTGCGAGATGGCGGGCATTCCCAAGAAGCGCATCGTGCTCGACCCCGGTTACGGTTTCGGCAAGACCACCGGGCACAACCTGCTGCTGCTGCGCCAGCAGTCGCGCCTGCTCGATCTGGGCCTGCCCCTGCTGGCCGGCCTGTCGCGCAAGCGCAGCCTGGGCGAGATCACCGGCCGCGAGATCGGCGAACGCGTGCATGCCTCGGTGGCGGCGGCCGTGCTGGCGGCGGAATACGGCGCGAGGATCCTGCGCGTGCACGACGTCGCCGCGACCGTGGACGCGCTCAAGGTCTGGGCCGCGGTCGCAGCGCAGCCCAGCCCGAAGGCGATCGCCGCGAAGCCGACGATTCAGTGGCCCGACGAGGATTGAGTGCCGCGCGATTGGTCAAGAGATGACCAGGGCTCTTGACTCCCGCGCCAGCGCTGGCGCTCCGCGATCCGTCCACAGGACTTCTCCCAGGCTTGTCCACAGGCGCTGTGGATCACGCGCCGAGGCTGGCGAAAAACTGCCCAATGAAGCTGCGGGCCTTGCCGCGCAAGGCGCTCAGCGATCGGTCCACAGGGCTTCTCCCAGGCTTGTCCACAGGGCGTGTGGATGACGCGGATCAGCCGGCGGCGTGTCCGCGGAAGCGGCGCACGCGCGGGTCGATCACCCGGTGCCAGAGCGGCGGCACCAGGGCCAGCACGAACATCGCCGAATACCCGCCGGGCAGCTGCGGGCTGTCGGCGTGGTGGCGCAGGATCGGGTAGCGGCGCTTGGGGAAGGCGTGGTGGTCGCTGTGCCGCTGCAGCTGGAACAGCAGCAGGTTCGACAGCGCGTAGTCCGAGTTCCAGCTGTGCAGGTGGGTGGTGCGCTCGTAGCGGCCGTCGGCGCCGCGCCGCCGCTCCAGCCCGTAGTGTTCGATGTAGTTGATGATTTCCAGCGAGCCGGCGGCGAACAGCCCCTGCAGCAGGAAGAAGGCCAGTCCCGCCGGCCCCAGCCACAGCGCGAAGCCGGCGGCGAAGGCCAGCCACAGCGCGCTCCAGCCGATCATCTGATTGCGCCAGTGGAGGGGCGGCAGGCCCACGCCCTGCAGCCGCTTCGCCTCCAGCCGCCAGGCATTGAGCGTATTGCGCCACATCGCCCGCGGCAGGAAGTGCCAGAGCGACTGGCCAAAACGCGCGCTCGAGGCATCCTCCGGCGTCGACACGTGCACGTGGTGGCCACGCAGGTGCTCGATCTTGAAGCCGTGGTAACCGACGCTGGCCAGCAGGGCGCCGCCGGCCAGCGGTTCCAGCCGGCCGTCCTTGTGGATCAGTTCGTGCGCGGTGTTGATGGCCAGGATGCCGCCCACCACGCCCTGCGACAGCAGCCAACCGGCGACGCCCAACGGCCCCAGGCCGGCGTGCACCAGCCAGTGCCCGGACCAGGCCAGCAGCACCAGCTGCACCGGCAGGCAGGCCAGGGTCAGCCACTTGAACCAGGGGCGCAGCGCGACCTCGCGTTCGCGCTCGGCCGGCACGTTCGCGGGATCATGGCCCAGAGCGTAGTCCACGGCCGGAAGGAAGACGAACAGGAAAAACAGCGGGAACCAGGCCATCAGGTCGGGCCGGCCGGTGGCCTGCGCAAGCCAGGCCGCCGCCGGCATCAGCGCCGGCACGATGAAGACCAGCAGGAAGGCGAGGGCTTTGCCGGGATGCATGGACGGGCCTGCCGCGGGAACCGGCCCCAGCATACGCCCGCGGCCGGCGCCTTCAAGCGGGGCACCGCCCGGACGGGCGCGCCGGCGGCCGGGCGCGCTAAGCTTGCGCGGCCTCCGCCCACCGACGAGCCGCCATGAGCCAGCTGTCCCCGCTGCACATCACCTTCGCCATCTACATCCTCGGCATGGTCGGCATCGGCTTCGCCGCCTGGTACTACACCCGCAGCTTCGACGACTACATCCTGGGCGGGCGCTCGCTGGGCAGCTTCGTCACGGCCATGTCGGCCGGCGCCTCGGACATGAGCGGCTGGCTGCTGCTGGGCCTGCCCGGCGCGCTCTACCTCAATGGCGTGTCCGAGGCCTGGATCGCGATCGGCCTGGTGATCGGCGCCTGGGCCAACTGGCGCTACGTCGCCGCGCCGCTGCGCCTTTACACCGAACGTTGCCAGAACGCGCTGACCCTGCCGGACTACTTCACCCACCGCTTCGAGGACCGCGGCAAGCTGCTGAGGGTGCTGTCGGCGCTGATCATCCTGGTCTTCTTCGCGGTCTACTGCGCCTCGGGCATCGTCGCCGGCGCACGCCTGTTCGAGAGTGTGTTCGCCATCCCCTACGCCCAGGCCATGTGGTACGGCGCGGCGGCCACCATCCTCTATACCTTCGTCGGCGGTTTCCTGGCGGTGAGCTGGACCGACACCGTGCAGGCCACGCTGATGATCTTCGCCCTGATCATCACCCCGGTGTTCGTGATCCTGGGCCTGGGCGGCCCGGCCGAGAGCCTGGCCCTGGTGGAGCAGGTGGACCCGGCCAAGCTCGACTTCTTCAAGGGGGCCAGCGTGGTGGGCGTGATCTCGCTGCTGGCCTGGGGCCTGGGTTACGTCGGCCAGCCGCACATCCTGGCGCGGTTCATGGCGGCCGAGTCGGTGCGCACCATCCCGGTGGCCCGCCGCATCGGCATGACCTGGATGGTGCTGTGCCTGGTCGGCGCGATGGCCGTGGGTTTCTTCGGCATCGCGCACTTCGCGGCCAACCCGGGCCAGGCCGGCGCGGTCACCGCCAATCCGGAACGCGTGTTCATCGAGCTGGCCGGCCTGCTGTTCAATCCCTGGATCGCCGGCATCCTGCTGTCGGCGATCCTGGCCGCGGTGATGAGCACGCTGAGCTGCCAGCTGCTGGTCTGTTCCAGCGCGCTGACCGAGGACTTCTACAAGGGCTTCCTGCGGCCGGCCGCCGGGCAGGGCGAGCTGGTCTGGATCGGTCGCCTCGCGGTGCTGGCGGTCGCGGCGCTGGCGATCTGGCTGGCCTCCGATCCCGACAGCCGCGTGCTCGGGCTGGTCAGCTACGCCTGGGCCGGTTTCGGCGCGGCCTTCGGCCCGGTGGTCGTGCTGTCGCTGTTCTGGAAGCGCATGACCCGCGATGGCGCCCTGGCCGGCATGCTGGTCGGCGCCGGTACGGTAATCCTGTGGAAGCAGTTCTTCGCCGCCACCGGCCTTTACGAAATGGTGCCGGGCGTGGTGCTGGCCATGCTGGCGATCGTGGTGGTCAGCCGGCTGGGCAAGCCGACCGCCGCGATGGAAGGCCTGTTCGACAGCGTGCAGGGTGAGCTGCGCCGCAGCGGCGTCTGAACCATGCAGGACCGGCGCCCGCTGGCCATCGCGCTGATGGGTCCCACCGCCTCGGGCAAGACCGCGCTGGCGGTGGACTGGGCGCAGGCGCTGGACACCGAGATCGTCAGCGTGGATTCGGCCCTGGTCTACCGTGGGCTGGACATCGGCGCCGCCAAGCCCGATGCCGCCACGCGCGCGCGCGCGCCGCACCATCTGGTGGATGTACGCGACCCGCACGAAGTGTTCTCCGCCGCCGATTTCGCCCGCGAGGCAATGCCGCCGATGATGGCGCTGGCCGCGCGGGGCAGGGTGCCGCTGCTGGCGGGCGGCACCGGGCTGTACTTCAGCGCGCTGCTGGAGGGGCTGTCCGAGCTGCCGTCGGCCGACACCGCAGTCCGGGCCGGCATCGCCGCGGAGGCCGCGGCGCGCGGCTGGGACGCGATGCACGCAGAGATGGCCGCGGCCGATCCGGTCGCCGGCGCCCGCATCAAGCCACGCGACCTGCAGCGCATCACCCGTGCGCTCGAAGTATTCCGCCTCACCGGCCGGCCGATCAGCGCCTGGCAGGGCGCGGCGGGCCGGCGGATATTCCCGTTCCGCGTACTCAAGCTGGTGCTGGCGCCTGCGGACCGTTCTGTGCTGCACGAACGCATCGAGCGGCGTTTCGACCAGATGCTCGAACAGGGCTTCCTGGCGGAAATGCACCGCCTGCGTGCCGACCCGCGCCTGCATCCGGACCTGCCGTCCATGCGGGCGGTAGGCTATCGACAGGCCTGGCGCCACCTGGACGGCGCCACCGATGCCGCCACCTTCCGCGCCGAGGCCATCGCCGCCACCCGCCAGCTGGCCAAGCGCCAGCTCACCTGGCTGCGCGCCCAGCGGGACGCGCGCTGGTTCGATCCGGCGACCGGACGCGCCGGGCTCGAGTCGGCGCTGCGGGCCTTCGTGACCCGACCCTAACGCCGACTGCTGCTAGAATCCCGGCATTCGCGGCCTCGGACCCTTTGGCCGCAAATCGCGCCAGCTGGCGCGCCACAACAAGAAGAACGGAGTCCACATGTCCAAAGGCCAATCCCTCCAGGATCCCTTCCTGAATGCCCTGCGCCGCGAGCGCATCCCCGTCTCGATCTACCTGGTCAACGGCATCAAGCTGCAGGGCACCATCGAGAGCTTCGACCAGTTCGTCGTCCTGCTCCGCAACACCGTCAGCCAGATGGTCTACAAACACGCCATCTCCACCGTGGTGCCCGCGCGCAACGTGCGTGTCGGCCCGGGCGGCGGCGCGGTCGCGTCGGCCGGCGGTGGCGACGAGGACGAGGCGGGCCAGGACGATTGAGCCGCCTGGACTCCGATGTTTGAGCGCGCCCGCAAGGGCGAACGCGCCCTGCTGATCCAGCCGCATGCGCCGGGTCGGCAGGACCCGGCCCTGCTGGAGGAATTCTCGGAACTGGCCCGTTCGGCCGGTGCGACCGTGGTCGGCACCGTCACCGCACGGGTCGAGACGCCGAACGCCGCCTACTACATCGGCACCGGCAAGCTCGACGAGGTCGCCTCGGCCTGCGAGGCCACCGGAGCCGACCTGGTCCTGGTCAACCACCTGCTCACGCCCGGCCAGGAGCGCAACCTCGAGAAAGCGCTCAAGCGCCGCGTGGTCGACCGCACCGGCCTGATCCTGGACATATTCGCCCAGCGCGCCGCGACGCACGAAGGCAAGCTGCAGGTCGAACTGGCCCAGCTCAAGCACTGGGCCACGCGCCTGGTGCGCGGCTGGACCCACCTGGAGCGCCAGCGCGGCGGCGCCATCGGCCTGCGCGGCCCGGGCGAGACCCAGCTCGAGCTCGACAAGCGCATGCTGCAGAAGAAGCTCGAATCGCTGCAGGCGCGGCTGGACAAGGTCGAGGTGCAGCGCACCCAGATGCGCCGCGCGCGCATCCGCAACGAGGTGCCGCGCGTGGCCCTGGTCGGCTACACCAATGCCGGCAAGTCGACGCTGTTCAATGCGCTGACGGGCTCGGGCGTGTACGCCGACGACCGCCTGTTCGCCACGCTGGACCCGACCGTGCGCCGGGTCGACGGCGTCGCCCCGCTGGTGCTGTCCGACACGGTGGGTTTCGTGCGCGACCTGCCGCACGAGCTGGTCGCGGCCTTCCGCTCGACCCTGGCCGAGGCGCGCGAGGCCGACCTGCTGCTGCACGTCATCGACGCCGCCGACGAACTGCGCGACGAGCGCATCGGCCAGGTCGACAAGGTGCTGGAGGAAATCGGCGCCGGCGACATCCCGCAGGTGCTGGTGTTCAACAAGATCGACCGGATCGAGGGCGCCACGCCGCGCCTGGACCCGGAGGCCGGCGGCCGCGAACGGGTCTGGCTGTCGGCCCGCGACGGGCTGGGCCTGGACCTGCTGCGCGACCTGCTGATCCGCCGCTTCGCCGAGCGCCGCTTCACCGGCGAACTGCACCTGGCGGCCGACCACGGCCGGCTGCGGGCGCGGCTGCATGCCGCCGGTGCCGTCCGGTCCGAACAGGCGGAGGAGACCGGCTGGCGTCTCGTGCTTGATCTGCCGTGGGCCGCCGCGGAGCGCCTGGCGGCCGAACCGGGCGGCCATCCGCTTCACGCCCTCTTGCTTGTGGCCCCCGGCGCCCCTACCTACAATCCCGACACTGACTAAAGCGCGCTTTCCCCGATCCTGGCCCCTGCCAGGGCAACGGCCCCGGCGGCGCGCGACGGAGCAAGCATGGCCTGGAACCAGCCTGGAAAAGGCAACCAAGATCCCTGGAAGGGCAAGGACCCCGGCAACGAGGTCGAAGCCTTCCTCAACCGACTCAAGGGCATGTTCGGCGGCGGTTCCGGCGGCGGGCGCGGCAGCGCCGCGGCCAATGGCTTCAACCCGCTGCCCTGGGTGCTGGGTCTGGTCGTCATCTGGGTGCTGTTCAACAGCTTCAAGCTGATCGACGAACGCCAGCGCGGCGTGGTGCTGCGCTTCGGCGAGTTCAACCGCATCATGACCCCGGGTCCGAACTTCAAGTGGCCGTGGCCGGTCGAGTCGGTGACGATCGTGGACGCCACCGCCGTGGTCGAAGTGACCGACCAGGTGCGCGTGCTGACCAAGGACGAGAACCTGATCGACATCAAGTTCAACGCCCAGTACCGCCGCGACAACCCGCGCCTGTTCCTGTTCGGCTCGGTGAACCCGGAGCAGACCCTCAAGGACGCCGCCGAAAGCGCCGTGCGCGAGGTCGTGGGTCGCAGCACCATGGACACCGTTCTGTTCGACCGCGCCGCGCTGGTGATCGCCTCGCAGGAGCGCCTGCAGGAGTCCCTGGACTTCTACCAGACCGGCCTGACCGTCGTGAACTTCAACCTGCAGGACGCGCGTCCGCCGGAAGAGGTGAAGGAAGCCTTCGACGACGCCATCAGCGCCCGCGAAGACAAGAACCGCATCGAGAACGAGGCCCGTGCCTACGCCAGCAAGGTGCTGCCCGAGGCCCGCGGCGTGGCCGCGCGCCTGCGCACCGAGGCCGAGGGTTACCGGGTCGCGGCGATCGCCCGCGCCGAGGGCGACGCGCAGCGCTTCAGCCTGCTCGCGGCCGAATACCGCCAGGCGCCCGAGGTCACCCGCAAGCGCCTCTACCTGGAAACCATGCAGCAGGTGCTGGCCGGCAACCCGAAGGTGATCGGCGGCAACGACAACATCCTGTACCTGCCGATCGGCGGCAATGCCGCCCGCACCGGTGCGCCGGCCGAGGCCCCGGTGATCCGCCTGCCGGCCACCCAGGCCGCGCCGGCCACGCCCGCCGATGCCACCCCCGAGCGCGATCCCCGCGCCGACCGCCGCCAGGGAGGCCGCTGACATGCGCAGCTTCACCGTCATCCTGTTCCTCGCCATCGCCGGCCTGCTGGCCGCGATGGGTTCGGTGTTCGTGGTCAGCGAAAGCCAGACCGCGATCGTGCTCAACCTCGGCCGCGTGGTCCGCAGCGACCTCGAGCCCGGCCTGCACTTCAAGTGGCCGCTGGTGGAGGAGGTGCGCCGCTTCGACCAGCGCATCCTCTCGCTGGACGACGCCCCGGAACGCTACCTGACCTCCGAGAAGAAGGACGTCAGCGTCGATTTCTTCGTCAAGTGGAAGATCGACGACGTGGCGACCTACTACCGCGCCGCCAACGGCGGCAACGAAGAGGCCGCGCGCCAGCGCCTGACCCCGATCGTCAAGAACGCCCTGCGCAACGAGATCAACCAGCGCACGCTGCAGGAGGTCGTTTCCGCCGGCCGCGCCGAGCTGTCGGGCAACTTCCTCGAGGCGGTCAACCGCGGCGCCAAGTCGCTGGGCATCCAGGTGGTCGACGTGCGCATCAAGCGCATCAACCTGCCGGACGACAGCAACATCCTGCGCACGGTCTACTCGCGCATGAGCACCGAGCGCACCCAGGTCGCCAACCAGCTGCGCGCCGAGGGCGTGGAGCAGAGCGAGACCATCCGCTCCGAGGCCGACCGCCAGCGCCAGGTGACCATCGCCGAGGCCGAGCGCGACGCCCAGAAGCTGCGGGGCGAAGGCGATGCCCGCGCGTCCGAGATCTATGCCCAGGCCTACGGCCAGGACGCGGAGTTCTACGCCTTCTACCGCAGCCTCGAGGCCTACCGTAATTCGATGGCCGATGGCCAGACGGTGATGGTGCTCGACCCGGATTCGGAGTTCCTGCGCTACTTCGGCAACGACAAGCGCTGAGCCGGGCGCGATGTCCGACCTCTGGGCCGCGCTCTGCCTGGTCCTGGTGATCGAGGGCCTGCTGCTGTTCGCGGCGCCGGCCGCCTGGAAGCAGGCGGTCCGCCAGCTGCTCGAGCAGCCCGACCGGGCGCTGCGCGTCGCCGGCGGCGTGATGATGGCCGCCGGCCTGCTGGTGCTTTACTGGATCCGGGCCTGAGCCCGGTCCGGCGGGCCGCCGGGGCGGGCCAGGGCTGGCCCCGGCCGGTCAAACCGAGGATAATTTCGCAAAGCCGGGGCGACCTCCGGCTTTTTCCATGTCTGGGGCCCGAGCTGCCCCGGTGGCTGTCGCCCCATCCGCGGAATTCTCTTTTGGAGTCAGGGTCATGGGTCAGTCGGTCGTGGTGCTGGGCGCGCAGTGGGGTGACGAGGGCAAGGGCAAGATCGTCGACCTGCTGACCGAGGAAATCGGCGCCGTGGTGCGTTTCCAGGGCGGCCACAACGCCGGGCACACCCTGGTGATCGGCGGCAAGAAGACCGTGCTGCACCTGATCCCCTCCGGCATCCTGCGCGCCGACGCGCTGTGCCTGATCGGCAACGGCGTGGTGCTCAGCCCGGCCGCGCTGCAGAAGGAAATCGCCGAACTCGAGGCCAATGGCGTCGAGGTGCGGTCGCGCCTGAAGATCAGCCCGGCCACGCCGCTGATCATGCCCTACCACATCGCCCTGGATCAGGCCCGCGAGAAGGCCGCCGGCGGCAAGGCGATCGGCACCACCGGCCGCGGCATCGGCCCGGCCTACGAGGACAAGGTCGCCCGCCGCGGCATCCGCGTCGCCGACCTGCACTATCCGGAGCAGCTGGCCGAGAAGCTGCGCACCGCGCTCGACTACCACAACTTCGTGCTCACCAAGTACCTCGGCGTCGAGGCGGTGGACTTCCAGAAGACGCTGGACGAGGCCCTGGCCTTCGGCGCCTACGTCGACCCGATGAAGGCCGACGTGGCCGGCATCCTGCACGAGCTGCGCAAGCAGGGTAAGCGCGTGATGTTCGAGGGCGCCCAGGGTTCGCTGCTCGACATCGACCACGGCACCTATCCCTACGTGACCTCGTCGAACACCACGATCGGCGGCGCCATGGCCGGCACCGGCGTCGGCGCCGACGCCATCGACTACGTGCTGGGCATCGCCAAGGCCTATGCCACCCGCGTCGGCGGCGGCCCGTTCCCGACCGAACTCAACGACGCCGTCGGCCAGGGCATCCGCGACCGCGGCCAGGAGTACGGCGCCACCACCGGCCGCCCGCGCCGCTGCGGCTGGATGGACATCGTCGCGCTCAAGCGCGCGGTCGCCATCAACGGCATCACCGGCCTGTGCATCACCAAGCTCGACATCCTGGACGGGATGGAGAAGCTGAAGATCTGCATCGCCTACGAATACCGCGGCAAGCGCACCGAATACGCGCCGCTGGACGCCGCCGGCTGGGACGAGTGCACGCCGGTGTACCTGGAGTTCCCGGGCTGGGAGGAAAGCACCGCCGGCATCACCGAATGGGACAGGCTGCCGCCCGCCGCGCGCGCCTACCTGCGCGCGCTGGAAGAACTGGCGGGCTGCCCGCTGGCCATCGTCTCCACGGGTCCGGGCCGCGAGTCCACCATCGTGCTGCAGGACCCGTTCGCCTGATCTTGCGACAGGTGTTTGCGTGAAGGAACGGCCCGCCTCGGCGGGCCGTTTCCGTTTCCGCCGGACTCAGCAGCAGCGGCCCTGGCCGCTGCCGTAGCGCGCCTGCTGGCAGGCGCGGAAGAACTCGGCCTCGCTCATCGGCTCGCGTTCGGGGTGGTGTTCCCGCACGTGGGCGGCGTAGCGGGCGTAGTCGGGCAGGCCGACCATCAGGCGCGCCGTCTGCACGGTGCGCCGCCAGGCGCTCTTCAGGTCGATGGTGGGCATGGTCAATGGCCTCACAGGTTCATCTGGTCGGCGCGAAGGGCCACGTAGGCTGCCTCGCGGTCGCTGCGCGCCGGGTTGGCCTGCGCCTTGCGGATCGCCAGCACCGAGTAGAACAGCACGCTCAGCACCACGCCCAGGAACAGCGCCGTCAGCCCGGCGTTGACGTAGTTGTTGAACATGATCTGGGCCATGCCGTCGAAGTCCTTCGACGGTGCGATCAGCTCGCCCCGCGCGATCGCGTCGCGGTAGCGGTTGGCCTGGGCCAGGAATCCCACCGCCGGGTTGGCGTCGAAGATCTTGATCCAGCCGGCGTAGGTCGTGCAGATCAGCAGCCAGGTGGTCGGCAGGATCGACACCCATGCGTAGCGCTGCTTCTTCATCTTGAACAGCACCACCGTGCACAGCATCAGCGCGATGCCCGCCAGCATCTGGTTGGCGATGCCGAACAGCGGCCACAGCATGTTGATGCCGCCCAGCGGGTCGGTGACGCCCTGGTAGAGGAAATAGCCCCACAGTGCGACGCAGCCGGCGGTGGCCGCCAGGTTGGCGCCCCAGGATTCGGTCCTGCGCATCGCCGGCACGAAGTTGCCGAGCAGGTCCTGCAGCATGAAGCGGCCGGCGCGGGTGCCGGCATCCACCGCGGTCAGGATGAACAGGGCCTCGAACAGGATCGCGAAGTGGTACCAGAAGGCCATCATGC
>CAMLKR010000059.1 GCA_946480565.1 uncultured Arenimonas sp. | reverse complement strand
GCGTGGACGATCAGATTGCGTTCGTGTTCCGGCTGACGCGCGAGATCACCAGCTTTCCGTACGAGCTGCAGGTCGGCGATCAGATCCGCGTCGAGTCGCTGACCGCGGATTCAACCGACGCCGCATCACCGCTACAGCGGACGCGGGCCTCTCTGCTAGATTGCCCCTGTCCCCGCCACCCGCGATCCGCATGGCCCTGCTCCGCTTCGACAACGTCACCAAGGCCTATCCGGGCAATCCGCCGGCGCTGAGCGAGGTCAGCTTCAGCGTGGAGGAGGGCGAGATGCTCTTCGTCACCGGCCATTCGGGCGCCGGCAAGTCCACCCTGCTGCGCCTGGTGCACCTGTCCGAGCGGCCCAGCCGCGGCACCGTACTGGTGAACGAGCGCAACCTGGCCAAGGTGCGCGGCGGCAGGGTGCCGCTGCACCGGCGCCAGGTCGGCGTGGTGTTCCAGGACCACCGCCTGCTGACCGACCGCAGCGTGTTCGACAACGTGGCGCTGCCGCTGCTGATCGCCGGCACGCCCGGGGCCGAGGTCGGCAAGCGCGTGCGCGCGGTGCTGGACAAGGTCGGCCTGGGCGAACGCGAACGCTCGCTGCCGCTGCAGCTTTCCACCGGCGAACAGCAGCGCGTCGGCATCGCCCGCGCCATCGTGGCCCAGCCGCAGCTGCTGGTCGCCGACGAACCCACCGGCAACCTCGACCCGCAGCTGGCGACCGAGATCATGCAGCTGTTCGCCTCGCTGCCGGCGCTGGGCACCACGGTGATCATCGCCAGCCACGATCTCGGCCTGGTCAAGCGCATGCGCCGCCGCGTGCTGGTGCTCGACCACGGACGGCTGATGGACGACATCTCGCCGGAGGACCTGGCGGCATGAACACCCGCACCACCAAGCCCGCGCCCAAGCCCGCGGCCGCCGAGCGCGTGAAGCCGGGCGGCGTCGGCAGCCGCCTGCGCGCCTGGCGCGAACAGCACCTGTATTCCCTGGTGTCGAGCCTGGGGCGGCTGGTGCGGCGGCCCTTCGCCACCGGCCTGACGGTGGGCGTGATGGCGATCGCGATCGCGCTGCCGCTGGGCCTGGGCCTGGCGCTGGGCAACATCGAGCGGTTCTCGGGCAGCGTCAGCGAGTCGCGCGAGATCGGCGTGTTCCTGAAGGCCGACGTCAGCGAAGAGCAAGCGCGCGAACTGGCCACCGGCATCGGCCAGCGGCCGGATGTCGCCGCGGTCACCTTGCGCACGCCGGAGGAGGGGCTGGAGGAATTCCGGGCGATGAGCGACCTGGCCGGCGCGCTCGACGTGCTTGAGGAAAACCCCCTGCCGACCGTGCTGGTGGTCCAGCCCGCCGGCGACGGCGACACGCTGGCCGCCGACCTGCGCGAACTGCCGCAGGCCGACATCGTCCAGCACGACGCGGTCTGGCGGCAGCGCCTCTCGGCCTGGCTGGCCTTCGGCGAACGCGTGGTGCAGGTGGTGGCGGTGCTGCTGGGCCTGGGCGTGCTGCTGGTGGTCGGCAACACGGTGCGGCTGGACATCGGCGCGCGCAGCGAGGAGATCGCGGTGCTGCAGCACCTGGGCGCCACCGATGCCTTCGTGCGCCGTCCCTTCCTTTACCTGGGCGCCTGGTACGGCCTGGCGGCGGGGCTGCTGGCCGGCGCCGTGCTGCTGGTGGCCGGCGCGCTGATGCAGGGCCGGCTCTCGGCCCTGGTGGCCAGCTATGGCAGCCAGTTCGCCCTGTCCGGGCCCGGCTGGCGCGGCAGCCTGGCCCTGCTGGCGGGCGCCGTCGCGATGGGGTGGCTGGGCGCGTGGCTCGCAACCGGGCATCATCTACGCCGGACCCGTCCCACGGACGTGTGACATGAACAGCCCAGCCTTCCGAAGCTTCGACACCTCCAACCCGCGCATCATGGTCGTGGACGGCTCCAAGGTCGTGCGCAAGATGATCGAGGGCGTGCTGCGCCAGCAGCTGCCCGGCATGGAGTTCGTCGGCTGCGAGTCGGGCGACGAGGCCAAGGCCGCGCTGCAGGCCGGCGCCGTCAACCTGGTCACCACCGCCCTGCGCCTGCCGGACATGGACGGCCTGGACCTGGCGCGCTACCTGCGCGAACACACGCCGCAGGCCTACATCCCGATCATCGTCGTCTCCGGCGACGTGCAGGAGCGGCTGGAAAGCCGCTCGATCAGCGACGACGTCACCGACTATTTCGACAAGTCGCTGGGTTTCAATGCGCTCGCGGCCTTCATCAAGGGCTATGTGGCGCCGGAAACCGAAGCCGGCGGCGAAGTGCTCTACGTCGAGGACAGCCGCGTGGTGGCCATGGCCACCCGGCGCATGCTGGAAAAACACGGCCTCACCGTCACCCATGCCACCGGCGTCGAGGACGCCATCGCCCACCTGGAGACCGCCAAGGCCCAGGGCAAGGTGCCGGGCCCGGACGTGGTGCTGACCGACGTCTACCTGAAGGGCGAGCTGACCGGCAAGGACCTGCTGCACTCGATCCGGCACGACTTCAACTACGCCAAGGGCCTGCTGCCGGTGCTGGTGATGACCGGAGACGCCAACCCCGCCAACCAGAGCGACCTGCTGCGCGCCGGCGCCAACGACCTGGTCCAGAAGCCCATCGAGGAACGCCTGCTGGTGACCAAGCTGCTGTTCCAGCTGCGGGTCGGCCGGATGCTGCGCGCCAAGCTCGGCAAGTAAGGTGGCCGAGGTCCGCCTGGAGCCTTCCTGGAAGGCGCGCATCGGCGACCACCTGCAGCAGCCGCAGATGCAGGAACTCTCGGCCTTCCTGCGTGCGGAAAAGGCCCGCGGCAAGCGCATCTTCCCGCCCGGCCCGCAGATCTTCGCGGCCTTCGACGCCACGCCCTTCGACCAGGTGAAGGTGGTGATCCTGGGCCAGGACCCCTACCACGGCCCCGGCCAGGCCCATGGTCTTTGCTTTTCGGTGCTGCCCGGCGTGCCCGTACCGCCCTCGCTGCAGAACATCTACAAGGAACTCAAGGCCGACCTGGGCCTGCCGGTGCCCGAACACGGCTGCCTGCTGCCTTGGGCCCGCCAGGGCGTGCTGCTGCTCAATGCCGTGCTGACGGTCGAGGACGGCCGGGCCGGCGCCCACCAGGGCCGGGGCTGGGAGGGCTTCACCGACGCGGCCATCCAGGCCCTGGACCGGGAGCGGGAGGGCCTGGTCTTCCTGCTCTGGGGCAGCTACGCCCAGGCCAAGGGCAAGCTGGTCGACCCCCGCCGGCACTGCGTGCTGCGGGCCCCGCACCCCTCGCCGCTGTCCGCGCACCGGGGTTTCCTGGGCTGCGGCCATTTCGGCAAGGCCAACCGCTGGCTGCAGGGCGGCGGCAAGGCGCCGGTGGACTGGAACCTGCCGCCCCGGGCCGCGGTCGAAGCGATGCTGGCCGGGGCTTGAACCCGGGCCGGCCGGCCCCAGATGGTTTCGAACGGCCGGCCCCTGGTCGTTCCATTCATGGAACGGAAGGGGAACTTCCGGCCTATTTGGCACTCCAACCCGGGTGCTAAACTGCCGCCCATGAAAGAGGACCGCATGACCACCACTGCCCTGATCGCCAACAACCTGCCGATCCCGAGTGCGCTGGGTTCGCTGGACGCCTACATCGCGGCGGTCAACCGTGTGCCGGTGCTCACCGTCGAGGACGAGCAGGCGCTGGCGCGCCGCTACCGCGACGAAGAGGACCTCGACGCCGCCAAGGCGCTCGTGATGTCGCACCTGCGCTTCGTCGTGCACGTGGCCCGGGGTTACCAGGGTTACGGCCTGGGCATGGGCGACCTGATCCAGGAAGGCAACATCGGCCTGATGAAGGCGGTGAAGCGCTTCGACCCGGACCAGGGCGTGCGCCTGGTGTCCTTCGCCGTGCACTGGGTGCGCGCCGAGATGCACGAATTCATCCTGCGCAACTGGCGCATCGTCAAGGTCGCCACCACCAAGGCGCAGCGCAAGCTGTTCTTCAACCTGCGCAAGTCCAAGAAGCGCCTGGGCTGGATGAACGACGCCGAGGTCACCGCGGTCGCCAAGGACCTCAACGTCTCCAAGCGCGAGGTGCTGGAGATGGAGTCGCGCCTGAGCGGCCGCGACATCGGCTTCGACGCGCCGGACGACGCCGACGACGACGCGCCGCCGTCGCCGGTTGCCTACCTGCGCGACCACGGCGACGACCCGGCGATGGCCTACGAGCGCGAAAGCCACGAGGACGACCAGCTCGAGCTGCTGCGCGAGGGCCTGTCCGACCTGGACCCGCGTTCGCGCGACATCCTCAAGCGCCGTTTCCTCGGCGAGCCCAAGGCGACCCTGCAGGAGCTGGCCGACGAGTACGGCGTCAGCGCCGAGCGCATCCGCCAGATCGAGGCGAACGCGCTCAAGAAGATGCGGGCGCTGTTCGCGGCCTGATCCGCGCCGGTATCACGACACCGAAAGCCCCGCCATCGCGGGGCTTTCTTTTTTGCGCTGGTCCACGACGGCACCGGTCGGCCACCCTGCGCGGGCCGGCGCCTGCCGCCAGGAAGCGCAGGATCCGGATAGCGGCGCGCCCGGCGGCGGCCGAACATGGCGGCCATCCTTCCAGCCCCGGAGCACGCCATGTCCTTCCGCATCACCGGCCTGCCGGCCGACGCCTTCGCCGACCTGCGCGGCCTCGACGACGCGGCCCTGGCGGCCCGCGGCGTGCGCCGCGTGACCGCCGACACCTTCCCGGGTTACCCCTGCCGCATCACGCTGGAGGACGCCCAGCCGGGCGAATCCCTGCTGCTGCTCAACTGGACCCACCTGGATGGCGACACGCCCTACCGCGGCAACGGGCCGATCTTCGTCCGGGAAACCGCGCGGGAAACCTTCGAGGCCACCGGCGTGGTGCCGCTGCAGCAGAGCCGCCGCACCCTGTCGGTGCGCGCCTACGATGCCGCCGGCTTCATGCGCCACGGCCGCGTGGTCCCGGGCGAGGCGCTGGAGGCGCAGATCGGCGAGCTGTTCGCGGACGCCGAGGTCGCCTTCCTGCACCTGCACAACGCCGGACGGGGCTGTTACGCCGCGCGCGTCGACCGCGCCTGAGCCGGGTCGCGGCGGCCGACGATGATCCGCGCGTGCCGCTGGTAGGTCCAGTACGACCAGCCCCAGTTCACCAGCACGATGATCCGGTTGCGGAAGCCGATCAGGAAGAACAGGTGGGCGACCAGCCAGAACCACCAGGCCAGCAGGCCCGACAGCCGCAGGCCGCCGAAATCCACGACGGCGGCCATGCGGCCGATGGTGGCCAGGTTGCCGTAGTCGCGGTAGCGGAAGGCCTTTCCGGCGCCGCCGCGCAGGCGATCGCGGATCACGCCGGCGACGTGCGCGCCCATCTGCTTGGCGGCGGGCGCGACGCCCGGCACCGGCTTGCCGTCCTGCTGCACGCTGGCCAGGTCGCCCACCACGAACACCTCCGGGTGGCCCGGCAGCGACAGGTCCGGCTCCACCGGCACGCGGCCGGCGCGGTCGGTGGCCACGCCCAACTGGCGGCCCAGCGGCGACGCGGCGACGCCGGCGGCCCACAGCACGGTGCGGCTGGCGATGCGGTCCTCGCCCATGGTCACTCCGTCGGCGTCGATCCGCGTGACGGGCGCGCCCGTATGCACCTCGACGCCGAGCCGCAGCAGCTGCGCGCGCGTTTTTTCCGACAGCCCCGGCGGCATCGTCGCCAGCAGCCGCGGGCCGGCCTCGACCAGGTGCACGCGGGCCTGGCGTACGTCGGCCCGGCGGAATTCGCGCGGCAGGGTGTGCCGGGCGATCTCGGCGAGCGTGCCGGCCAGTTCGACGCCGGTCGGGCCGCCGCCGATCACCACGAAGTTCAGCAGCGCCTCGCGCCGCTCGGCATCGTCCTCGCGCTCGGCGGCCTCGAAGGCCGACAGTACGCGCGCCCGGATCGCCAGCGCGTCGTCCAGCGTCTTCAGGCCCGGTGCGTGCTCGGCCCAGTCGTCCTTGCCGAAATAGGCGTGGGTGGCGCCGGTGGCGACCAGCAGGTAGTCGTAATCCAGCGTGCCCGCGGCGAGCGTGACGCGCCTGGCCGCCAGGTCGATCGCCACCGCTTCGTCCATCCGCACAGTGACATTGGCCTGCCGGCGCAGGATGTGCCGCAGCGGCGCGGCGATGTCGGGCGCCGACAGGCCCGCGGTCGCCACCTGGTAGAGCAGGGGCTGGAACAGGTGGTGGTTGGTGCGGTCCACCAGCGTGATGCGCACCGGGGCCGAGGCAAGGGCGCGGGTGGCCCAGAGGCCGCCGAAGCCGCCGCCGAGGATCAGGACGTGAGGAGTCTTCTGAGTCATGTTTGTAGGAGTTAGTGGATAGGAGTTAGGAGTTGGTGGGTTCCGCGCGATATCCGCTTCCACCAACCCCTAACTGCTAATCGCTGCCTCCTGCCTTCAGTAGAGGTCGGTGGGATCCACGTCCAGCGACCAGCGCACGCGGCGCGCGGACTTCAGCGCGTGCAGCCGGGGCAGCCAGCCGTTCAGCGCCGCGTGCAGCGGCGCGCGCTGGCCGGCGCCGAGCAGCAGCTGGCCGCGCGCCATGCCGGCGCGGCGCGCCATTGGCGCCGGCATCGGCCCGTTGAGCCAGACGCCTTCGTGGGCTTCGAACTGCTCGCGGGCCTGGCGCAGGAAGCCCTGCATCTCGGCCTCGGTGCCCGCCTCCGCGCGCAGCAGCGCCAGGTGCGCGTAGGGCGGGAACTGCGCCGCCTCGCGTTCGGCCAGCTGCAGCGCCGCCACCGCGGGATAACCGCCGGCGAGCAGGGTGTTGAGCATCGGATGGTCGGGGTGGTGTGTCTGCAGCAGCACCTCGCCCGGCAGTTCGGCGCGACCGGCGCGGCCGGCGACCTGGATTAGCAGCTGGGCGAGTTTTTCGCCGGCGCGGAAGTCGGCGCTGAACAGGCCTTCGTCGATGCCCACCACCGCCACCAGCGTCAGCCGCGGCAGGTCGTGGCCTTTCGCGAGCATCTGCGTGCCGACCAGGATTCCGGATTGTTCGCCGAAGTCGGCCAGGATCTTCCCGATGGCGTCGCGGTGACGGGTGGTCTCGCGGTCCACGCGCACCCGCAGGGCGTCGGGAAAACGTTCGGCCAGCGCCTGTTCGATGCGCTCGGTGCCGGCGCCCTGGGGCATCAGCGCCAGGCTGGCGCAGTCCGGGCAGGCGTTGGGCGGCGTGGCGCGCGCACCGCAGTGGTGGCAGACCAGGCGGCGACCGCCGGTGTGCACGGTCATCGCCGCGTCGCAGCGTTTGCAGTGCGCGCTCCAGCCGCAGTCGTGGCAGATCAGCACCGGGGCGTAACCGCGGCGGTTCTTGAACACCAGGGCCTGTTCGCCGCGCGCGAGGCATGCGCCGACCGCCGCCAGCAGGTCCTCCGACAGGCCGTCGCGCAAAGGCCGCTTGCGCACGTCGAGCACGCGCACCGAAGGCGGTTTCGCCTTGCCCGCGCGCTGCGCCAGCCGCAGGTGGCGGTAGCGGCCCTGGAGGGCGTTGTGCAGCGATTCCAGCGACGGGGTGGCGCTGCCCAGCAGCACCGGCACGCCGAGCCGGCTGGCGCGTATCACGGCCAGGTCGCGGGCGTGGTAGCGGATGCCGTCCTGCTGCTTGTAGGAGCCGTCGTGTTCTTCGTCCACCACGACCAGCCCGGCCTCCGGCAGGGGGCAGAACACCGCCGACCGCGTGCCGACCAGGACCCGGCCCTCACCGCGCGCCATCGCGGTCCAGGCGCGGGCGCGTTCGCCGTCGGCCAGGCCGGAATGGTAGGCCAGCACCGGTACGCCCAGGCGGCGGCGGAAGCGGGCCAGGGTCTGCGGCGTCAGGCCAATCTCGGGCACCAGGACCAGGGCCTGGCGGCCGGCCGCCAGGGTGTCGGTGATCGCCTGCAGGTAAACCTCGGTCTTGCCGCTGCCGGTGACGCCTTCGAGCAGCAGGGCCCGGAAGCCGGTGCCGGCGCGCAGCGCCGCCAGGGCGTCGGCCTGGCCCGGCATCAGCACCGGAGCGTCCGTGGTGGGGGCGGGCTCCGGCGCGCCGGCGAAGACCACCCGTTCGGCCAGGCCCCGCTGGGCCAGGCTGCGGGCGCAAGCCCGCCAGTCGGGGTCTTCCTGGTCCAGCCGGTCCTCCCCCAGGGGGCGTTCGCACAGGCGCAGCAGCAGCCGCCTTGGCCTGCCATCGCGGCCGGGCGCGGCGGCGGCCTGGCGCCCGGCGTCCGTAGCCCTCCAGCCATGGCGCGCGGTTTCCGGCAGCGGCTGGCCGGCGCGGAGCGTCGCCGGCAGGGCCGTGGCCATGACCTCGCCCAAGGGCGCGTGGTAGTAGCCGGCCGCCCAGCGCAGGGTTTCGAGCAGCTCGCCGGCGAGCAGGGGCTCCGCGTCCAGCCGGGCCAGGGCCGGCTTCAGGGCTTCGGGGTCGGCTTCTGGCGGGCCGACGGCGACGACGACGCCGACCTGTTCGCCGGTGCCGCGTCCGAACGGCACCCGCACCCGGCAGCCGATCCAGTCCGGTCCGGCCGTTTGGCCGTCGGGAGGGCGGTAGTCGAACAGGCGCGGCAGCGGCACCGGCAGGGCGACGCGCAGCACGGGTTCGGGAGCGACGGGCATGGCGACAAGTCTAGCCTGTGCGGCCCCGCGGGGCCTGTGGATGGACTTGCGCGTCATTGCTGCCAACCACGTCACGAATGCTGGCTAAGCCACTGTTCACAAAACCGAAAAGCCCTTATCCACACGGATTGTGGATAAGTCTGTGGAAGGGCCTTCGGGCAGCCTTGCGCACCCCCCGTGCCCACGGCCCCTCAGCCGGGTTGGCGATTTTTTAACCAAGGCGTCATAGTCCTTGTAAATCAGCGGCTTGCGTTCATCACAATTCAGTCATGGCGGCCTTCACGTGGGTCGCCGGCAGGACTTCACCCGCGGTTCTGGCGCTGTGCACAACGTTTCACGCCGGAAGCCGCGTCCGGCTTGGCGGAGCAAGCTTTTTCGCACTGTCAACCGGGGCGTTCGCCCCTGCGGGCTGGCTAGAATGGCGCGTGACTTCGCCCCCCCCGCTTCCCGCCGCCCCCGCCCCCGTATCCTCCGCGCTCTCCGCCTTCCTGCGCGGCATCGAGCGCCGCGCCTTCGTTTTCGCCGAGGTGCAGTGCGGCGACACCGACCGGGCGGAAGCCGCCGTGGCGCGCGCCATGCGGGCCTTCCGCGGGATGTCCGCGGCCAGCCCGCTGTCGGCCTGGCCGGCCGCCTTCTGGGCCCTGCTGATGGCCCAGGCGGAGCTGTCCGAGGGCGGCAGCCAGGTGCCGGAACTCGGGGCCCTGGGCAGCGGGCCGCGTGCCGCCCTGTTGCTGCGCATCGTCGCCGGCCTGGATTTCCCGCATGCGGCCCAGGTCCTGGGCGTCAGCGAGCCGACCTACCGGTTCGCCCTGCAGCGGGCGCTGCAGCAGCTGGGCGAGGGCGGCGTCAGCTATGCCGCGCTGGGCGTGCTGCGCGAGCGGCTGCACCGCCAGGTTAAGACGCTCACCGACGAGCGCATCGCCTCGCTGGCCGCCTTGCGCACCCGGGTGCTGCAGGACCAGCCGGATCCGCCGCCGGCACCGGTGGCCGAACCCGGCAGCCCCTGGCCGCGCCGCCTGCTGTGGGCGGTGCTGGGGCTGCTGGCCCTGGCCTTCGCGGCGACCTGGCTGCTGCCGCGGCCCGCGCCGGAGGCCGGCGACGGGACGCAGGCGCTGCCTGCCGAATCGGTGCCGGCCGCCCCTGCCCAGCCCGATCCGGTGACCCACCCCGACTTCGCCCTGCTGGCCGCGCCCGCCGACGAAGCGCTGGCTGCCGAGCTGGCCCTGCTGAGCTGGGTGGCCTCCGGCCAGGCCGACCCGCTGCCGGAACCGGTGCCGCCTCCCGATACCGAGACCCTGCCCACCCCCGCCGCGGAGGCCGCCGATGCGCCGTGACCCGCGCCCCTGGCTCGCAGGCCTGCTGTTGGCCCTGGCGGCCCTGCCGGCGGTCGCCTTCCAGACCCTGGCACCGGCCGAGCGCCGGCTGCTGGCGCCCCTGGCCGGCGCCTGGCCGGCCCTGGATGCGGAAACCCGCCAGCGCCTGCAGGCCAACGCCCGCCATTGGCTGGCGCTGTCGCCAGCGCAGCAGAGCGGGTTCCTGCAGCGCATGCAGGTTTGGGATGCGTTGCCGCCGGCCGAAAGGGCGCGCCGGCGCGGCGCGTTCGCGGCCTGGGAAGCGCTGTCGCTTTCGGAGCGCGAGCGGGTGCGCGCCGCCGCGGCGCGGGTCCAGGCGCTGTCCCCGGAGCAGCAGCGCGCGCTGCGCGAGGCCTTCGAGGCGCTGCCGCCGGACCAGCGCCAGGATTGGTGGCTGGGCCCGGACCTGGGCGGCGATTTCGCGCGGCTGCGGCCGCTGTTCGCCTATACCCCGGAAGGCCAGCGCGCGGACCTGCTGGCGATGCTGCGCGAGCTCGGCCCCGAGGCGCGCGCCGACCTGGCGCTGCTGGCGCGCCGGCTGCCCGCCAGCGAACGCGAGCGCCTGCGCCGCGAGCTGCTGGATTCGCCGGCGGAAGGGCGCGCTGCGCTGATAAGGCAACGGTTGGGTCAGTAGTCGCCCAGCACCGCGAGCACGCGCCGCGAGGCGCTGAACCGGTCGCCAAAGCGGGCGACGCCGTCGGCGCGCATCCGGGCCGCATGCTCGCGCAGGTAGTCGTCCAGTGCCGCGGCGTCGCGCAGCCGGTAGTGGCAGCAGAACACCACCTCACCCGCGCCCGGCGCCGGCTCGTCCACCCGCGACACCCGCGCGTCCAGGAAGCCGGGCAGCGCCAGCATCTGCCGCACGTGGTGGTCCAGCCAGGCGCGGTAGTCGGCGGTGATCGCCGCGTCCACCCGCAGCGTCACCTCGTAGAGCACGGCGTTCAGATCGACACCAGGTTGATCATCAGCGCGGCGGCGGCGCCGAGCGACAGCAGCACGATGTAGCAGTAGCCCAGCACGCTGTACTTGATCGTGGTCATGATCCAGCCCTGGCGGTAGACCCGCTTCTGCATCAGCAGCAGGTAGACCGGCATCCAGGCGATCAGGGCGATCTCGAGCCAGCCCAGCGGACGCGAGATCCAGGCCGCGCCCTCGGTCCAGGTCGCCAACGCGTCCAGCAGCAGCACCAGCAGCAGCGATGCGCACAGGAAGCTGTGGCTGTGCAGGGCGACGATGAGGTGTTCCATGTACAGGCGCCGCTTGAACACGTAGGCGATCTTCAGCAGCAGCGCGAACAGCGGCAGCACCACGAACAAGGTGGTCGGCACCGTGGACAGGAAGGCGTCCTTGAGCAGGTTCGGGTCCTTCTGGATGCGCTCGATGTTGCCCTCGGCGCGGCCGATGCGTTCGTTGAGCTTGCGGTTCATGCCCTCGGAGAACCAGCTGATCTCCAGCGGATTGGTCTTCGCGTCCCAGGGCGTGCCGTTGAAACTGATCTTGCCGTCGTCGTCCTCGGCGATCGCCAGCGGCTTGCCGGTGCGCTCGCTTTCCTCGATCTCGCGAAGGCGCCTGGCCGCCTCGGCGATGATGCTCTTCTCGGCGACGTCCAGGCCGATGCCCACGCCGGGCACGTCGGGCGATTCGGCGCGCGCCTTCCGGATCTCCGCCAGCGCCTCGTCGCGGATCCGCTCGACCTCGACCGCGGTGATCGCGGTGCGCAGGCCGCGCGTGCGGGCCTGGTCGGCCTGCTCCTCCGCCTTTGCCTCGGCCGTATCGGGCTGGTCGGCGCTGATGTCGAAACTGAGCTGGGCGGCGAAGAAGGCAAAGATGCTCAGGAAAACGAACAGCCGCACCGGGCTGACGTAGCGCACGCGGCGGCCGGCGAAATACTCCTCGCTCAGGTAGCCGGGCTTGAACAGCAGCGGACCCAGCGTGCGCAGGATGCGCGAGTCGAGCTCGAACACCGAGTCCATGAAGTCGCCGATGATGCTGCTGAAGTGCCGCACCAGGCCCTTGGTCGGCTGCCCGCAGGCGTAGCAGTGCTCGCCCAGCAGGACTTCGCCGCAGTTCTGGCAGCGGCGCGACGGCGCCGGTTCGGCGGCGGGGACGGGTTCCGGGGCGGACATGCGGGGCTCCTGGTCGGCTGCGCGTAATATACCGG
>CAMLKR010000058.1 GCA_946480565.1 uncultured Arenimonas sp. | reverse complement strand
GTGTGGGGCGTGGTACTCGGGGGGCCGCCCGGGGTTTTTTTTCGGGGGGGGGGGGGGGGCCGGGGCCCCCCCGGCCCCCCGACGCCGGTGCAGCGATTATTCGCCCTTGTTCAGCTGCTCGCGCAGCAGCGCGCCCAGCTTGGTGGTGCCGGAGGACGCGTCGAAGGACTTGTTGACCTCCGCCAGGTTCTCCTGCAGCTCGGCCTCGTCCTTGGCGCGGATCGAGAGCTGCATGACGCGGCCCTTGCGGTCCATGCCGGTGAACTTGGCTTCGACCTTGTCGCCGACCTTGAGGTACTGCGTCGCGTCCTCGACCCGCTCCTTGGCGATGTCGTTGGCGCGGATGTAGCCCTCGATGCCGCCGTCGAGCTCGATGGTGGCGCCCTTGGCGTCCACTTCCTTCACGGTGCCGGTGACGATGGTGCCCTTCTGGGTGGTGGCCATGTACTGGCCGACCGGATCCTGCTCAAGCTGCTTGACGCCGAGCGAGATGCGCTCGCGCTCCGGGTCCACGGCCAGCACGACGGCTTCCAGGGTGTCGCCCTTCTTGAAGTTGCGGACCACGTCTTCGCCGGTGGTGTTCCAGGAGATGTCGGACAGGTGCACCAGGCCGTCGATGCCGCCGTCCAGGCCGATGAAGATGCCGAAGTCGGTGATCGACTTGATCTGGCCGGACACCTTGTCGTTCTTCTTGTGGGTGGCCGCGAAGGTCTCCCACGGGTTGGCGGCGACCTGCTTCATGCCCAGCGAGATGCGGCGACGCTCTTCGTCCACGTCCAGCACCATCACTTCGACCTCGTCACCGACCTGCACGACCTTGGACGGGTTGACGTTCTTGTTGGTCCAGTCCATCTCGGACACGTGCACCAGGCCTTCGACGCCCGGCTCGATCTCGACGAACGCGCCGTAATCGGTGACGTTGGAGACCTTGCCGAACACGCGGCTGTTGGCCGGGTAGCGGCGGGCGATGTTGTCCCACGGATCCTCGCCCAGCTGCTTCAGGCCCAGCGAGACGCGGTTGCGCTCACGGTCGTACTTCAGCACGCGGACGTCCAGCTCCTGGCCGACTTCCACGACTTCGGACGGATGGCGCACGCGCTTCCAGGCCATGTCGGTGATGTGCAGCAGGCCGTCGATGCCGCCCAGGTCCACGAACGCGCCGTAGTCGGTGAGGTTCTTGACCACGCCCTTGATGACGGCGCCTTCCTGCAGGCGCTCCATCAGCTGCTCGCGCTCGACGCTCGACTCGGACTCGACCACCGCGCGGCGGGAGACGACGACGTTGTTGCGCTTGCGGTCGAGCTTGATGATCTTGAACTCGAGTTCCTTGCCCTCGAGGTAGCCCGGGTCGCGGACCGGACGCACGTCGACCAGCGAACCCGGCAGGAACGCGCGGACGTCGCGGATGTCGACGGTGAAGCCGCCCTTGACCTTGCCGCTGATGCGGCCGGTGACGATCTCGCCGGCTTCCATGGAAGCCTCGAGTTCGTCCCACACCATGGCGCGCTTGGCCTTCTCGCGCGACAGCACGGTCTCGCCGAAGCCGTTCTCGAGGTACTCGAGGGCGACCTTGACGGTGTCGCCGACGGCGACTTCGAGCTCGCCGGCTTCGTTACGGAACTGTTCGATCGGGATGATGCCCTCCGACTTCAGGCCGGCGTTGATCACGACGACGTCGGAACGCACCTCGACCACGGTGCCGGAGACGATCGCGCCCGGCTTGAGCTTGTTGAGCGCGGTCTGGCTCTGTTCGAACAGTTCAGCGAAAGATTCAGTCATTGTTGGAGTCTCGGTTGGACACACGGGACGCAGCTCGGCTGCGGCCCACCTGTAGGCGCTTGCGCGCGTGGAATGGAAATTCCGCGCCATCGTGGCGCGGGACCGGATTCCTGCTTCAGAAGCCGCGCCCGTTCGGGGCGGGATGCTCCGGGATGGGATTACGCCTGGCGGGGCGGACGGAGTTTTTCCGGCAGCACCGCCAGCACGCGCTCGATCACCTCGGTGATGGGCGTACCGGTGGAGTCCACGATCACCGCGTCTTCGGCGGGTTTCAGGGGCGCCACGGCACGTCCGGCATCGCGCTCGTCGCGAGCGGCGATTTCGTGCAGCAGGCCGGCAAGATTAACCGAAACCCCTTTTTCCTTCAACTGCTTATAGCGCCTTTGCGCCCTTTCCTCGGCGCTGGCGGTCAGGAAGACCTTGTAGGCGGCGTCCGGGAAGATGACCGTGCCCATGTCCCGGCCGTCCGCGACCAGGCCCGGGGAGCGCCGGAAACGGTGCTGCAGGTCGACCAGGGCGGCCCGGACCGGGGGGTGGGCGGCGATGGCCGAGGCCGCCGCGCCGGCGGTTTCGGTCCGCAGCTGGCGGGTGGCGTCCTTGCCGTTCACGATCACGTGCGGTTCCCCGGCCCCCTGGGTCTCGAACCGGATTTCGGTCCGGGCGGCGCACTGGGCCACCGCTTCCGGGTCGCTCAGGTCGATCGACTCCCAGGCGGCGGCCAGGCCGACGGCGCGGTAGAGGGCGCCGGAGTCGAGGTAGTGCCAGCCCAGGCGTTCGGCGACCGCCCGGCTGATGGTGCCCTTGCCGGAGCCGGAGGGGCCATCGATGGTCAGGACGGGGATTCGGGACATGGGCGGGGATTCTAGACGATGCGTCAGGCCGGCCGCAGGCCGAAGCCGGCGGACCGGGCCAGTTCGATGAAGCCGGGAAAGGAGGTGGCGACGTTGGCGCAGTCGCCGATGCGGACCTCGCCATCGGCGCGCTGGGCGGCGATGGCGAGGCTCATCGCGATCCGGTGGTCGCCGTGGCTGTCGGCCTCGCCGCCGCGCAGGCGGCCGCCGTCGATCACCGCGCCGTCGGGGGTTTCCTCGATCCGGCCGCCGAGGGAACGCAGGCCGGCCGCCATCACCGTGATCCGGTCGGACTCCTTGACCCGCAGCTCGGCCGCGCCGCGGACCACGGTGCGCCCCTCGGCCAGGGCCGCGGCGGCAAACAGGGCCGGGAATTCGTCGATCATGTCCGGCACCAGGGCCTCGGGAATGGCGACGCCGCGCAGCGGGGCGTGGCGCACGCGCAGGTCGGCCACCGGTTCGCCGCCCTGCTCGCCCGGGTTCTCCTCGAGGATGTCGGCGCCCATCAGGCGCAGCGCGGCCAGCAGGCCGGTACGACGCGGGTTCATGCCGACCCGGCGCAGCCGCAGGTCGGAGCCGGGGATCACCGAGGCCGCGACCAGGAAAAACGCCGCCGATGAAAAGTCGGCCGGCACGTCCACGTCCACCGCCCGCAGCCGGTGGCCGCCCGTGAGCCGCGCCCAGCCGGGCCCGAACTCGATGGGCCAGCCGAAGGCCGCGAGCATGCGTTCGGTGTAGTCGCGGGTGGGATGCGGTTCCCGCACCCGGGTCTCGCCCCGCGCATAAAGCCCGGCCAGCAGGACCGCGGACTTGACCTGGGCGCTGGCTATGGGTGTTTCAAAATCAATACCTTGGAGTTCATTGTTGCCGTGGATCCTCAAGGGCGGAAGACCGCCTTCCCGGGCATCGATGCGGGCGCCCATGCGCCGCAGCGGATCGATCACCCGGCCCATCGGCCGCTTCGACAGCGAGGCATCGCCCACCAGCTCGGTGTCAAACCCCTGGCCGGCCAGCAGCCCGGCCAGCAGGCGCATCCCGGTGCCGGCGTTGCCGCAGTCCAGCGGTCCCGACGCCGGTTTCAGGCCATGCAGCCCGACGCCGTGCACGATCCGCTCGGCGCCCTCGGCCTCGATCACCACGCCCAGCCGCTGGAAGATCGCCGCGGTTGCCCGCGTGTCCTCGCCCTCCAGGAAACCGGTGATGCGGCTGCGTCCCTCGGCCAGCGCGGCCAGCATGATGGCCCGGTGCGAGACCGACTTGTCGCCCGGCACGTCCACGTCGCCGCGCAGCGGCGCGCCGGGTCCGGCCAGCCAGTCCAGGCGCAGGCCGCTCACGCCAGCACCTCGTCCAGGGCCTGCAGCAGGCGGCGGTTCTCGTCGCGGGTACCGATGGTGAGGCGCAGGCAGGTCGGCAACCCATAGCCGCCCATCGGCCGCGGCACCACGCCACGTGCGACCAGGCCGGCTTCGACCGGGGCCGCGTCGCGGCCGAAATCCACCAGCAGGAAGTTGGTCTGCGAAGGCGCGACCCCCAGCTCGCGGGCCTGCAGCGCGTCGGCCAGGGCTTCGCGTTCGGCCGCGTTGTCCCGGCGCACCCGCGCCAGGTGCGCCTCGTCTCCCAGCGCCGCCTCGCAGGCGGCCAGGCCGGGGCCGTTGACGTTGAAGGACTCGCGCAGGCGCTCCATCACCGCCACCAGGCCCGGCGCCGCCATCAGGTAGCCCACGCGCAGTCCGGCCAGTCCGTAGGCCTTCGAGAACGTGCGGGTGACCACCAGGTTGGGGTGCGCATCCAGCAGGCCGGCCGCGGACACCAGGGCCGGATCGGTCACGTACTCGAGATAGGCCTCGTCCACCACCACCAGCACCTGCGACGGAATCCGGGCCAGGAAGGCCGCCAGGTCCGCGGTCGGGAACCAGGTGCCGGTCGGGTTGTTCGGGTTCGCCAGGTAGACCAGCCGGGTCGCAGGACCCACGGCCGCGGCAAGGGCGGCCAGGTCGTGGCCGCGCGGCATGGCGTGGTCCACCGGCAAGGGCTCGGCCAGGCGCAGCGGAGCGCCGGCGGCCTGCGCTGCCAGTGCGTAGACGGCGAAGCCATGACGCGAGGCCACCACTTCCTGCCCCGGCCCGGCGAACACCTGGGCCAGCATCATAAGCAGCTCGTGCGAACCGTTGCCAAGCAGGAAACGCTCGACCGCCAGCCCGTGCCGCGCGGCGAGCGCGCGCTTGAGGTCGCCGCCCAGCGGATCGGGGTAGCGGTGGAGGCTGCCGAGGCTGGCCATCATCGCCGCGCGCGCGGCGGGGCTGGGGCCGTGGCTGTTTTCGTTGGAGCCCAGCTCGACCAGGCCCTGCCCGCCGGCCTGGCGCCGCAGCGCGACCAGGTCCAGGCCCGGGTCGTAGGCCCGCAGGCCACGGATGCCGGGCTGGGCCAGCGCGGCGAAGTCCTGCTCGTCCATCTCAGAGCAGGGCGACCGGGTAGGAACCCAGCACCTTCACGTCGGCGGCGTAGTCGCCCAGTTCGGACAGGGCCCGGCCCACCGTTTCGTCCTGCACGTGGCCGCTGACGTCGATGAAGAAGGCGTACTGCCAGCGGCCGGTGTGCGAGGGCCGCGATTCGATGCGGTTCATGCTGACGCCGTGTCTGGCGAACGGGCTGAGCACGCTGTAGAGCGCGCCCGGCTGGTCGCGCACGTAGACCAGCAGCGAGGTCCGGTCGTGGCCGCTGGGCGAGAACAGTTCGCGGCCCAGCACGAGGAAGCGCGTGGTGTTGTCGGGGCGGTCCTCGATCGGGCCGGCGACCACCTTCAGCCCGTAGACGTGGCCGGCGTTCTCGCCGGCGATCGCCGCGGCGTCATCCGCGGTACGGGCGCGGCGCGCGGCTTCGGCATTGCTGGCGACCGGGATCTTCTCGGCCTTGGGCAGGTGCTGGCGCAACCAGGCCTTGCACTGGGCCAGGGACATCGGATGCGAATAGACCCGTTCGATGTCGTCCAGCCGGCCCGTGCGCGACATCAGGTGCTGGTGCACGGCCAGCTCGACTTCACCGCAGATCTTCAGCGGCGAGGTCAGGAACATGTCCAGCGTGGACTGGATGGTGCCCTGCCCCGAGTTCTCGACCGGTACCACGCCGAAATCGGCATGCCCGGCCTCGACCTCCTGGAACACCTCCTCGATGCTGGCCAGCGGCAGGCCCTTGGCCGAGTGGCCGAAGTGCTTGTGCAGGGCCTGCTGCGAGAACGTGCCCTCCGGCCCGAGGAAGCCGACCTTGAGCGGCTCCTGCTGGGCCAGGCAGGCCGACATGATTTCCCGGAACAGGCGCAGCAGCACTTCGTCGCTGAGCGGGCCGTCGTTGCGGTCCAGCACCTGGCGCAGCACCTGCGACTCGCGCTCGGGCCGGTAATAGTCCACGGCCGCCTTCAGCGGACCCTTGGCGCGTCCGACCTGCTGGGCCCAGCGGGCCCGCTCGGCGATCAGGCCCTGGATCTGGCGGTCGATGCCGTCGATGCGCTCGCGCACCTCCGACAGCACCAGGGGCGGAGCTTCCCTGGCCGCCGCCGCAGCGCGGCGCGGCGTGGACGCGGCCGGCCGCGGCGGAGCGGACTTCTTCGGCGGGGGTTTGCCGGTGGACTTGCGGCTGGCCATGGCTCAGCCGTTCCGCCGGGCGAAATCCGCCATGAAATCGACCAGGGCCTGCACGCCCGCCTCCGGCATGGCGTTGTAGAGGGACGCGCGCATGCCGCCGACGGCGCGATGGCCCTTGAGGCCCAGCAGGCCCGCGGCCTCGGCTTCCTTCAGGAACGGCTTGTCGAGCGCGGCGTCGGGCAGGAAGAACGGCACGTTCATCTGCGAGCGCGCGGCGGGCGCCACGGCGTTGCGGTAATAACCGCCGGACCCATCGATCGCCGAATACAGGAGGGCCGCCTTGCGTGCGTTGCGCTCGCCGATCGCCGCGGCGCCGCCCTCGGCCTTCAGCCACTGCAGCACCAGGCCCAGCACATACCAGGCGAAGGTCGGCGGCGTGTTGAACATCGAATCGTTCTTGGCCTGATTCTGCAGCTCGAAGATCGGCGGCAGGTCGCGGCCGTGTTTGCCCAGCAGGTCCTTGCGCACGATGGCGATGGCCAGGCCGGACGGCCCCAGGTTCTTCTGGGCGCCGCCGTAGAGCACGCCGAAGCGGCCCACGTCGATCGGCCGCGACAGGAAGTTGGAGGAGATGTCGGCCACCAGGGGCACGTCGCCGACCTCGGGAATGTCGTGGAATTCGACGCCGTGGATGGTCTCGTTCGGGGTGTAGTGCACGAAGGCAGCGCCCGGGGTGAGCTTCCAGCCCGCGCGCTCGGGGATCGACGTGTAGTTGCCGTCCTTGCCGCTGGCCGCGACGTTGACCTTCATCGACGGCCGGGTGTTGTCCAGGGCCTTCTCGCCCCAGTGGCCGGTCAGCACGAAGTCGGCGGTCTGCTCCGGACCGGCGAGATTCAGCGCCAGCAGGGCCGACAGCGTGGTGGCGCCGCCCTGCAGGAACAGCACGTGGTAGTCGTCGGGAATCGCCATCAGCTCGCGCAGGTCGCGCTCGGCGGCGGCGGCGCAGTCGATGAAAGCCTGGCCGCGGTGGCTGACCTCCATCACCGAGGCGCGTTCACCCTGCCATTCCAGCAGTTCGGCCTGGACCTGGCGCAAAACGGGCTCGGGCAGCGCGGCCGGGCCGGCGCTGAAATTGAAGGCTCGCGACATCGGGAAACCTCGGGGGAAGTGCGCGTTGGCAGGCTAGCACGGCGGAACCGCGCCTCGGAAGTTGCTCAGCCGACGATGCGCGAACCTGCCAAGAGCATTTGCTCGAACTCGTCCGGCGGCAGCGCCCGGGCGAACAGGTAACCCTGCCCGTACTGGCAGCCGACCGCCTTGAGCAGGGCGAGCTGGCCCTCGGTCTCGATTCCTTCGGCGGTGAGCGCCAGGCCCAGGTCCTCGGCGAAACCGTTGATGGTGCGGACGATGGCGCGGTGTCGCGGGTTGGTCTCGATATCGCGGATGAACAACTGGTCCATCTTCAGGGCGTCGAAGGGCGAGGCCGCGAAGGATTCAAGCGACGAATAGCCGGTGCCGAAGTCGTCCACCACCAGCCCCACGCCCAGGGCCTTGAGCGACAGCAGCCGCTGCTCCGCCTGCGCCCTGCCGGACCGGAACGCGGTCTCGGTCACCTCCAGGCGCAGGCTGGCCGGCGGCAGGCCGTGCTTCTGCAGCAGCGAGAACACTTCCTCGACGATCTCGGCCGAGACCATCTGCCGTTCGTCCACGTTGACGTTCATGCTCAGGCCGGCGAACTCCGGATACGCCTCGCGCCAGGCGGCCAGCTGGCGGCAGGCCTCGCGCAGCGCCCACGCATCCATGTCGACGATCAGGCCGGTCTCCTCCGCCACGGCCAGGAAATCGGCCGGCGGCAGCAGCCCGCGCAGCGGGTGGCGCCAGCGCACCAGGGCTTCGGCGCCCACCAGGCGGCCGGTGGCCAGCTCCATGATCGGCTGGTAGTGCAGCCGGAACTCCGCCCGCTCGAAGGCCAGGCGGAAATCCGTCTCCAGCTGCAGGCGGCTCAGCGCCTCCTGGTGCATGCCCTCGTCGAAGATCACGTAGCCGGACTTGCCGGCGGCCTTGGCCCGGTACATCGCCGTGTCGGCGTCGCGCAGCACCTGGTCGGGCGATTCGTAGTCGCGCTGGCCGATCACGATACCCAGGCTGGCCGACGAGAACACCTGCTGGCCGGCCAGCTCGAAGGGCTGTTCGAACAGCTTCAGCACCCGGCGGGCGATCTCGACCGCGCGGTCGTGGCCGCAGTCGCCGTCGGGCAGCAGGGTGAACTCGTCGCCGCCGTAGCGGGCGATCAGCACGTCGCTGAGCAGGTTGTCCTCCAGCCGCCGGGCGATCTCCACCAGCAGGCGATCGCCGGCGCCATGGCCCAGGCTGTCGTTGACCCACTTGAAGCCGTCCAGGTCCAGGAACAGCACGGCGTAATGTCGCCGGCGCCGGTCGGCCGCCTGGGCCGACTGCAGCATGGCCTCGGCGAGCCGCTGGTTGAACAGCATCCGGTTGGGCAGGCCGGTCAGCGGGTCGTGGGTCGCGTGGAAACGCAGGCGTTCCTCGGCCTCGCGCTGGCGGGTGATGTCCAGCACCGTGCCGGTCAGGTGCTGCACGCCGTCCAGCAGCATCGGTCCGATGCTCACGCGGACGTAGATCCGGCGGCCATCCCGGTGCAGCAGGCAGGTGCCGAAGTCGGGCGACACCGGCTCGCCGGCCAGGCGCTGGCGGTCACGCTGTTCCGACTGGGCGATCGCCTCGGGCGCCATGATCTCGCGGTAGTCGCGTCCCACCAGCCCGGCCTCGTCGTAGCCCAGCAGGCGCGCGAAGGCCTGGTTTGCGTAGGTATAGCGATCGCCGCGCATCACGAACACGCCGACCTGGCTGTGTTCGACCAGGGCCCGGTACTTGCTTTCGGAATGCTGAAGCGCCAGCTGCATCTCGTGGCGCTCGTCGATGTCGAGCACGGAGCCGGTGAAATGCGCCGGCTGGCCGTGCTCGTCGCGGATCAGCAGCACGCTGGCGCTGACCCACTTGAGGCGGCCGCCGCGCGTCCGCACACGGGTTTCGTAGTGGCTGAAGGAGCCCTCGCTGAGAGCCCTCTCGACCAGGATCCGGCGTTCGTCCGGGTCGGCATAGACGTCCATCATGTCGCCGACGCTGGCCTTGAGCTGGTCTACGCTGTCGTAGCCGAGGATGCCGGCCAGCACCCGGTTCACCTCCATGATCCGGCCGTCCAGGCCGGTCCGGAACAGTCCCGCCGGGGAATGTTCGAACAGCTCGCGGTAGCGCTGCTCGGCCTCGGCGATCGCGCGCTGGCGCTGGCGCTCCTCGGTGACGTCGCGCAGGGTGCCGGTGGACGCGACGTCGCCCTGGTATTCGACCGCGTCGGCGCGCACCTCGCAAAGGATCCGGCGGCCGTCCTTGCGCCGCAGGTGGATCTCGTAGACCTGCGGCTCGCGCGAACCCGCCTCGCGCTCGGCGCGGCGCGCCGACTGGGCGGCGCGGTCCTCCTCGTCCACCAGGCGCATGTACTCCATCCCGGTGACCTCGCCCGGCGCGTAGCCCAGGATCCGCGCCATCGCCTCGTTGGCGAACAGCACCCGGCCGTGCTGGATCAGGAACACGCCGTCCCGGCTGTTCTCGACCAGCACCTGGTACAGCGCCTGCGACTGCCGCAGCGCCTGCTCGGCCTCGACCTGGGCGGTGATGTCGACCAGGGATCCCTCGAAGAACAGGGTTTCGCCACGTTCGTCGCGGATGGCGCGGGCGTTCTCGCTGATCCAGATGATGCTGCCGTCGCGGCGCCGCACCTGCGAGCGCACGCGCTCCAGCCGCCCGCCCTCGCGCAGCCGGGCATGCATCCGGGCGGAATGCCCGGGATCGACGTAGGCGCTGCTGGCGTCGCGCGAGAGCTCCAGCAGCAGCTGCTGGGGCGAGTCGTAGCCGAAGATCCGGGCAAGGGCCGGGTTGACGTCAAGGAAACCGCCGCCGGGCAGGCTGCGGTAGATGCCCTCCGACGCCGCCAGGTAGAGCGAGCGGTACAGGGCATGGTCCGGCCCGGGGTCCGGCACCGGGCTGTCCTCGGGCAGGAAGTGCAGCAGGCAGAACACCACCGTCTCGCCCTGGTCCTGGGCGAACTCCACGCTCAGCTGGCCGGGCCGCACCTGGCCATCGGCGCAGGCCAGGCGCATCGGCATCCCGGTCACGCGCCGCTCGGCGCGCAGCACGCTCCAGATGCGGGCGCGGAAAGCGGGATCGGGCCACAGGCCGATCTCCACCGGGATTCGACCGATCACCTGGTCGCGACGGTAGCCGGTGCTACGCTCGAACGCGGCGTTCACGCCCAGGAACACGCCATCGCCGACCCGCAGCACGGCCACGACGCTTTCCGAAGCTTCGAACGCCTCGACCAGGCGCATCCTTTTTCCCCCTGGCTCCCTCTGCCCGAGTATAGCCATCGAATCCGCCCCGCACGGGGCCCCGGAGCCCGCCCGTGACCGACCGCACCGATCCCGCCATCCTGCCCTCCGAAATCACCCCCGAATCCGTCTACCGCGCCCGCCGCCGGCTGATGGGCCTGGGCCTGGCCAGCCCGTTGCTGGCCCTCACCGGCTGCGCCGACGCCGACGACGGCGCCGCCGAGACGGCCGCCTCCACGCCGGCGGCCACCGACAGCCGGGACGGCTTCCGCGCCGGCGACGAGCTGACCCGCGAACAGGACGTCACCAGCTACAACAACTTCTACGAATTCGGCACCGGCAAGGCCGACCCGGCGAAATACGCGCACACCCTGCGGCCCTCGCCGTGGTCGGTGGTGGTGGGAGGCGAAGCCGAGGTCACCGGCACCTTCACGCTCGGGGACGTGCTGAAACCGCATGCCGTCCAGGACCGCATCTACCGGCTGCGCTGCGTCGAGGGCTGGTCCATGGTGATCCCCTGGCAGGGCGTGCCCCTGGGTGAGGTGCTGAAGCGCTTCAAGCCGACTTCCCGCGCCAAGTATGTCGCCTTCACCACCCTGGCCGACCCGGAGCAGATGCCCGGCCTGCGCTACCCGGCGCTGGAATGGCCCTACCGCGAGGGCCTGCGCCTGGACGAGGCCATGCACCCGCTGACCCTGCTGGCCACCGGCCTGTACGGCAAGCCGCTGCCGAACCAGAACGGCGCCCCGCTGCGCCTGGTCGTACCCTGGAAATACGGCTTCAAGTCCATCAAGTCGATCGTGGGCATCCACTTCACCGAACGCATGCCGGTGACCAGCTGGAACCAGGCCCAGCCCTCGGAATACGGCTTCTATTCCAACGTGAACCCGGACGTCGACCACCCGCGCTGGAGCCAGCGCAGCGAACGCCGCATCGCCGGCACCGCGAGCAAGCTCTTCGCCGAGCGCATCGCCACCCTGCCCTTCAACGGCTACGCGGCCCAGGTGGCCTCGCTGTACGACGGCATGGACCTGCGCAAGTGGTTCTAGGCGGGCGGGTCGACTGGACCTGGGTGGGGCTGAAGGCCGCGGCGCATGCCCTGGCGCTGTCGCCGTTGGCGGCGATGGTGCATGGCGCGCTGAACGACGGCCTCGGCGCCGACCCGGTCGCGGCATTGACCCACGCGACCGGCGACTGGGCCCTGCGCCTGCTGCTGCTGAGCCTGGCGATGACGCCGCTGCGGCGCCTGACCGGCCAGCCCTGGCCGATCCGCTTCCGGCGCCTGGTCGGGCTGTACGCGTTCTTCTACGCCTGCCTGCACCTGTCGGTGTACCTGGTGCTGGACCTGCAGGGCTTCTGGACCCAGATCTTCGAGGACATCGCCAAGCGCCCCTACATCACCGTCGGTTTCAGCGCGTGGCTGTTGCTGCTGCCGCTGGCGCTGACCTCGACCCGCGGCTGGATCCGGCGCCTTGGCCGGCGCTGGGGCCAGCTGCACCGGCTGGTCTACGTCGCCGCGGCGCTGGCGGTGCTGCATTTCCTGTGGCTGGTGAAGTCGGACCTGCGCGAACCGCTG
>CAMLKR010000057.1 GCA_946480565.1 uncultured Arenimonas sp. | reverse complement strand
TCGATCACCACGTCGTGGTGGGCGATCAGCAGCTTGTCGCCGCGCACGATGCCGCCGATGGTGGTCGCGGGCGGCAGCTCCAGCTCGTCCAGCGCGCGGCCCACCACCTGGGACGTGCGTCGGTCGCCGCGCACCACGGCCTCGATCGCCTCGGCCGCGCCGCGGCGCAGCGAATAGACCCGCGCCGGCGCGCCTTCGCGGATGTGCGCCAGCAGCGCACCCAGGGTCACCAGCTGCGGGCTGACCGCGATGTCGATCGGGCCGCCCTCCACCAGCTCGGCGTAGCTGGGCCGGTTGATCAGCGAGACCACGCGCGGGCAGCCCATGCGCTTGGCCAGCATCGCCGAGAGGATGTTGGCCTCGTCGTCGTTGGTCATCGCGCAGTAGACGTCGGTCTGGTCGATGTTCTCCTCGCGCAGCAGGTCCTCGTCGGCGCAGTCGCCGACCAGCACGATCGAGTTCAGCAGGTCCTCGGCGATGCCGCGGGCGCGCTCGCGCGAACGCTCGAGCACCTTCACCGAATAGCGCGACTCCAGGCTGCGGGCCAGGTTGCGGCCGATGTTGCCGCCGCCGGCGATCAGCAGGCGGCGCGCGGGGCGCGGGTCGACCCGGCGCAGCTCGCTCATCACGGTGAGGATGTTCTTGCGGTCGGCGAGGAAGAACACCTCGTCGTCCACTTCGATGACGGTGTTGCCTTCGGGCTTGACCGGCTTGCCCTGGCGGAAGATCGCCGCCACGCGCGCGTCGACGCCGGTCGGCAGGTGTTCGCGCAGTTCGCGGATCTCGTGCCCGACCAGGGCGCCGCCGGGAACCGCCCGCACCGCCACCAGCTGGGCGCGGCCGTCGGCGAAATCCAGCACCTGCAGCGCACCCGGGTATTCGATCAGGCGCTCGACGTGGCGGCAGACCAGCTGCTCCGGGCTGATCGCGGCGCTGACGGCCGAATGCTCCGGGTCGGCCAGCGCGGCGACCTCGAGGTACTGCGCCTCGCGCAGGCGGGCCACGCGGGTCGGCGTGCGGAACTGGTGCTGGGCCACCTGGCAGGCGATCAGGTTGACCTCGTCGCTGGAGGTCACGGCCACCAGCAGCTCGGCTTCCTCGGCGCCTGCCTGGGCCAGCACGCTGGGCAGCGAGGCATGCCCCACCACGGTGCGGATGTCGAGCTTCTCGGCCAGTTCGCGCAGGCGCTGGTGGTCGGTATCGACCACGGTGATGTCGTTGTTTTCCGAAGCGAGGGCCGACGCCACCGAGGTGCCGACCTGGCCCGCGCCCAGGATGAGGATCTTCATGACGCCATGACCTTCTGGTGATCTGGTTCCGCGGGAAGCCGCATCCCGGCCCGGCCGGGGCCGCTAGTCTACCGGGCCGGGGCCGGCGGAGGCACGCCGCAGCCTGCCAGCGCCGGCTGCTCCAGCAGCCACCAGTCGCGGCGGTTGGCGGTGCCGACCCGGCGCGCCGCCGCCGGATCGTCCCAACGGACGCAGGCCAGGGCCTCGCTGCGCTGGACCAGCAGCCGGCGCCGCGAAGGCTGCCCGCGCAGCCAGGCGATGCCGCGTTCCAGCTGGACGGCGGGCGGCTGGCGGAATCCGAATTCGGCCACGGGCCCGACGGCCTGCAGCAGGTTCTGCTCCTTCCAGTCCACCAGGCCGATCGCGTGCGTACCGGCCAGTGCGCGCGCTTGCCGCATCAGGCCGCTGGCGGAACTCTCGTCGTCCAGCAGCGGATGCACGACGAAGCCGTAGCCGCCCCAAAGCAGGCCAAGCAGCAGGCCGCAGGCCGGCAGGGCGCCGCGCACCCGGCCCCAGCCCGCCGCCACCAGGCCGCTCGCGCCCACCACCACCAGCATCCACCACAGCCAGCGCGCTTCCTCGCCCAGTCCGCGGTCGGCGACGAGCCGGCGGGCGAAGCCGGGGTCGGAAACCAGGGCCGCCGCGCCGGCGGCGAACAGCAGCGCCGACAGCGCGAACACGAACACCAGCACCGCGCGGCGGAACCCGGCGCGACCGCTGACCGATTCCAGGAACGGCGCCGCGGCCAGCGCCAGCGCGGGCAGCGCGGGCAGGATGTACATGTCGCGTTTACCGGCGCTGGCGCTGAAGAACAGCAGCACCAGAACACACCACGCCAGCGGCAGCCAGACCCGCGCATCGCGTTCGCGCCAGGCCTGGCGCCAATGCCGCACCAGCCAGGGCAGGGCCAGCGAGAACGGCAGCCAGAACAGCAGCACCACCTGCAGGAAATACCAGGCCGGCTCGCGGTGGTGCCAGGGATCGGCATACCGCTGCGCCGTCTGCTTGAACAGGATGTTGCCCAGGTATTCCTGGTGCTCCGGATTGCCGCTGCCCAGTCCGACCGCCAGCACCGGCACCATCCACAGCGCGATCGCCGCCATGAAGGCCAGCCCGCCCAGCGCCCAGCGCCAGCGATGGCCCGGCCCGGGCGGGGTCAGGCCGGACCAGCGCCAGTGGACCATCGCCGCGAACGGCAGCAGGGCCAGCAGCGGCAGGAAACCCACGCCCTTGCTGATCACGCCCAGCCCGGCGGCGAAACATCCGGCCCAGAACCAGCGCCAGTGCGGTCCCAATAGCAGATGTCGGCACAGGGCGTAGAAGGACAGCGTGGTCAGCAGCACCAGGGTCGGATCGATCTGCGCCCGCTTGGCCTGGTAGACGAACTGCAGGCTCACCAGCACCGCCGTCGCCGCCCACCAGCCGGCCCGCGGCGTCCAGAGCCGACGCCCGAGGTCGTAGACCAGGCCCAGCGTGCCCAGGCCCGCCAGCAGCGAGGGCAACAGGAAACTCCAGCGCCAGCTGCCGATCGCGAGATAGGCCAGCGACAGCAGCCAGAAATAGAAGGGCGGTTTGTCCGGATACAGCTCGCCGCCGCGATGCGGGAACAGGAAATCGCCGCTCTCGACCATCTGCTTGGCCACGAGCACGAAACGCGGCTCGTCCGCTGGCCAGGGGTCGCGCAGCCCGTAGCCGGCGGCGAGCACGAAGAAGGCGATCGCGAACAGGATCCAGGCCTGGCGACGGTCGGAAACGGTCATGGCGGCGGACGATATCACCGGGCGGTGAAAGGCCACGTCAGCCGGCCTTGGCCAGCCGCGCGTAGAAAAAGCCGTCCATGCCGTCCTCGCCCGGCAGGCGCTGGCGGCCGGCGCCGCTGGGGCGCCCGAAACGTTCGTCCAGCGGCTCGGCGCGGGCGTCGGGCGTGCGCGCCAGGAAGGCGTCGACCTGGCGTTCGTTTTCGTCGCGCAGCACCGAACAGGTGGCATACACCAGCCGGCCGCCGGGCCGCAGCAGCGGCCAGAGCGCGTCGAGCAGGCGCGCCTGCAGCGCCACCAGCACCGGGATGTCGGCCGCGCGGCGGTGCCACTTGATGTCGGGCTGCCGACGGATGATGCCGGTGGCCGAACACGGCGCGTCGAGCAGGATGGCGTCGAAGGCCACCCCGTCCCACCAGTCCGCCGTGGCGGCGGCGTCCGCGACGCGCAGCTGCACGTCCAGCGCCGACAGTCCCTGGCGGTCGAGCTGCTGCGCCACGCGCTGCAGCCGCCGCGCGTCGATGTCGATCGCCAGCAGGTGGCCCAGGCCCGGCTCCAAACGTTCGGCGATCTGCGCGGTCTTGCCGCCCGGCGCGGCGCAGGCGTCGAGCAGCCGTTCCTGCGGTTGCGGGTCGAGCGCCAGCACGGCCAGCTGGGCGGCGCCGTCCTGTACGCTCAGGGCGCCGGTGTGCCAGAACGGCAGGCGCTCGACCGGCACCGGGTCCGGCAGGCAGACCGCCTGGGGCAACGAATCGACGGCCTCGGCGGCGATCCCGTCCTCGCGCAGCGAACGCCGCAGGCGGTCGATGCCCAGCTCGCGCGGATTGCAGCGCAGCCACAGCGGCGCGGGCCGGTTATTGGCGTCCAGGATGGCGGCGGCTTGCCCCGGCCAATCGGCCCGCAGCGTATCGACCAGCCAGTCGGGATGGCTGCCGGCAACGGCGGGGTCGGCGCTTTCCGGCAGCGGTTCCCGGCTGGCGCGGCGCAGCAGCGCGTTCACCAGGCCCACCAGCGGCGGGCGGCCGAGTTCGCGCGTGGCTTCGGCCGTGGCCGACACCGCCGCATGCGCCGGCAGCCCCAGCGCATCCAGCTGCGCCAGGCCGGCGAGCAGCAGGCAATGCACCGGAAAGTCGCGCCGGGCCAGCGGTTTGGCCAGCCACTCGGAAATCACGAAGTCGTAGCGCCGGCGATGGCGCAGGGCCTGGAAGCAGATCGCCTCCAGCAGGGCGCGGTCGCGCGGATCCTGCAGCGCGGCCAGGGCAGGAACCAGCTGCGCTTTCAGCGACCGGCCCTCGCCCAGCACCGCAGCCAGCACCCGCGCCGCGCGCGCCCGCAGCGCCGAGCCGGCGGTGGCGCTCATGGCGACTTCAGGGCCGGGCGGGCGTTGAGGTAGTCGGCGATCGCGACCGGGCGGCCGCCCTCGCGCTGCACCCGCAGCAGGCGCAGGCTGCCGCGGCCACAGGCCACGTCCAGGCCGTCGCGGGTCGCGGCCAACACGGTTCCGGGTTCACGCCCGGAGTCGATGTCCAGCGCCTTCGCCGCGTGGATGCGGACCCGTTCGCCGGCCAGCTCGGCTTCCGCAACCGGCCAGGGATCGAAGGCGCGGACGCGGTTGGCCAGCTCGTGGGCCGGCCGGGTCCAGTCGAGGCGGGCCTCGGCCTTGTCGAGCTTGTGCGCATAGGTCACGCCTTCGGCGGGCTGGGGCTGCGGCACCGGACGCATGCCGGCGCGCACCAGCTTCAGGCCGTCGGCCAGCACTTCGGCGCCGAGTGCTGCGAGGCGATCGTGCAGGCTGCCGCCGGTGTCCTCGGGCGAGATCGGCGTGGACAGCGACAGCAGCACCGGTCCGGTGTCCAGGCCCCTTTCCATCTGCATCAGGCAGACGCCGGTTTCCGTGTCGCCGGCTTCCAGCGCGCGCTGGATCGGCGCGGCGCCGCGCCAGCGCGGCAGCAGCGACGCATGCACGTTCCAGCAGCCGAGGCGCGGGATGTCGAGCACCGATTGCGGCAGGATCAGGCCGTAGGCGACCACCACCATCAGGTCGGGCTGCAGGGGGCGCAGGGCCTCGCGCGCCTGCGCGGACTTGAAGTTCTCGGGCTGGAACACCGGAAGGCCGCGCGCCAGCGCCTCGACCTTCACCGGCGAAGGCGCCAGCTGCCGGCCGCGGCCGGCGGGGCGATCGGGCTGGGTGTAGACGGCGACCACTTCGCCGCGTTCGGCGGCGGCGCGCAGGCAGGGCACCGCGAAGCCGGGGGTGCCGGCGAAGACGATGCGCAACGCCACGTCAGGCGGCCGCGTCGGAATTGCGCTGCTGCTTGGCCAGCTTCTTGCGGACCTGTTCGCGCTTGAGCGGCGACAGGTAGTCCACGAACACCTTGCCGGCCAGGTGGTCCATCTCGTGCTGGATGCAGACCGCCAGCAGGCCGTCGGCATCGGTCTCGAAGGCCTTTCCGTCGCGGTCCAGGGCTCGGACGCGGACGCGGTCGGCGCGCTTCACGTCGGCATAGATGCCCGGCACCGACAGGCAGCCTTCCTGGTAGACCTGGCTGCCCTCGGAATCGAGGATCTCCGGGTTGATGAACACCATTGGCCGGCTTTTGTCCTCGCTTACGTCCAATACCAGCAGGCGCAGGTGGACATCCACCTGGGTGGCGGCCAGACCGATGCCCGGGGCGGCATACATGGTCTCGAACATGTCGTCGATCAGGCGGCGCAGGGTGTCGTCCACCTGCTCGACCGGCTTGGCGACGGTTCGCAGCCGGGGGTCGGGGAATTCCAGGATGGAGAGCTTGGCCATGGACGGGTATTTGGGGAATACGGGACCCGACCTCAAGGGCCGGGGCGCCATTATACCCGGGGCGGGCTTGCAATCCCGGTCCGGATTTGGGCTATATTCGCCCAACCTGTCCGGGGAAAATCAGGTGGATAGCTGCCATGTTTAAACGGCTTCTTGCAGTTAGCGCTGCCATGTTGCTCACCCTCGCCACCGCCGCGATCGCGGACGAGCTGCGCGGGGACCATCCGACGACCTACACGGTCAAAAAGGGCGACACCCTTTGGGACATTGCCGGCCGCTTCCTCAAGAAGCCGTGGCTGTGGCCCGAGATCTGGCAGGCCAACCCGCAGGTCAAGAACCCGCACCTGATCTACCCGGGTGACGTGCTCAGCCTGGTCTACATCGACGGCGAGCCGGTGATCCAGTCCGACGGCCCGCAGATCGGCGAGGCGATCGACACGATCCCGCTGTCCGACATCGAGCCCTTCCTCAAGCAGTTCACCGTGGTCGAGGACGTCAAGTCCCTGCCCTACGTGGTCGGCCTGGAAGAAGACCGCCTGTACAGCACGGCCGGCCAGCTGGTCTACGTGCGCGGCCTCGACGGCGCCCAGCCGGGCCAGGTGGTCGACCTGGCGCGTCCGGTCTATGTCTTCGGTGGCGGCAAGGGCAAGGAGCGGCCCGGCCACTCCGACCTGAACTTCCGCGGCGACCGCGAGCACAAGCACTGGACCAACCCCAAGGGCTTCGGCGAAGCCAGCGGCGAGTTCCTGGGCCATGAGCTCCAGATCCACGCCACCGGCGAAGTGACCCAGATCCAGGGCGAAGTGGCCGTGGTGGTGCTGCGCGAGGAAGGCCGCGAGATCCGCGTCGGCGACCGCGTGCTGCCGACAGAGGCCCAGCCCTACGACCTGCAGTTCATGCCGCGGGCCCCGGACAGCATCCCGGAGCGCGCCCGCATCCTCGCGGTCGCGGACGGCCTCGAGGCTGGCCCCAAGGTGGTCGTGGCGATTTCGGCCGGCGCCCGCGACGGCATCCGCAACGGCCACGTCATGTCGATCTGGCACGACGGCGCCATCCGCCCGGACGTTGTCGCCCACCGCAACAAGATGGCGGCGAACGGCGACAAGGTGGAGATGCCGGACGATTTCCTGGGCCGCCTGATGGTGTTCCGCACCTTCGACAAGGTCAGCTACGCGCTGGTGATGGAAGGCATCCGCCCGGTGCGCCAGGGCGACCTGCTCAAGCATCCTGACGCGAACCAGTAAGACAGGTCCCAGCGCAAAGTTCCTACATCGCGGCGCCTTCGGGCGCCGCGATGCTTTCGGGGCCATGAGTCCCGACCTCGCCCTGCTCACCCTGTCCCGGGCCCGCCTGCCCGACGCCATGCTGCGCCAGCTGCTGGAACAGCACGAAGACCCGGCCGCCGCGCTGGACGCCGCGATGCGGGGCGCAGGCCTGGACCTTTCTCCCGCCAGCCGCGGCTGGCTGCGCTGCCCGGACCGGCGCCGCCTTCAGGCCGACCTGGCCTGGCTGGCGCAGCCCGGCCGGCGTCTGCTGGGCTGGCAGGACGCCGACTATCCGGCCCTGCTGCGGCGCTCTCCCGCGCCACCCGCCCTGCTGTTCGTCGCCGGCGACCCCGGCCTGCTCTGGTCCGCCCAGGTCGGCATCGTCGGCAGCCGCCGGCCCAGCCCGGGCGGCCGCGACCACGCCCGGCGCTTCGCGCGGGCGCTGGCGGCGGCCGGCTGGACCATCACCAGCGGACTGGCCCAGGGCATCGACACCGCCGCCCACGAAGGCGCCCTGGACGCGGGTCGTACCGTCGCCGTCGTGGGCACCGGCCTCGATCTCGCCTACCCCGAGGAAAACGCCGGCCTGATGGCCCGCATCGCCGGCACCGGCGCCGTGGTCAGCGAACACCCGCCCGGCACCGCCGCGCTGCCCAGCCACTTCCCCAGCCGCAACCGCATCATCGCCGGACTCAGCCTCGGGACCCTCGTGGTCGAGGCGGCGATGCGCTCGGGCGCCCTGATCAGCGCCCGGCTGGCCGCGGAGGCGGGCCGCGAGGTCTTCGCCCTGCCGGGCGCGATCAACAACCCGCTGGCGCGGGGCTGCCACCGGCTGATCCGCGACGGGGCGGCCCTGGTCGAATCGCCGGACGACGTGCTGGCCGCGCTGGCGCCGCTGGCGGCGCAGCTCGCCGAAACCATGCGCGGCTCCCTCCAAGCCCCGCCTGACACCGGGTGTTCCCGGTCAGCCGGCGGACAGTCGGCGCCCGACCCGGACCACAGCCTGTTGTGGTCCGCGCTCGACCACGACCCAACGGGCATGGATGTGCTGGCGATGCGGACAGGATTGACGGTCGCCGCCCTGTCCTCCATGCTGCTGGTCATGGAGCTGGAAGGGCACGTGGTGAACGACCACGGACGGTACGCCCGGAGGCCCTGACCTTCCCACCGCGCCGCGGGCGCAGGCTGAGGGTAATGAAAGAGACCATACTGGACGTCCTGCTGTACCTGTTCGAGCACTACTTCTACGACGACCCCGATGCCGTCCGGGATCGCGACTCGCTCCAGAACGGCCTGATCCAGGCCGGTTTCAGCCCCACGGAAATCAACAAGGCCTTCGACTGGCTCGACGAACTCGCGCGCCAGCGCCCGGCCGCGGCCGCGCCGCGCCTGGACACCCCGGTGCGGGTCTACTCCGAACCGGAGCTGGACCGCCTGGACATCGAATGCCGCGGCTTCCTGATGTTCCTGGAGCACAGCGGCGTGATCGATGCCGACCAGCGCGAGCTGGTGCTGGACCGCGTGATGGCGCTCGACCAGGACGAGGTGGACGTGGACGACCTGAAGTGGGTCGTGCTGATGGTGCTGTTCAACCAGCCGGGCTCGGAAGCGGCCTATGCCTGGATGGAAAGCCAGATGTTCGAGGACGAACCCGAACCGGTCCACTGAGGCCGGGCGGGAGAACGCAGCGCCCGGCCCCGGCCGGGCGTTTGTTTTGGGGATCGCGCCGACAGCGCGGCACGCGGAGGAAATCATGGGCAGCTGGTATTTCGTCGATCGCGGGCACAACCGGCAGGGGCCGGTGGACGCCGAGCGCCTGGCCGAGGCGCATCGCCAGGGCGTGGTGGACTACAACAGCCTGGTCTGGCGCGAGGGCATGGCGGAGTGGGCGCCGCTGGGCCAGTTCCAGGTCGAGCTGGGCCTGCGCCCGCCCGGCCAGGCGGCGCCCGGGATGTCGGCACCCACCCCCGTCGCCGCGCCGGCCGAGGCCAAGAAGGGCGGCTGCGGCATCGTGGCCATCGTCGCCGTCTGCGTCGGCGTCTTCCTGATCGCCGTGATCGGCATCCTGGCGGCCATCGCCCTTCCCGCCTACAACGATTACATCGTGCGCTCCAAGCTCAACGCCGTGGTGGTCGAGGCGGAAACGGCCAAGATGCTGGTGTCGGAATTCGTCGCCAACACCGACCGCTGCCCGCGCGACGCCGCCGAACTCGAGCTGGGCGAGCCCTACAGCGAGGGCCTGGCCGCCGTGGACGTGGTGCCGCTGGGCGACGGCGTCTGCGTGATCGAACTGACCCTGGACGCCCTGCCGGGGGCCGCGGACCTGGCCGACGGCCGCATCTACCTGCGCCGGGAGCCGGACGGCAGCTGGTCCTGCAGCAGCGACCTGGCCCAGCAGAAATACCTGCCGACCACCTGCCGCTGAACCCCGTCGCCCGCCCCGGGCGCCCCGTCCCCCGTCCGGGGGCCCCGGCCGGCCTTGCTTGACAGGGTCGGCCGGGCTGGTGCCTTAATGAAAAAAGACCCCCGGCCCGCGACCCCCGCGGGCCGAGCCATCTGGGCGCCCGGAAACCGGCCCCACGGAGCATCCCCCGGCCATGGCCAAGAACCTCCTCATCGTCGAGTCGCCCGCCAAGGCCAAGACGATCAACAAGTACCTGGGCAAGGACTTCCACGTCCTGGCCTCGTACGGCCACGTCCGCGACCTGGTGCCCAAGGAGGGCGCGGTCGACCCGGACCACGGCTTCGCGATGCGCTACGAGCTGATCGAGAAGAACGAAAAGCACGTCGAGGCGATCGCCAAGGCCGCCAAGGGCGCCGAGGCCGTCTACCTCGCCACCGACCCGGACCGCGAGGGCGAGGCGATCAGCTGGCACATCTCCGAGATCCTGAAGGAGCGCGGCCTGCTCAAGGGCAAGGCCCTGCACCGGGTGGTGTTCACCGAGATCACGCCGCGCGCCATCCGCGAGGCCGTGCAGAACCCGCGCCAGGTCGCCTCCGACCTGGTGGACGCCCAGCAGGCCCGCCGCGCGCTCGACTACCTGGTCGGCTTCAACCTCAGCCCGGTGCTGTGGCGCAAGGTGCAGCGCGGCCTGTCGGCCGGCCGCGTGCAGTCGCCGGCGCTGCGCATGATCGTCGAGCGCGAGGAGGAGATCGAAGCCTTCGTGCCGCGCGAGTACTGGTCGATGGAGGCCGAGCTCAACCATCCTCAGCAGGCCTTCACGGCCCGCCTGGTGAAGCTGGACGGCCAGAAGTTCGAACAGTTCACGATCACCGACTCCAAGGCCGCAGAAGCCGCGCGCGCCCGCCTGGTGAAGGCCGCCGGCGACGCGCTGCGCGTCACCGACGTGGTCAGCAAGGAACGCAAGCGCCGGCCGGCGCCGCCCTTCATCACCTCGACCCTGCAGCAGGAGGCCGCGCGCAAGCTCGGCTTCACCACCTCGCGCACCATGCGCGTGGCGCAGAAGCTGTACGAAGGCGTCGCGATCGGCGAAGAGGGCGCGGTCGGCCTGATCAGCTACATGCGTACCGACTCGGTGAACCTGTCGCAGGAAGCCGTGGCCGAAATCCGCGACGTCATCGCCCGCGACTTCGGCACCGGCGCGGTGCCGGACAAGCCCAACGAATACAAGTCCAAATCCAAGAACGCGCAGGAAGCGCACGAGGCGATCCGCCCCACGTCCGCGCTGCGTACGCCGGCCTCCATCGCGCGCTACCTGGACGACGACGCCCGCCGCCTCTACGAGCTGGTGTGGAAGCGCACCGTCGCCTCGCAGATGGTGCCGGCGACGATGAACACCGTCTCGGTGGAGCTGGCCGCCGGCAGCGAGCACAGCTTCCGCGCCAGCGGCACCACGGTGATCGACCCGGGTTTCCTGGCCGTGTATGAGGAAGGCAAGGACGCCAAGACCTCGGAGGACGAGGACGAGGGGCGCAAGCTGCCGCCGATGAAGACCGGCCAGAGCGTGCCGCTGGGCAGCATCCACACCGACCAGCACTTCACCGAGCCGCCGCCGCGTTTTTCGGAAGCCTCGCTGGTGAAGGCGCTGGAGGAATACGGCATCGGCCGGCCGTCCACCTATGCCAGCATCATCCAGGTGCTGCAGAACCGCGAATACGTCTACCTGGACAACCGCCGGTTCAAGCCCAGCGACGTCGGCCGCGCGGTGGCCAAGTTCCTCACCGGCCACTTCATGCAGTACGTGGACTACGACTTCACGGCCAAGCTGGAGGACGAGCTGGACTCGGTGGCCGCCGGCGAAGCGGCCTGGGTGCCGCTGCTCGAGCGCTTCTGGAAGCCGTTCAAGGCCACCATCGACGAGAAGAGCGAGTCGGTGGACCGCTCCGAGGCCACCGGTTCGCGCGTGCTGGGCATCGACCCGAAGTCGGGCAAGCCGGTGTCGGTGCGCCTGGGCCGCTACGGGCCCTTCGCCCAGATCGGCACCGCCGAGGACGAGGACAAGCCCAAGTTCGCCTCGCTGCGGCCGGGCACCAGCATGCACACCATCACGCTGGAGGAGGCGCTGCCGCTGTTCAACCTGCCGCGCAGCCTGGGCCAGCACGAGGGCAAGGACGTCACGGTGGCGATCGGCCGCTTCGGGCCGTTCGTGAAGCTGGGCGACACCTATGCTTCGCTCGGCAAGACCGACGACCCGTACACCATCAGTTTCGAAGCCGCGGTCGAACTGGTGCGCGCCAAGCAGGAGATGATCGCCAACCGCACCATCAAGACCTTCCCGGGCACCGACATCCAGGTGTTGAACGGCCGCTACGGCCCCTACATCACCGACGGCGAGAAGAACGGCAAGATCCCCAAGGACCGCGACCCCGCCAGCCTGACCCAGGCCGAGTGCGAGGCCCTGCTGGCCGAGGGCAAGCCGGTGCGCAAGGGCGGCCGCTTCGGCAAGAAGGCCGCCGCCAAGAAGGCCCCGGCCAAGAAGGCGGCCAAGGCCGCGGCCGAGTCCGCGCCGAAGAAAGCCGCGGCCAAGAAGGCGCCGGCGACAAAGGCCGCCAAGAAAGCGACCAAAAAAGCAGCGAAAAAATCCGTGAAGAAGGCCCCGGCCAAAAAGGCGGCGAAAAAGGCCGCGAAAGCCGCCTGATCCGGGGCGATGCCCGCCGCCCGGTCAGTCGCCGGGCTGCGGGTACACGGTGATGCCGCGTTTGGCCTTTTCATCCGCGACGATGCGGCGCACGTCGGCCAGCAGGGCCGGCGCGTCGTACACCAGTCCGCCCTTGATCGTGTAGCGCACGCCGCCGACGCGGTGCGGCTGGCCGTCGGCCCCCAGGCGGATATGACCGGTGCCGTAGAGCACCTTCAGGTTGGCCAGCGGGTTCTCCGACAGCACCACCAGGTCGGCGTATTTGCCCGGTTCGATCGAACCGATGCGGTCGGCGGCGCCCAGCGCCTCGGCGCCCGACAGCGTCGCCGCGCGCACCACCTCCAGCGGATGGAAGCCGGCCTCGCGCAGCAGTTCCAGCTCCTCGATCGTGCCGAAGCCATACGTCTTGTAGATGTAGCCAGAATCGCTGCCGACCGTGACGCGGCCGCCGCGGTTCTTGTAGTCGTTCACGAAAGCCATCCAGCGCCGGTAGTTGTCCTTCCACGCGGCCTCTTCCTCGCTGCCCCAGT
>CAMLKR010000056.1 GCA_946480565.1 uncultured Arenimonas sp. | reverse complement strand
GGCGGCGGCCTTCTTCGACGAACTCGACGCCGCCCGCGGCGGCCATGCGCTGCTCGATGCCGAGGTCGCGCGCCTGCGCCATGAACTGCGCGCCGATCCGGCGACCCTGGAAGCCGGCGCCCGCCGCCTGGCCGAGCGCATGGCCTTGGCCCTGCAGGCGGCGATCCTGGTGCGTGCGGGCCGGTCGGCGATCGCCGACAGCTTCTGTGCCCAACGGCTCGGCCCCGATCGTGGCCTGGTCTACGGCAGCCTGGCCGCCGCTGCGCCGGTGGACCTGCTGCTCGACCGCGCCGGCCCCTGACCATGCCGCGCGACGACGCCCTGCTGGCCCATCTTCGCGAATTGCTCGAGCCGCTCGGCCGCATCACCCTGCGGGCGATGTTCGGTGGCCACGGGGTCTACTGCGACGGCGTCTTTTTCGCGCTGGTCGCCGAGGATCAACTTTATTTGAAGGTGGACGCGTTGACCCGCGACCGTTTCGCCGCTGCCGGCTGTGCGCCTTTCGTTTATGCCGGGCAGGCGCGCCCGATCGAGATGAGCTACTGGAGCGTGCCGGACGCCGCGCTCGACAGCCCGGAAGAACTCGAGCCCTGGGCGCGCCTGGCCCTGGCCGCCGCGGCGCGCAAACCGCCGAAGAGGTCTGCGACCGGTCCTGTTTCCGGAAAACGGCGTCGCTGAAATCGTGCTTCTGCGCCACCCCGGCCTGCGGCTAAGCTGGGCCATGCGTTTTATCCGCGACTTCTCGCTGCCGGCCCTGGTGGCCGGTTTTGTCACCGTGCTGGTCGGTTTCAGCAGCTCGGCCGTGGTCGTGTTCCAGGGCGCGCGGGCGGTCGGCGCCACGCCGGACCAGATCGCCTCGTGGATGTGGGCCCTGGGCCTGGGCATGGGCCTGACCTGCATCGGCCTGTCGCTGCGGCACCGCATGCCGGTGGTCACCGCCTGGTCGACGCCGGGCGCGGCGATGCTGATCTCGGGCGCGGCGGGCTTGCCTTACGAACAGGCGATCGGCGCTTTCGTGGTGTCGGCAGTGCTGATCACCATCGCCGGGTTTTCCGGATTGTTCGAGCGGCTGATCGGCCGCATCCCCGCCGCCATAGGCTCGGGCATGCTCGCCGGCGTACTGCTGCGTTTCGGCATGGAGGCGTTCTCCGCCATGCAGCGCCAGCTCGGGCTGGCCCTGGCCATGTTCGCGGCCTATCTGCTGATGCGGCGGCTGTCGCCGCGTTACGCCGTGGTGGCGACCCTGGCCCTGGGCATCGCCATCGCCGGGGGGATGGGCCTGCTGCGGCTCGACGGCGTCGCGCTGGCGCCTGCGGTTCCGGTGTGGACGACGCCGTCCTTCTCCTGGAGCGCCCTGGTCGGCATCGCCGTTCCGCTGTTCGTGGTGACCATGGTCTCGCAGAACGTACCGGGCGCGACGGTGCTGCGCGCCTCGGGCTACTGGCCGCCGATTTCGCCGGTCATCGGCTGGATCGGCGCCGTCAACATCGTGCTGGCGCCGTTCGGGGCCTTTGCGCTGAACCTGGCGGCGATCACCGCGGCGATCTGCACCGGGCGCGAGGCGCACGAGGATCCGGCGCGGCGCTACGTCGCCGGCGTCGCCGCAGGTCTGTTCTATTGCGTCGTGGGCCTGTTCGGCGCGACCGTGGCCTCGCTGTTCGCAGCCTTTCCGAACGAACTGGTGCTGGTGATCGCCGGGCTGGCCCTGCTGGGCACCATCGGCAACGGCCTGGCGGCGGCGCTGGCGGACGAAGGCCAGCGCGAGCCGGCGATCATCACCTTCCTGGTCACCGCCTCCGGCTTGACGCTGTTCGGCATCGGGCCGGCTTTCTGGGGGCTGGTGGCGGGCGGGCTGGCGCTGTTCGTGCTGCGGCCGCGGTCGCGGGGCTGAGTCAGGCGCCGGGCCGCCCGGACTGCAGGCTGCGGCGCATTTCTCCGAAGCGGCGTCGGTACTGCAGCGGGCTCAGGCCGACCTTGCGCTTGAACAGGCGCGAGAAAAAGCCCGGATCCTGGTAGCCCACCGCTTCAGCGACCGCCTCGACCGGCTCGGGGCCGGCCTCGAGCATCTGCTTGGCTTCTTCCAGCCGCAGCGTATGCACGTACTCCAGCGGCGACAGTCCGGTGGCCTTCTGGAAGCGGCGGTTGAAGGTGCGTTCGGCCAGGCCGCTGCGGCGGATCATTTCGGTCACGGGGGAACCGCCGTGGTAGTTCCCGGCGATCCAGACCTGGCAGTCGGCGATCAGGGCGTCCTCGCTCTGGCGGGCGCGGGCCAGGTGGGCGTAGGGCTGCTGTCCGGCGGCGTGCCAGTCGATCAGGTTCACCCGGGCGGTCTGCATCGCCACCTCGACCCCGGCGATGCGCGCGATCAGGTACAGCGCCAGGTCGAACCAGCTGGCGCCTCCGCCGGCCATCACCAGGCGTTGGCCTTCGCCGGAAGCCACCAGGGCGCTGCGCGGCCGCATCCTGATGCTCGGATGCCGGGCCTGCAGCGTTTCGCAGAACGCCCAGTGCGTGGTCGCCTCCTCGCCGTCCAGCAGCCCGGCTTCGGCCCGCAGCAGGGCGCCCGAACAGGCCGACGCGAGGATGGCGCCCTGGGCGTGGCAGCGCCTGAGCCAGGCGATCTCGGGCGTGAATCGGCCCTCGATGGCGTCGCCGGGGGCCAGGAACACTTCGGGCACGCAGACGATGTCGGGCGCCGCCACGTTCTCGAAGCTGTCGTGCGGCGTCAGGCGCACGTTGTTGGCGATGTCGAAGGTGCCGGTGCGGCGCGCCACGACGATCGGGTTTATCAGCGCCGGACCGGCGGTGCCGGTGACCATCAGGTCCCAGTCGCGGCCGGCGGACTTGAACAGGTCGTACATGCCGTAGACGACGGAGGCGCCCGATTCGGGCAGGGCGAGGATGGCGACGGTGGGAAGTGCGGCGGACATGGGGAGGCGGACAGCGGCGGGGCTGTGGTCTTGAACGCAGTAGGGCACCCGCGGCGTCCAGCCGGCTGCTGGAACGATTCAGGAACCTGCGGTGCCGTCCCTGCCCAGCCAAGGCTTGCCGCGGCGGCGGCGGGGTCCTAGCCTTGCCGCATGCCCCTCAAGATCACCGACTACGAAGGCGCCGCCGGTGGCTGGGACGCGCTGGCCAGCTCCTTCCGCCACATCCGCGAACAGGGCATCGTCGGCCGCGGCGCGCGCACCATGCTGCGCGCCAACCAGCCCGACGGCTTCGACTGCCCCGGCTGCGCCTGGCCCGACAGGAATCCGCATTCGTCCTTCGAATTCTGCGAGAACGGGGTCAAGGCGGTGGCCGCCGAGGCCACGCGCCGGCGCGTGACCCGCGATTTTTTCGCGGCCCATCCGGTCGAATGGCTGGCGCGCCAGGACGACCACTTCCTGGAAGCGCAGGGGCGGCTGACCGAACCGATGTTCTACGACGGCCGCGACGACCGCTACCGCCCGGTGTCCTGGGACGAGGCCTTCGCCATCGTCGCCGGACACCTGCGGGCGCTCGAGCATCCGGACCAGGCCCTGTTCTATACCTCGGGCCGCACCAGCAACGAAGCCGCCTTCCTCTACCAGCTGTTCGCGCGCGCCTTCGGCACCAACAACCTGCCGGACTGCTCCAACCTCTGCCACGAACCCTCGGGCCTGGCGATGGGCGAACAGATCGGCGTCGGCAAGGGTACGGTCACCCTGGCCGATTTCGAGCGGGCCGAGGCCATCTTCGTGTTCGGGCAGAACCCGGGCACCAACCATCCGCGCATGCTGGGCGAGCTGCGCAGCGCGGCCAGGCGCGGCTGCCGCATCGTCGTCTTCAACCCACTGCGCGAGCGCGGGCTGGAGCGTTTCGCCGACCCGAAACATCCGTCCGAGCTGCTGGGCGGCTCCACCGCCATCGCCAGCCACTACTACCCGCTGCGCATTGGCGGCGACCTGGCGGCGGTGAAGGGCATGATCAAGCGCCTGCTGGAGCGCGGGGCGGTGGATGCGGAGTTCATCGATTCGCACACCGAGGGCTTCGAGGCCCTGCGCGACGACGTGCTGGCCGAGGACTGGGGGAGGATCGAATCCGCCTCCGGCCTGTCGCGCGCGCAGATCGAAGAGGCCGCCGACGTCTACGCGGCGTCGAAGGCGACGATCTGCTGCTGGGCCATGGGCATCACCCAGCATCGCGACGCGGTGGCGACGATCCAGATGCTGGTGAACCTGCTGCTGGTCGGCGGCAACATCGGCAAGCCCGGCGCCGGCGCCTGCCCGGTGCGCGGGCATTCGAACGTGCAGGGCGACCGCACCATGGGCATCCACGAAAAGCCCGCGCCGGCCTTCCTGGACCGGCTGGGTGCCGAGTTCGGCTTCGAGCCGCCGCGCAAGCACGGCCACGACGTGGTCGGCGCGATCGGCGCGATGGCGCGCGGCGAGTGCCGGGTGCTGTTCGCGATGGGCGGAAACTTCGCCGCCGCCACGCCGGACACTGAGTTCACTGCACGGGCGCTGCGCGCCTGCGCGTTGACCGCGCACGTGTCCACCAAGCTCAACCGCTCGCATCTGGTGCACGGTCGGCAGGCGTTGATCCTGCCCTGCCTGGGCCGCACCGAGATCGACCTGCAGGCCGGCGGGCCGCAGGGCGTGACGGTGGAGGATTCGATGAGCATGGTGCATGTGTCCACCGGCATGAATCCGCCGGCGTCGGGGCACCTGCTGAGCGAACCGGCGATCGTCGCTCGGCTGGCCGAGGCGACGCTGCCGGCGTCGCACATTCCGTGGTCGAGCCTGGTCGGGGACTACGACCGCATCCGCGAGCGCATCGCCCGCGTGGTCGAGGGATTCGAGGACTTCAATGCGCGGATCCGCCAGCCCGGCGGATTCCATCTGGAAAACCCCGCCGCCCAGCGGCGCTGGCTGACGGCGACGGGCCGGGCGCGGTTCTTCGCGCACGCGCTGCCGGCGCCGCTGGCGGCGGATCCCTCGCTGATGACGCTGATGACCCTCCGCAGCCACGACCAGTACAACACCACGATCTACGGGCTCGAGGACCGCTATCGCGGCGTCTCCGGCGAGCGGCGCGTGTGTTTCATCGGCGCCGCCGACCTTGCGCGCCTGGGGCTCCGCGCCGGGCAGTGGGTGGACCTGGTGTCGGTGTGGCATGACGGCGAGCGGGAGGCCAAGCGCTTCCAGCTCGTGGAATACGACATCCCTGCCGGATGCCTCGCGGCGTATTACCCCGAAACCAATTCGCTGGTGCCGCTCGACCACCACGCGATCGGCGCGCGCACCCCGGCCTCGAAGGCGATCCCGGTCCGGCTGCGTCCCCGCGCGGACATCCCGGTCGCGCTGGAACCGGGCTGATGGAGCAGCGCCTGGCCGAACTGCTGCGTTTCGTCGCCGGGCGGGAGGGCGCCTCGACGGCACGCGCGTCGAAACAGCTGGGCCTGGCGCGCAGCGAGCTGCAGCGGCTGCTGGCCGTGCTGGGCGAGGATCCGGCACTGGGAGGCCTGGGCCTGGTGCGCACGACGGCGGACGGTGCCCGCGAGCACCTGGCCTTGACGCCGCGCGGCCGCGAGTGGCTGGAGCGCCACGGATGAAACCGCCGCCGGCCAGCCGCGAACTCCGCGCCCGCCGCGTCGACGAGGGTATTGGCCGCGACCAGGTGGAAACCCTGGCTGAGGAATCCGCCATCGCCCTGGTCTACAACGGCCATCCGCATGCGGTGATGATGGCGACGCCCGCCGACCTGGACGATTTCGCGCTGGGCTTCAGCCTCACCGAGGCCATCGTCGCGGCGCCGGACGAACTGCGGGTCGTCGACCGCCTGGTCACCGCGCACGGCATATCGCTGCAGATGCACGTTCCGCAGGCCCGGTTCGACGCGCTGGAACAGCGCGGCCGCAGTCTGACCGGCCGCACCGGCTGCGGCCTGTGCGGCACCGACCGGCTGGAAGCCGCGATCCGCCCGGTCCGCCGAGTCCCGCCCTGCGGAATCGCGCCGGAGGCGCTGGCGCCGCTGTTCGCCCAGCTGCATGCGCTGCAGCCGCTCAATGCCCGCACCGGCGCCATGCACGCTGCCGCCGTGGTCGATGCCGAGGGTCAGCTGCACGTGCGCGAGGATGTCGGGCGCCACAACGCCATCGACAAGGCCGTGGGCGCGGCCGGGCGCGCCGGCGCCAGCCCGCGGGCGCTGCTGGTCACGTCGCGGGCGAGTTACGAGGTCGTGCACAAAGCGGCCGAAGTCGGCATCGGCCTGGTCGCGGCGATCTCGGCGCCGACCGCGCTCGCCGTGCGCATTGCCGACGAAGCCGGGCTGGTCCTGGTGGGTTTCGCACGCGGCTCGCGTTACACCGTCTACACCGACCCGGACCGGGGTTTTGACGGAGGCCGTCGCCTTCCCTAGCCTGTGGTCCCGGCCCGGACGTGATCACCATGGCGAAGTCCCATCGCATCGAACCGCTGTTGCCGCGGCTGCCCCGGCTGCTGGCGTATCCGCTCCAGTCGCCCTTGCTGCTGATGGTCGCCGGCGTCTGCTTCCTGCGCCTGCTCTCGCATCTGCCCAGCCTGCTGGGGCTGCTTTTCGAGATCGTGTTCTGGGTGATGGCGCTCAAGCTCGCGGTCGAAGCCCTGACGAACACCGCGCAGGGGCGCACGGGAAGCGTCACCGGCGAGGACCTGATGGCCACCGATGGCGACGCGATCGGGCAGATGCTGCTGCAGGCGGGCGCGACCGCGGCGCTATTGGCCGCGCTCCACTGGGGCGGTCTCGCGGTTTTCGTGCCCGCCGCGCTGTCGGTGCTGGTTTTCCTGCCTGCGGCGACGATCTTCCTGGCGATCGACGGCAGCCTGCCGGCGGCGCTCAATCCCCTCGCGTGGTTCCGGCTGATCGGTCGCCTGGGCGGCGCCTACTTCGGCGTCGTGGCCGTGCTGGCCCTGCTGCACGGCGGCGCCTGGCTGCTGCAGGCCGGGTTCGCCGCGGTCCTGCCGGGAACGATGTCCATGCTGCCGGCGAGTTTCATCACCGTCTACGTGCTGCTGGTCGGCTATCACCTGCTGGGTGATCTGCTTTACCGATACCACGGCGTGCTGGGCCTGGATGTGGCCCCGGCCGTGGCCCGACCGCGGCTGGACACCCCGGAGGAAGACGAAGCGATGGCCGATGCCGAGCGCCTGGCGCGCGATATCGGTCCGGCCGCCGCCGCCGCGCGCCTTGGCCAGTTGTTCCGGGGTCGCGGCGCCTCGGACGCCGTGCACGACCGGCATCGCCAGTACCTGGCCGCGGCTGGCGACGTCGAGGCGCTGCTGCGCCACGACGACGACTACGTCGCGCGCCTGCTCGCCACCGGCAAGGACCGCCGCGCGCTGGCGGTGACGCTTGAAACCCGGCGGCTGCAAACCGACTTCCTGCCGGGCCGGTCGGACGATGTCGCGCGCCTGGTGGCCCAGGCGGCTCGTGCCGGCCAGGAGAGCGAGGCCGCTGCGCTGGCCGACGATTTCGAGCGTCGTTTTCCCGGCGACCCGGCCGGCTTGGACATCACGCTGGCCACCGCACCGCTGCTGGCCGACCGGCTCGGCCGGGAGTCCGATGCCGCGCGCCGCCTGCAGGCGGCGCTGGCGAAGTTCGGTGACCATCCGCAGGCGCCGGCACTGCGGGAGGCGCTGGCGCAGGTTGAACGCGTGCTGGCGATAACCGGCGCCGCACGCTGATCGCTCAGTCCCGGAACAGCAGCGACGAGTTCTCGTTGAGGGTGCCGTCCGGCTCGATCACGGCGAAGCGGTGCGTGTCGGGATTCATGATCACGCCCGCCGGTTCCTGGAAGGGCGGCCGGCGCACGAACTTCAGGGTCCAGCCGAAGCGCTCCAGCTGCGACAGGGTGTCGCGCTGGTCGTCGGTGAGTTCGCGCTTGAGGGCGCTGATCAGTTCGTGCTCGGTCTTGCGGCGTTCGCGGTCGGGCATGGGTCCGGTCTCCTGGGATGGGGGCCGTCCTGGCGGTCCACCTTAAACCTTGGTCGGCGCCGGGACATCGGAGCCTGGGAAACGTTCCGGAGTCCCGTCATGCCCCTGTCCGCCCGGCTGCTGTCCCTTGTCCTGTGCACGCTATTCGCGGCTTCCGGCGGCCAACCCGCGCGGTCCGCGGAGCCGGCGCGGACCGGTCCCGACGCCGCACGCGTCATCACCGACGATCTGGACCGCTTCTGGCGGGCCTACGACGCCGCCCGGGCGCTGGCGCCGGCGCAGCGGGCGGATGTTTTCCAGCGCGGCTACCTCGACGCCGGCAGCCCCGGCCTGAAGGAGTTCACCCGCCTGCGCATCGGCGACGGTGCACAGTTGGCCGCCACGATCGACCGGCATCCGCGCTACTACGCTGCACTGCGTCTGCGCATGGACGCGGTGCGGTCCTACGAGGCGCCGATCCGCGCCGGGTTCCGCCGTTTCGCCGAACTCTACCCGGACGCCGTGTTCCCGGACGTGTATTTGCTGATCGGGCGCATGAACTCGGGCGGCACGCTGAGCGACCGCGGCCTGCTCATCGGCCTGGAGATGTATGGCCGCCACCCGGACACGCCCGATGCGGAGCTGGGCGAGTGGCACCGGGCGGTGCTGCGCGACATGGACGGCTTGCCGCACATCGTCGTGCACGAACTGGTGCACTACCAGCAGCGCTACGAATTCGGGGATGCGCCGACCCTGCTGCAGCTTTCGATCAACGAGGGCGTCGCCGATTTCCTGGGTGAGCTCGCCTCCGGCCGGCACATCAACCCGCACGTGCATGCCTGGGCCGAGCCCCGCGCGCGGACGCTGTGGGCCGAGTTCGCGGCCCGCCGGCACGGGACGTCCACCAAGGGCTGGCTTTACGACCCGGCGCCGGGCCAGGGGCGGCCGGCGGACCTGGGCTACTGGGTCGGCTACCGCATCGCCAAGGCCTATTACGACCGGTCCCCGGACAAGGCGGCGGCGGTGCGGGACATGCTGACGATCGAGGATTTCGAGGCGTTCCTGGCCCGCAGCGGGCTGGGCGAGAGCTTGGGCGGAGCGCAGGAGGGTGCCACAAGTCATTGATTCAAATAATTTCGCGGGCCGTGACTTCCGGCCCATGGCGCACCCTCTTAGGTGTTGTAGATTACCAGCACACCAACTCACAAGGCCCACGCCATGAAGACCCTGACCGACTTCTACCGCCTCTTCCCGAGCCGCCCGGTTCCGGCGGTGAATGCGGCCCGTCCGACCCCGGCGCCGGCGATCACCGTCGTGGTTCCGGACGCCCCGGCCCACAACGCCCCGCGCTACCGCACCCGCGACTTCGGCACCGGCTATGGCCGCAGCAGCGGCTACGCCCGCGCCAGCTCCTACACCGAAGGCCGCGGCGACCGGATGATGCGCGTCGGCTGACCCGCGACCGGCCCGCGTCCACGCACCGACTCCCCCGGTGCCGGACGCGGGCCGGACCCGCAGGCTGGCGGCCGTCGCGCCGCCTGCATAGACTGGCCCGGAGCTCACCTCCGGGATCGCCGATGGCGGATGTCTTCGTCAGTTACGCCAGCGCCGACCGGGACGTGGCGTTCCGCATCGTCGATTACCTCGAAGGGCAGGGCATCCGTTGCTGGGTCGCCCCGCGCGACGTCGGCCCCGGCGTCGAATACGGCGAGGCGATCATCGGCGCCATCGGCGAGGCCCGTGCCCTGGTGCTGGTGCTGTCGGACCAGTCCAACGAATCGCAGTTCGTGCGCAAGGAAGTCGAGCGCGCGGTCAGCAAGACCAAACCCGTGCTGCCGGTCCGCATCCGCGAGGTGACGCCTTCGGGCGCGCTCGAGTTCTACATTTCCTCGGCGCAGTGGGTGGACGCCTGGAAGTCGCCGATGGAGCAGCATCTCGGCCCGCTGGTCGCCGCGATCAAGGCCATGGGCGCACCCGGTTCGGCGCCGGTGCGCTCCGTCGCGCCACAAAGGCCGGCTACCGGCGTCCGCCCCGTGCTGGGCATCGGTCTCGCTCTGGTTGCCGTCGCGGCGCTGGGCGTGGCTGCCACCCTTTGGTTTACGCGCGTGCCCGCTCCGGAGGAAGCGCCCACGCAGGCCGCCGCGCCTTCCCGCACCGAGCCGGGCCCCGCGGAGGCCGAGGCGGAGGCGGAGGCGGCAGCCGGGCAGTCGCCATCGCCGCCCGCGGCGGCATCCGACGCGGTCCCGGCGGCCACTGCAGCGCAGACCGCTGCCACGACGTCTCCGCCCCCGCCGGCCGTCGTTCAGGCGCCGACGCCCGCACCCGCCGTGCCGGCGGGACCGGCGCGCGACGACGTCGCCTTCTTCGCCGGCACCTGGTGCCAGCCCTACAACGGCCTGACCATCGTCTACGAAGTGATCCGCACCGGCGCCGACACCGTGCTGACCCGGGTGGACCACCCGCAGGCCCAGCCCTGGGACGTCGCCTCGCGGATCGTGCCGGTGGCCGGCGGCTTCGAGATGCAGCCGGTGGACGAGCCCGTCGCCGCCGACAACACCGCCCGCTTCGAGATCGTCGACGACCGCATGATGAAGCTGGTGTACGCCAACGGTGCGGCCGAGGACGGCTCGATCCTGCGCATGCGCTGCGACGGACGGAAAGACTGATCCGATGAGCGCCGCCGACTGGCTGGCGCGTGTCCGTGGGCACGAGGCGCGCGGAGAACTGCTGCTGGCCTACGACACCGCCCTGCAGGGTCTGGCCGAACATCCCGGCGACCTGTGGCTGGCCCATCGCGCCGTGCTCGACCTGGCCAAGGCCGGTGCCACCGCGCGTGCCGAGAGCGAATTCGCGCGCCTGGGCCTGGCGCGGTCGCAGGAAACCGAGATCGCGGCGCTGGCCGCGCGCATCGCCAAGGACCGCGCGCTGGCCGCGCCGGCGCCGGAACGCGAGGGGCTGCTGGCGCGCGCCGCCGACCTGTACGAGGCGGCGCACCTGCGTGGCGGCGGTTATTACCCGGCCGTCAACGCCGCCAGCCTGCGCCTGCTGGCCGGCCAGGTACCGGCGGCCGAGCGCCTGGCGCGCGAGGTGCTGGCGCTGTGCGCGACCGGCACCGACGAAGCGTACTATCGCGCCGCCTCGGAGGCCGAAGCCGCGCTGGTGCTGGGTGACGAAGCCCGTGCCCGCGCGGCGCTGGCCCGCGCGGCCGGGGCCGGCGGCGACCTGGCGGCGCGTGCCGCCACGCGACGGCAGCTGCGTCGCGTCTGCGCGGCCAGGCGCCTGCCGGACGATCTGCTCGACCTGCTCGCGCCGCCGACGGTGATCCACTACACCGGCCACATGGTCGCGGCCGATGCCGCCACCGGGCGGTTTCCGGCCGAACGCGAACCGGACGTGGCGGCGCGCATCGCCGACTTGATGGCATCGCACGCGGTGGGCTTCGGCTACGGCGCCCTGGCCTGCGGCGCCGACATCCTTTTCGCCGAAGCGCTGCTGGCGCGCGGCGCCGAGCTGCACGTGGTGCTGCCGTTCGAGCAGGAGGAGTTCATCGCGGTGTCGGTGGCGCCCGGCGGCCCAGGCTGGGTCGAACGTTTCCACGCCTGCCTGGCGCGCGCGACGTCGCTGGATTTCGCCACCGAGGACCGGCAGCTGGGCCATGAATGGATCTTCGCCTACGGTTCCTTCCTGGCGATGGGGCTGGCCAGCCTGCGCGCGCGTTTCCTGGATGCGCCGGTGCGGCAACTGGCGGTCTGGGACGGAAAGCCCGGTGGCGGCGTCGCCGGCACGGCCTGCGACGTCGCGCTGTGGCGCGAATCCGGGCGCACCACCGAATCCATCGATCCCGCACCCGGCGCGGCGCCGCGACCTCCGCGGACGCCAGCGGCGCCGGTGCCCGGGCAGCGCGAACTCAAGGCCATGCTGTTCGGCGACATCCAGGGCTTCAGCCGGCTCAGCGAAACCCAGGTCACCGCCTTCGTGACGCACGTCCTGGGTGCCTTCGCGGGCGTGCTGGCGCAGTACGGAGCGCAGGTGCTGTATCGCAACACCTGGGGCGACGGCCTGTTCGTGGTGATGGCCGATCCTGCGCTGGCGGCGCGCTGCGCGCTGAAGCTGCAGGCGGCGATGGCGGCGATCGACCTGGCGCAATGTGGTTTGCCGGAGTCGCTTGCCCTCCGCCTGGGCGGCCATTTCGGCCCGGTGTACGAGGCGGTGGACCCGGTGCTGGGGCTGACCAATTATTTCGGCGCGCACGTCAGCCGCACGGCGCGCATCGAACCGGTGACGCCGGCGGGCGAGGTCTACGTGACCGAGCAGTTCGCCGCCCGCCTGGCCCTGGATCCGGAGGGCTTCGACTGCGATTACGTCGGCCGGGTGCCGGCCGCCAAGGGCTACGGCAGCCTGCGCATGTACCACCTGCGCCCGGGCGCGTCCCCGGCCGGCTGAAAACCGCATCCGGCCCCGCGCCGGCCGACGAGGCGGGGCCGGGCGGAGCCGGATGCGAACGCGGGCGCGGTTCAGTCCAGGGTGGCGATGTGCTCGCGTTCGGGCAGCGTGTCGGGCCAGCCGCCGGCCAGGGCGCGATAGACCGCCACCAATGCGTTGGCGGTGCGCGCCTGGCTCTGCGCCAGCCGGTCCTCGGCTTCAAGCCGGGTCCGTTCGGCGTCGAGCACCTGCAGGAAATCGACCAGGCCGCCTTCGAAGCGCAGGCGGGCCAGTTCGGCGCCGCGTGCGCTGGCGAGGGCCGCGGCCGACAGGTGCGTGTGCTCGCTGCGGGCGTGCCGGTAGCGCGCCAGCGCCGTTTCGGTTTCCTCCAGCGCGCGCAGCACGGTCTGCTGGTAGCGGGCCAGGTGTTCGTCGGCGCCCGCTTCGGC
>CAMLKR010000055.1 GCA_946480565.1 uncultured Arenimonas sp. | reverse complement strand
TGCTGGGCCTGACCCGCAAGCCTGCGGCCGCCGAGTTCGTGTTCCTGGTCGGCATCCCGACCATGTTCGCCGCCACCGGCTGGGCGCTGCTGGAAACCGTGGGCGAAGGCCGCGCCGCCGGCGAGGACTGGACCGGGCTGGCGGTGGCCTTCGCCGCCGCCACGGTTACCGGCTTCGCGACCGTGCGCTGGCTGCTGGCCTACATCGCCAGTCACCGCTTCACGCCTTTCGCCTGGTACCGGATCGGCCTGGGCACGGCCCTGCTGCTGGGCCTGCCCGCCGGCAGCTGAGGCCGGCGGGGCGCGGGGTCAGTCGGCCGGATAACCCAGCCGCACCGCGACCGGCGCCAGCCGAGCGAATTCGGCGGCGAAGGCCGTGCGGTACTTGCGCCAGTGGCCGGGCGTGAAGCCGAGCGCGCCGGCGCTGACCGCGGGCAGCGGTTCGCCCAGGCCCAGGGCCTGTTCCAGCGCGGCAGCGGCGACGCCGGCATCACCGTCGATGCGCACCAGCGACACTTGGCCGGGCGCCGTTTCGCGGTGCAGGGCCAGGGCCTCCAGGCCCAGGGCCAGCCACTCGGCGGCCAGGGCCGGGTCGGGCGCGAAGATGTAGTCCTGGGTGCTGCCCTGGACCATCCAGCTGAGGAAGGTATCGCGCGGGTCGGCGACCACGGCCAGCAGGTGGGCGCCGCGCAGGGCCGCCAGGGTATAGCCGTCGATCTGCGGCAGCCAGTCCACGGCGGTCGCCGGGTCCAGGCCGCGGGCCTGGATGCCGGCGCGCCAGCTGCCGGCATTGCCGGAGGCCGGATGGCCAGGCGCACGCCGGGCTAGGCCGAAGCCGTCGCCGCGCACCATCTGGCCGATGCGGTCGAGCAGCAGGCGCGGGCCCAGCTGGCGCTGCAGGGCCGGCAGCAGGTTGTCCAGGCGCACGCCGGTGGGCGACCACAGCAGGGTGCCGCCGCCGGTCTCGCCTTCGGGCGCGGCGTCGGCGGGCTGGGGCTGCGGCAGCGGATGCGGCGACACCACCCGGCGCACCATCTCGCGCCAGCAGGCGGCGGCCTCGTCGTGGCGGCCCAGCTGGTCCAGGGCCAGGCCCTGCCAGGCGTAGGCGGTGCGCTGTTCGTGGGCGCTGCGGGCCAGCGGCGCCAGCGCCTGGGCCTGGGCCAGGGCGGCGGCCGGGTCGGCCAGGAAATCGGCGCGCAGCTTCACCAGGCGCGAGGCGAAACGGTTCGGGTCGCGGGCCAGGGCCTGGTCGGCATGGGCCACGGCCTGGGCGCTGTCGCCGGCGGCCTCGTGGTATTCGGCCAGGAATTCCAGGCAGGCCGGGCTGTCGGGCACGACGCCCTGCCAGCGCTGCAGCAGCGCCAGCGGGTCTTCCTGCAGCAGGCCCGACAGCCACAGGCGCGCGGTCCACAGGCGGTCGTTGGCCGGTGCCAGGGCCAGGGCGGCCTCGATGCGCGCCAGTGCCTCGTCGCCGCGGCGGCGCTGCACCAGCAGGGGCAGGGCCGATTCGATCACGCCGACCTGGGCCGGCTGGGCGTCGAGCAGGGTCAGCAGGTCGACCAGGGCCTCGTCTTCCTGGCCCAGGGCCATGCGCTGGTCGGCGCGCATGGCGCGGGCGAACAGGTCGTCCGGGCGCAGGGCCAGCAGGCGATCGAGCGCGGCCACGGCCTCGGCGGGTTTTTCCTGGCGGCGGCAGGCCTCGGCCAGCGCGCGCAGGCCGCCGGGATTGTTCGGCTCCAGGACCAGGGCGTTGTTGAGCGCCTGCTCGGCGAAGGGCCACAGGCCGCGGCCGACATAGGCCATGCCCAGGGCGTGCTGGGCGCCGGCCAGCTTCGGGTTGGCCTGCACCGCAGCGGTGAAGCACTTCAGCGCCCGCTCGGCGTCGCCGCCGGCCTGGGCCACGTAGCCTTCGGCCACCAGCACCTGCGGATGTTCGGCGTCGACGCGCTGGGCCAGGCGCAGGTTGCGCGCGGCCTCGTCGCGGTCGCCCTTGGCCAGGGCCAAGTGCACCAGGGTGAGGTAGGCGGGCAGCTGGTTCGGGTCGGTGGCCAGGGTCTGCTTCAGGCCCTGGGTGGCGGCGGCGACGTCGCCTTCCGACAGCGCCAGCGAGGCCAGGCTGAACTGGTAGGGCGCGCGGTCCGGCGCCAGCTCGACGGCGCGCTCGAAGGCGGCGCGGGCGGTGGCGGCGTCGCCGGCGCGCTGGGCGCTCAGGCCGAGCAGGTGCTGGGCATGGGCGTTCTCGGGTTCGGCGGCCACGGCGGAGCGGGCGGCGGCGAGGGCGGCGGCGGTGTCGCCGCGACGCAGCGCCTCGGTGATCTGGGCAAGCATGGGAAGGGTCTTCAGGCTGGAGCGGAAAGCGGCATTGTAGCCCGGCCGGCGGCCTGGGCCGCGGCCTCCAGCCGCTGCGCCACCCAGCGCTCGGCGTAGCCGCGCAGGTCGGCGCCCTCGAGGAAGCCGCAGTGGCCGCCGAAGTCGGCGATCTCCAGGGTCGAGTGGGCGGGCAGGCCCAGGCGCGGGAAACCGTCCGCCGGGATCACCGGGTCGTCCATCGCCGCCAGCACGCTCACCGGCACCTGCAGCGCGGCCAGGCGGTCGCCGGCGACGCTGTAGCCGTCGAAGTATTCCTCGATGTCGGCCATGGTGGTGTGTCGCCGCACCATCCAGTGGGTCAGGCCGCGCATGTCCAGGGCCAGCACCTGGTCGTCGAAGTCGTGGTGGTCGGGGAACAGCGCGCGCTTGCGCTGCAGCGAACGCCGCCACTTCTTCATGAAGTACCAGTGGTAGAAGGGTGCGCCGGATTCGAGCATGCGCAGCACCCCGGAAGGGTCGATCGCCGGGCACACCGCCGCCGCGTGCACCAGCGGGATGCCGGCGCCGGGCGCCGCCAGCGCCAGCCGCAATGCGAAGTTGCCGCCCAGCGAGAACCCGGCCGCCAGCATCGGCCGCGCCGGGAAGCGCCGCGAAATTTCGGCCGCCGCCTGCACCACCTCGGCCAGGCGGCAGGAATGGAACAGGTCCTTGTTCAGGTGGTGGGTGTCGCCGTGGTCGCGGAAGTTGAGCCGGAACACTTCGAAACCCCGCGCCAGCAGCGCCGCCGCGGTGTGGCGCATGTAGCTCGACTCGCTGCTGCCTTCCCAGCCGTGCAGCAGCAGGGCCAGGCCGCGCGGCGTCGTGCCCGGCACGGCGCTGTGGAAACCCTGCAGGCGCACGCCGTCCTCGACCTCGATCAGGTGTTCGGTGGTCGTCGCGCCCAGGCGCTGCAGCGCACGTTGGCCGGCGGCGCGGCGCAGCGGCATCGAGCTGAGCACCGACTGCAGGTGCGGGTTGCGCAGCCAGCGCGGCGGGCGGTAGTCGGTGACCCGGATCACCGGCGCCTCAGCCGGCCATCGCCGCGATGATGCGTTCGCGGCAGGTTTCCGCCATGCGCCGGCGGCCGTCCTCGCTGGACGCCACCGGCTCCAGGAAATGCACCTCGGCCACGCGGCCGGGCTCGCCGAGCAGGCGCACGAAATTGGCGAAGAAACTTTCCTTCTCGCCGAAGGCGACGATGGTCTGGGCGCTGCCGCGCGCGCCGTATTTCAGCGCCACCGGCTGGGCCGGCACGTTGGCCAGCACCGCCGGCTGGAAGATGCGCGCGTGGAAGGTGCCGATGGCGTCGCCGCGGGTGGTGCGGCCCTCGGGGAACACGCCCACCGCCAGGCCCTGCTCCAGCCGCTGCACCATCTGGTGCATCACGCCGTGCAGCGAGTCGTTGTTGCCGCGGTGGTGGTAGATGGTGCCGCCGCGGCTGGCCAGCCAGCCCACCAGGGGCCAGCGCGAGATCTCGGCCTTGGCGACGAAACCCATCATGCGCTGGCTGTGCATCAGCTCGATGTCGATCCAGCTGACGTGGTTGGCGACGAACAGCGCCGCGCCCGGCAGCGGCGTGCCGTAACGCTTGAGCGTGAAGCCGAAGATCCGCATCAGCGTGCCCGACCACCAGCGCACCATGCGATGGTCCAGGCGTTCGCCGCGCATTTCGATCCGCGCCGAGACCGGGTTGATCATCAACAGGGTCAGCGGCAGGCCCAGCCCGAGGTGCAGGGCGAGCAGCGGCAGACGCCAGAGGTAGCGCAGCGGACGACGCCAGTCGGTGGACGGGCGGACCGTATCGGGGTGGGCGGACATGGCGCGATTGTGCCGCAGCCGCGCCGAGTAAACACCCGACGCCGGGGTATCGCCCGGAAGATTCAGCGTCCGACCACCGCGGCGGTCATGCGCGAGATGCAGGTCAGGCGACCCTTGTCGTCCTCGATGCGCACTTCCCAGACCTGGGTGGTGCGGCCGAGGTGGATCGGCCGCGCCGTGCCGGTGACCACGCCCGAGGTGACGGCGCGCAGGTGGTTGGCGTTGATCTCGAGGCCGGCGGCCTGCTGGTTCGCGTCCGGGTCCAGGCACAGGTAGCCGGCGAAGCTGGCCAGGGTTTCGGCCAGGGCGACCGACGATCCGCCGTGCAGCAGGCCGAAGGGCTGTTTGGTGCGGGCGTCGACCGGCATGGTGCCCCGCAGGTAATCGGGGCCCTGTTCGGTGATCTGGATGCCGAGGCTTTCACCCGCGGTGCCCTTGAGCATGCGGGTGATCGTCGCGGGATCGATCCGCTGGCGGAACGGGCCTTCCACGGACCGGTGCCGGCGTCAGCGGACCCGCAGCATGCCCGGGCGGTAGGAGCTGGTGTAGCCCTTGCGCGCGTAGCCGGAGCTGTCGCCGTAGCCGCCGCCGAGGTCGCGGTTGCGGCGGCGGTGCATGCGGTCCACCAGCTCGTCGCGGCGGGCTTCCAGCCAGTCGGCGCGGCCGACCTTGGCCGGATCCTGGCCGCGGCGCTCGGCCTCGCCCTGGCGGTAGTCGCAGAACTCGTCGTAGGCCTCGATCTCGTGCTTGAGCTCCTTCACGCACATCTCGATGGCGATGGCGTCGTCGAAGTAGCCCAGCACCGGCACGTGGTCCGGGATCACGTCCTTGGGGTCGGCGAAATAGACCAGGGCCGACAGCACGCGCTGCTTGTCTTCCTCCGGCAGGTGCCAGCCCTCGTCGCGGACCATGGCGATCAGGGCGTCCAGGCGGTCGAGGCGCTGGGCGATGAAGTCCGGCACTTCGACCTTGTCGGCCTCGACCAGCAGGGCCGACGCGGCGGCGATGATCTCGTCGGCGCTCTTGTGGCCGGCGGTGGCGCGGGCGGCGTTCAGGGCCTGGGTGAAGTGCTCGAGGTCGCGGTCGGAGAGTTCGAAGCTGATCGAAAGGGGCATGCGGGCGGGTCCGGCGTTGCGTTTGCGGGAGGGATGCAGCCTAGGCCGGGCAGGGGGCCGCGTCAATCGAAGACCGGACCTTTCCGGCCCCGGCGGCGGCTCAGAGGATGGGCGTGAGGCCGGCGCCGAAGGCGGTCAGGATGCGGGTGTAGACCGTCTTGAGCGGCAGGTCCACTTCCGGGAAGGCGCCCACGTCCTCGTAGCACGCGTAGAAGCGCGGGTCCGAGGGCGGGAGCGGGTTGCAGCCTTCGCGCAGCTCGAAGCTGGCCGCATAGGGGAAGGGCCAGATGTCGAAGATCGGCAGCTTCTCCGAAAGTTTGCCCAGGCTGTAGTTCAGGCCCGAGAACACCGGCGGTTTCTCCTGCCGGGCGATGCGCCAGGCGTTGTCGGGCTGCATGTCGCGCTGGATGCTGGCGCGCAGGGCGCCGGCGAAGTCGGGGTCGTGCACCACCACCATCGACTCGGTGTTGTAGTTGTCCGAGCGCGGGTCGAAGTTGTGGCTGCCGACCACGCCGATGCGGCCGTCCACCACCATCGACTTGGCGTGCAGGCCCACCCGCACGCCGGCGCGCTTGAGCGGCACCGGCCCGCTGGCCGAGCCTGCCGAGCCCGATCCGAACATCGGCAGGTGCGCCGCGCGCTGTTCGCCCAAGGCACCCGTGGCGGCGACCTCGATCGGCGCGTCGACCGGATAGGGTTTGTATTCGAAGATCTCGAAACCCAGCTCGCGCAGGTACAGGCGCTTGTACTTGTGGCTCATCGCGTAGACCGGGAAGGCGTCGGTGGCGGCCAGGGAATTGGTCGACACCCAGATGACCGGCTTGCGCTCGCGCTTGCGCAGTTCGCGGAACAGCTGGCGGGCCGGACGCGACAGCACCAGGTAGGGGGTCTGCAGCACCAGCTCGTCGTGCACGCCGGCGACCAGGTCGCGCATGGCCAGGGACGCGTCCTCGTCGGCCGCGAGTTCGCCCGCGTGTTTTTCCGGCAGGTCGGCGAAGAAGTCGACCCGGCCCACGTCCAGGCCCAGCGGCCGCAGGTGTTCGACGACCGCCGCGCCGTCGGCCGCCGTCTTCGCCATGGCCAGCACCCGCGGCGAGCGCGCGCGGTCGGCGGCCAGCAGCGGATGCGGCGGCACCCCGCCGGCGCGCAGCAGGCGCTTGGCGACGTCGCTCAGGTCCTCGGCGCGGCGGGTGCGGCCGAAGGTCCAGAAGGCGTCGAAGTTCTCGCCCATCGCCTTCGCGGCCGGACCGGCCACCAGGATGTCGCGGTCGCGGTAGTTGTAGCCCTCGGCCCAGTCGAAATACCGGTCCTGGATGTTGCGGCCGCCGGTGATGCCGACCACGCCGTCCACCAGCAGCAGCTTGGTGTGCATGCGCTGGTTGAACTTGCGGAAGCAGCACAGGATGCCGGCGGCGTACTGCAGGGCCTGGGTCTTGGCCTCGTCGAAGGTCGGGTTGTAGATGCGCAGCTCGAAGTTGCGGTGCTGGCCGGCCAGGCTGGCCTGCAGGTTGGGGTCGGGCAGGCCGTAGAGCTGGTCCAGCAGCACCCGCACCTTCACGCCGCGGCGCGCGGCCCGCAGCAGTTCCTCCAGCACCAGGGCGCCGCTGTCGTCGGCGTCGAAGATGAAGCTCTGCAGTTCGATGCTCTCGCGCGCGGCGCGGATCAGGTGCAACCGCGCCAGCAGGGCGTCCTGGCCGCGGTCGAGCAGGATCACGTGGTGGCGCGGCGCCTCGGGCGTGGAGGCGGCGACCGCGTCGTGCGCGAGCGCCAGCAGGGGCGAGGCCGCGGCGCAGTCCTGCACCGGCTGGCAGTCCAGCGCGGCGCTGCGGCCGTCGATGGCCAGGTCGGCGGCCTGCCGGCTTTCGCGCGGCGACAGGGTCGAGCAGCCCGCCAGGACCAGCAGGCTGAGCAGGAGGGCGAGGTGTCGGGGGGTCATGGCGGCAAAGGGTCGCGCAAACGCACCCGGAAGTCGAAGCCCACGTCGTCGCGCACCCACAGGCGCTGGGCGGTCATGCCGAAATCGCGCCGGCTGACCCGGCCGGTGACCCGGATGTCGCAGCCGCGGCCGGGCTCGGCGCAGGCGCTGGGTTCGATCCGGAAGAACACCGGCCGGCTGCGGCCGCGCAGGCGCAGCTGGCCGCCCAGCTCGCCGCCGCCGACCAGCAGTTCGCGCGTGAAGGCCGCGGACTCGAAGCGGATGTCGGGGTGGCGCTCCACGTCCAGGAACTTGTCGGACCGGGTGGAGCGCACCATCCAGGCCGGGCCGTCGAGGTCGAGTTCACGCGCGTCCAGGCGCACCCGCACCCGCCAGCGGTCGCCGTCGGGCTGCAGTTCGCCCTCGATGGCTCGGAAGCGGCCCTGGACCTGGCCGGCCATGCGCAGCACGACCTCGAAACTGGCGCGCGAGGACTGCGGATCGAAGGATTCGGCCATGGGTCCCGCCGCGGAGGCCACGCAGGCCAGCCCGGCCAGGCAGAGCCCGCCGGCCCAGGCGCGGATCATCCGGCTACGGCCACCAGAAGGCCGCGAGGCGGGCGATGCCCGGTTCCAGCGCGGCGTCGGCCGGCATCGACAGCACGGCGACGCCGCCGGCGGGCATGCCGCGGAAGTCGCCCGACTGGCCGGAACTGAGCAGGGCGGCAAGCTGTTCGAAGCCGGGGTTGTGGCCGACCAGCAGCACCCGGGCGATGTCGCGGTGGTCGTCGGCGACCTGCATCAGCATGCCGGGGGTGGCGTCGTAGATGCGCTGGTCCTGGCGCAGTTCGACGTAACCCAGCGCGCCCAGGGCCTGCTCGGTCGTCTCGCGGGCGCGACGGGCCGGCGAGCAGACCACGCGGTCGGGCAGGTAGCCGTGGTCGCGCAGCCAGCGCCCCGCGGCCTCCGCCTCGGCCTGGCCCTGCAGCGACAGCGGCCGGTCGAAGTCTTCCTGGCCAGGCGCGGGAGGTTCGGCGTGGGCGTGGCGGAGCAGGATCAGTTCGCGCATGGCAGTCCTTGTCGGCGGCGGGATGACGGGGTCGGGCAGGGTTCGGGTCAGAGCAGCTTCCTGAGCCACTTCAGCAGCGGCGCCCAGTCGTCCTGGTGGCTGCGGATCTGTTCGGAGTGGTAGTCGAACACCGACTTGCCCAGGGCCGCCATCAGCACATAGGCCTGGGTGTCGCGCAGCTCGGCCACCACCGGGTAGGGCCAGGTGCCGAGCTGGGCCAGGGCCTGCTGGGAGTTGCTGGTCCAGGGCTTGAGGCGGTTGCCGACGATGCCGACCGGCAGCTTGCCCTTCTTTACCCGCGGGTGGGTGACCAGGGAATTGAGGAAGACCACGGTGGCCTCGAGGTCGATGGTCGAGGGCTGCACCGGCACCAGCACCGCGTCGGCGCGTTCGAGGAAGGTTTCGAGGTCCTCGGCCATGGCGCCGGCGCGGGCGTCGATGACCAGGCGCTGCACGCCGTCGGGCAGGTGTTTTTCCCAGCCGCGGCGACTGCCGTCGATGGGCAGCACGGCGGTGTCGAGCGCGGCGCGTTTTTCGCACCAGTGGGTCGAGGACTTCTGCGGGTCGGCGTCGAGGATGGCGGTCGCCTTGCCGTCGACGGCGAAATGGGCCGCGAGGTTGGTGGCGACGGTCGTCTTGCCGGCGCCTCCCTTCGAGCTGGCGACCAGGATCGTGCGCATGCCGGACCTCCGCTTTCGGGAAGAGGTTGCACTCTAACCCGCCCCGGACGCGGCAAGGAAGGCAGCCAGAGCAGAAACTCTAATCCGCTGTGTGACCGTGGGGTCAGCCCAGCCCTTTGACGCCCGCACGTCCCGCGCGGCCGGGTCTCCATCACTTCCCGTGGAGGGCGTATGACGGCTGCCCGGGCACCGGGCCTGCATTCCCCGGATTTCGAACGCGACAGCTGCGGGTTCGGGCTGATCGTCCAGATTCACGACCGGCCTTCGCGGTCTCTGGTCGATGCCGGGCTGCGGGCCCTGGCACGGCTGACCCACCGGGGCGCCGTCGGCGCCGACGGCCTCAGCGGCGACGGCTGCGGCCTGCTGCTGCGGCGGCCGCAGGCCTTCCTGGAGGACATCGCGCGTGAAGCCGGCCTGGCCTTCGGGCCGGACGACGCCTGCGGCATGGTCTTCCTGCCGCAGGACGCCGCCGCCGCGGCGCGTTCGCGGGCGGCCCTGGCCGCCGCGCTCCAGGCACAGGGCCTGGCGGTGTCGGGCTGGCGCGACGTCCCGGTGTCGCTGGCCGACTGCGGCGAGATCGCCCGGCGCGGGCTGCCGCGCATCGAGCAGGTGTTCGTGCGCTCCAGCGGCGACGCGGCCGGATTCGAGCGTGCGCTGTTCCTGGCCCGCCGCGCCGCCGAACAGGCGCTGGCGGACGAGCCGGACTTCTATGTGGTGACCCTGTCGGCCGCGACGCTCGGCTACAAGGCCATGGTGCTGCCCGACGCGCTGCCGAAGGTTTTCCCCGACCTGGCGCGGCCCGGGCTGGCGTCGTCGGTGGTGGTGTTCCACCAGCGTTTTTCCACCAATACCGCGCCGGCCTGGAAGCTGGCCCAGCCCTTCCGCCTGCTCGCCCACAACGGCGAGATCAACACCATCGAAGGCAACCGGCACTGGGCCCGCGCCCGCGCCGCGCACTGGCGCACGCCGGCCTTCGACCTGGCGGCGCTGCAGCCGCTGGTGTGCCTTCAAGGCTCGGATTCGCAGAGCCTGGACAACATGCTGGAGCTGCTGCTGGCCGGCGGCATGGACCTGCTGCAGGCCATCCGCATCCTGATCCCGCCGGCGACCGCGTCGCTGGAATACAAGGACCCGGACCTCGCCGCCTTCTACGAGTATTACGGCCTGTCCACCGATCCCTGGGACGGACCGGCCGGCATCGTGATGTGCGACCCGCATTTCGCCGCCTGTACGCTGGACCGCAACGGCCTGCGCCCGGCGCGCTGGCTGCTGACCGCCGACAACACGCTGGTCGTGGCGTCCGAGATGGGCGTGTACGACGTGCGCGACGAGGACGTCGTCGCCAAGGGCAAGCTCGGCCCCGGCGAGATGCTCGCGGTGGACCTGCGGCGCGGCGCGCTGCTCGACAGCGACGCCATCGACGCCATCAACAAGTCGCGGGCGCCGTTCAAGGCCTGGCTCAAGCAGGGCGTGACCTACCTCAGCACCAGCCTGGTGGATCCTTCCCTGGCGGCCGAGCCCTTCGATGCGGCGACGCTGCGGCGCTTCCAGAAACTGTTCCAGCTGACGCGCGAGGAGCGCGAGGCCGAACTTCGGGTGCTGGCCGAAACCGAGCAGGAGGCCACCGGATCGATGGGCGACGACACGCCGTTCGCCGTGCTGTCGCACAAGATCCGCCCGGTCAGCGACTATTTCCGCCAGGCCTTCGCCCAGGTGACCAATCCGCCGATCGATCCGCTGCGCGAGCAGATCGTGATGTCGCTCACCACCCAGCTCGGCCCGGAAGGCAATGTGTTCGAGGCCACGCCGGACAACGCCGTGCAGGTGATGCTGAACTCGCCGGTGCTGAGCCAGCGCAAGCTGCGCCAGCTGCTGGCGCTGCCGCAGTTCGAGGCCGCGCATGCGCTGATCCACCTGCACCTGCGCGCCGGCGAATCACTGCCGCAGGCCCTGCGCCGCCTGCAGGCCGAAGCCGAAGCGGCCGTGCGCGGCGGTGCGGTCATCCTGCTGCTTTCCGACCGCTATCCCGAACGTGGCCACGCGATCGTGCCGGCCCTGCTGGCGACCGGCGCCGTGCACCACCACCTGGTGGATGCAGGGCTGCGCTGCCGCGCCAACCTGGTGGTTGAAACCGGCAGCGCGCGCGACGCCCACCAGATGGCCTGCCTGATCGGCGTCGGCGCCACCGCGGTCTATCCCTACCTCGCCTACCAGACGCTGTCGGCCCTGGGCCGCGCCGGCGTGGTGGACGGCAAGGCCGGCAACGAGCCCGCGGAGCTGGGCCGCAGCTACCGGCGCGGCATCAAGAAGGGCCTGCTCAAGATCCTCTCGAAGATGGGCATCAGCACCATCGCGAGCTACCGCGCGGCCCAACTGTTCGAAATCGTCGGCTTGAAGGACGAGGTGGTGGCCCTGTGTTTCCCGGGCATGGTGAGCCGGATCCAGGGCGCGGGTTTCGCCGAACTCGAGGCCGAGGCCTGGCAGCTGTCGCGGCGCGCCTGGCTGGACGGGGAAGACATCGAGCCCGGCGGCCGGCACAAGCTGGTGCACGGCGGCGAATACCACATGTACAACCCGGACGTGATCGCCAGCCTGCAGCGCGCGGTGCGCAGCGGCGACGCGGCGGACTACCAGGTCTACGCCGACCACGTGGACGGCCGCCCGGCGTCGACGCTGCGCGACCTGCTGGCGCTGCGCGACGACGTCGCGCCGATCCCGCTCGACGCGGTCGAACCCGCCGAGGCCATCCTCGCGCGCTTCGACTCGGCCGGCATGTCGCTGGGCGCGCTCTCGCCCGAGGCGCACGAGGCGCTGGCGGCCGCGATGAACCGCCTGGGCGCGCGCTCGAACTCCGGCGAAGGCGGCGAGGATGCCGCGCGCCACGGCACCGAGAAGCGCAGCAAGATCAAGCAGGTGGCCAGCGGCCGCTTCGGCGTCACGCCCGAATACCTGGTCAATGCCGAGGTACTGCAGATCAAGATCGCCCAGGGCGCCAAGCCCGGCGAAGGCGGCCAGCTTCCGGGCCACAAGGTCAATGCGATGATCGCGCGGCTGCGCTACGCCAAGCCCGGCATCGGCCTGATCTCGCCGCCGCCGCACCACGACATCTACTCGATCGAAGACCTGGCCCAGCTGATCTTCGACCTGAAGGAAGTGAACCCGGACGCGCTGGTCAGCGTGAAGCTGGTCGCGCACGCCGGCATCGGCACGATCGCCGCGGGCGTGGTCAAGGCCTACGCCGACCTGATCACCGTCTCGGGTTACGACGGCGGCACCGGCGCCTCGCCGATCTCGTCCATCCACCACGCCGGGACGCCCTGGGAACTGGGCCTGGCCGAGGTGCAGCAGACCCTGCGCGCGAACGACCTGCGCCATCGGGTACGGGTGCAGGCCGACGGCGGCCTGAAGACCGGCCTGGACGTGGTCAAGGCCGCGATCCTGGGCGCCGAAAGTTTCGGCTTCGGCACCGCGCCGATGGTGGCCCTGGGCTGCAAGTACCTGCGCATCTGCCATCTCAACAACTGCGCCACCGGCGTGGCGACGCAGGACGCACGCCTGCGCGCCGACCATTTCATCGGCCTGCCGGAAATGGCGATGCACTTCTTCCGCTTCGTCGCCGAGGACGTGCGCCGCTGGCTGGCCCGGCTGGGCGTGGCGCGGCTCGAGGACCTGATCGGCCGCACCGATCTGCTGGAGCTCGCCGAAGGCCAGACGCCGCGCCAGCGCGGCCTGGACCTGGCGCCCCTGCTCGCCGCCGCCGACGGCCGCGGCGCCGCCGCGCGGCACAACACCGAGGCCCGCAACCGCCCGCGCGACACCGGCGCGCTGGCCACGCGCATGCTCGACGAGATGCGCGCGGCGATCCACGCCGGCGCCGGCGGCCGCTTCAGCTACCCGGTGCGCAATTCCGACCGCAGCATCGGCGCGCGCCTGTCGGGCGAGATCGCCCGCGTGCACGGCAACAACGGCATGGCCGAAACGCCGCTGGACGTGTGCCTGCAGGGCAATGCCGGCCAGAGTTTCGGCGCCTGGAACGCCGGCGGCCTGCACCTGCACCTGCGCG
>CAMLKR010000054.1 GCA_946480565.1 uncultured Arenimonas sp. | reverse complement strand
GGGGGGGGGGGGGTCTTTCCCCGCCGGTGGGTCTGTGGCCGCCCCACTAATCATCCCTAAGAATTCCCCCGGGGGGGGGGGGGGGGGGGGCGCCCCCGCGCCTCCGGGTCCTTTCCCCATGAGGACACACCGATGAAGACCCTACTTTTCTCCGCGATCAGCCTTGCGCTGCTGGTGTCGCTGCCGGCAGGCGCGCAGTCCCCGACCGGCAACGAGCGGGTTTCCCCGACCACCGGCATGACGACCCCGGCCGCGAAATCCCCGACCGCGGAACCCGCGGCGGCCGACCGCGCCTTCCTGGACCAGGCGCTGAAGTCCGGCGAGACCGAAGTCCACGCGGCGCAGCTGGCGCAGCGCCAGGCCAAGGACCAGGACGTGCGCGACCTGGCCGAGGTGATCGAGCGGGATCACCGCGACCTCAACGCCAAGCTGGAATTCGCCGGCGCGCGTTCGGAACATGCCGGCGGGAAACACCACGCGGCGCCGGCGACCACGCCCGCCACCACTCCCGGAACCGAATCGGCCGACTCGGCCGGTGCGGTCGGCGGCCCGGCGGCATCGGACCCCTCGGCCGACCAGGCCGCGAACGCGCTGTCCGCGGATCCGCACATGAAGCCGCTGCTCTCGGCGCGCGGCGAGGCCTTCGACCAGGCCTACCTGGACATGCTGGTGCAGATGCACCGCAGTTCGATCGCGAAGTTCGAGGCGGCCGCCAACGGCCAGGGCCACAACGAGGAGGTGCGCTCGCTGGCCCGCGAGGCCCTGCCGGGCCTGCGCAGGCATGCCTCGATGGCCGAATCGCTCGACCGGGCGATGGCCCAGGAATGACTTCCGGAGGCGGCCGCGGAGGCCGCCCCGTTCCCGGCCCTCTCGGGCCCCCCACCCAGGAGAAAGCGTCATGCCCAACCACAACCCCAGCGGCGAGAACCAGCACACCAAGAAGGAACAGAGCGGCCGCAGCGGCAGCTCCTCCGGCGACAACAAGAGCGGGAGCAAGTCGACGTCCGACCGCAAGTCCACGTCCGGCGACAGCAAGTCCGGAAGTTCCGGATCGGGCTCTTCGTCCCGCGGCCGGTAAGCACCGGCAAGGGCCGCCCCGCATCGCGCGGGGCGGCCTTTTTCCGGCCGTTCAATTCTCCAGGCGGTTCAACGGCGCAGGCGGCTGTCGATCTCCAGCGGGCAGACATCGACCACGCGCAGGGAAGGGGCATCGGGGTGCAGCAGGTTGGCCAGCACGTTGTGCTCTTCCGGGCAAAGTGGACTGGGGACACGGAGCAAGGCCGATTCCTGTTCCAGGGCCCAGCGGTCGCCATGCAGGCGGACGTCGTTGCGCACCGTGCGTTCACGCCAGCATTCATGCGGATTGTCGAGCCGGCGCAGCAGCCGGGCATCCGCCTCCACCTTCGCCATGCGCCAGTCCTGTTCCTGGGCGAAGCCGTGCGCGGTCATCGCGTCCAGCAGGGCCAACGCCGGGCTCAGCGCCAGCTGGAGGGCGAGCGTGTTCGGCGACAGCCAGCGCGACTGCCCGCAGGTGCGCCATTCCTGCAGCGGCTTCGCGGCCATCGCCTCGTCCAGCACCAGCCAGGCGGTGACGGGGCAATCGACGGCAGGCGCGACATCCGCCGGGGCGGCCGGGGTCACGCTGGTCGCGGCCGGCGGATCGCTGGCGGGGAAAGTGTCGGCCAGGGCCTTGTCCAGCACCTGGTTGCTGCTGCGGGGATCTTTCGCGGGTTGGGTGGTCGGCATGGCGTCGGCTTCCAATGGCAGGGAGGGCAGAACAGGGGTCCTGGAAGCGGCGCTGCATATTCCGCGCCATCTGCGCGACCGGCCTCGGCCGGCGCGCAATCGCTGCGCGCGCCGGAACTATTTTCCGGTTGCGCGCACGGCGCGCAGCCACCACCCTTTCGGCCAGGAGGTTCGCCCATGAAGACCAAGCACATCTACCTGGCGCACGACATCGCTTCGGCCACGGCCGCCGTCGGCCGTGCACGCGGCCTGGGCGTGGACGAACACGACATCGCCCTGATCGCCCGCGCCGACATCGAGATGGAGGAGCTGCCGGAGCGCTACCGCAACGCGAGCACCGACTTCGCGCCGGCGGCGGTCAAGGGCGCGCTGGCCGGCGGCACCGCCGGCCTGGTCGCCGGCCTGATCGCGGTGGCGATCCCGGGCCTGGGCGTCACGCTGGCGGGCGCGGCCGCGATCGCCGCGGTAGGCGCCGCGGCCGGCACGTGGTCGTCGGGCCTGATGGGCTCGGCGCTGCCGGACCCGGTGCGTCGCCGCTTCGAGGACGAGATCGCCGCCGGACGCATCCTGGTCGCCATCGACGCCACCGAGGCCGAGCACCCGCGCATCGCCGCGGCGATGGCCGAGACGGGCCTGGCCCGGTTGCCGTTCGAGGAATCCTCGGCGCTGACCTGAGCGGCATGGCCACCGGATTCGTCTACCTGCTGCCGGTGCGCGGCGAGGACTGGCTGAAGCTGGGCATCTCGACCGACCCGCTGCGCCGCGCGCGGCAGTTCAGCCGCCGCTTCTTCGAGGTCTTCGACTTCGACCAGGCCATGCTGCTGGAGACGGGATCGCCGCGCGAGGCGGCGGTGCTGGAACGGCGCTTCCGCGGAAGCTTCCGTCCGCATCGGGCGCCGATGCCGATGTCGGTGCGCCTGGAGGCCGGTGGCCACACCGAATGGTATCGCGGCGCCTATCCCGCCCTGGCCGAGGCGCTTCGCGCCGAGCAGGCCGCTGGCCAGACCCTGCATTCCCCGGCGCGGGCCTGGTTCGCCGAGACCCTGCAGCAGCGCCGCGGCGAACTGCACGACTGGGCCGGCACCCTGCTGCGGCAATACCTGCGCGATCCCGACGAGGCCCTGCTGGAGCCGCTGCCCGCGGACGCCGAAGCCCTGCTCCTGGACACCGTCGAGGCCTACCGCCGCTTTGGCGTCGGCGTCGCCGGCCACCTGCCGCCGGCGCTGCTGGAGTGGTACCGCACCCTGCCGCCACTGGCCGCCGAAAACGGGTTCACTGCCCTGTAAACCTTCCGCGGTGCAGGGAGGATCGGCGCGGCAATTGCAGGGGTATGGGCGAATCCCTCGCACGAGTCGCCATGGCCATCACCGCGGAAACCCTCTCTCCCTCCCTTCCGAAGCAGATCGCTTCCGGAACGCACCGCACACGATCCCTGGTGGTGGTGTCGAACCGGCTGGCGTGGCCGGGCTCGACCCAGACCGGCGGGCTGGCGACCGGCCTGCGGCAGGCGCTCGACGAAAGCGGTGGCGTCTGGCTCGGCTGGTCCGGGCGCATCTCGGAGGGCGGCGCCAGTTCGGTGGACGCCAAGGGCGTGCTGTACCGCGGCGTGGACCTTACCGAGGCCGAACACCGCGACTACTACCTGGGCTTCGCGAACCGCACGCTGTGGCCGCTGCTGCATTCGCGCCTGGACCTGATGGAGTACGAGCGCTCGACGCACGACGCCTACCTGCGCGCCAACCAACGCTTCGCGGACGAGCTGCTGCCGCTGCTGCGCGACGACAGCGTGATCTGGATCCACGACTACCACCTGTTCCCGCTCGCCGCCCTGCTGCGCGAGCGGGGCGTGCGCCAGCCCATCGGCTTCTTCCTGCACACGCCCTTCCCGGCGACCGACCTGGTGCGCGCCCTGCCCGGGCACCGCGAGTTGTTCGCCGGCCTCGGCGGCCACGATCTGGTCGGCGTGCAGACGCGCCGCGACGCCGAACACCTGGGCAACTACCTGTGCAGCCACCATCGCCGCGGCCCGATGCCGCGGGTGCAGGCTTTCCCGATCGGCATCGATGCCGCGGCCGTCGCGGCGGACGCCGAACGCGCCACGTCCATCGCCGCCCGCCGCCGCCTGCGCGACAGCCTGGCCGGCCGCAAGCTGGTGATCGGCGTGGACCGGCTGGATTATTCCAAGGGCCTGCCCGAGCGCTTCAAGGCCTACGGCCGCATGCTCGACCGGCACGAGGACCTGCGCCGGCAGGTGAGCTTCCTGCAGATCGCGCCGGTCAGCCGCGGCGAGGTCGCGGAGTACCGGGCCTTGAAATCGCGCCTGGACGGCATCGCCGGCGAGATCAACGGCCGCCACGGCGACGCCGACTGGGTGCCGCTGCGTTACGTGGTGCGCAGCCATCCGCATGCGACGGTGTCGGGATATCTGCGCGAGGCCGCCGTCGGGCTGGTCACGCCGCTGCGCGACGGCATGAACCTGGTGGCGAAGGAGTACGTGGCGGCGCAGCGGGCCGAAGATCCCGGCGTGCTGGTGCTGTCGGAGTTCGCCGGCGCGGCCGAAGACATGCACGCGGCGCTGACGGTCAATCCCTTCGACACCTGCGCGGTGGCGGACACTCTCGCCCTCGCCCTGCGCATGCCGCTGAAGGAGCGGCGCCGGCGCTGGGAGGCCCTGATGGGCGGCCTGGTCGACCGCCCGCTGTCCAGTTGGCGCCGCGATTTCCTCGAGGCATTGCAGAGCGCCGCCGCCGGGCGCCTGGCCGAGCCCGCGCCCCAGATCCCGCTGCAATGACCGTGGCGGCCGAGCAACTGCCCCTGCCGCCGCTGCCGGACGCGGCCGATCGGTGGGCGCTGTACCTGGATTTCGACGGAACCTTGTGCCCGCTGGCGGATCATCCGGACCAGGTGCAGGTGAGCGACGAGCTGCGCCGGTTGCTGGCGCGGCTGCACCAGTCACTGGACGGCGCGCTCTGCATCCTCAGCGGCCGTCCGGTGCAGCAGCTGCGGGCGCTGCTGCCCGGCCTGGACGACGTGGCGCTGGTCGGCTGCCATGGCGCCGAAGGCCTCGATGCGGTCCCCGCACCGGACGAGGCGTCGCAGCTGGCGGAGATGAGGCGCGCCGTGGGCCGGGGCTGCGCGGGCCGCCCGGACGCATGGATCGAGGACAAACCTTCCGGCTTCGCGATCCACTATCGCCGCGCTCCGGCGCTGGCGCCGCGGCTGCGGCAGCTGGTGGCGCGCGAACTGGCCGGTGCGGACCGGCTGCGCGCGATCGAAGGCGCCTGCGTCATCGAGGTGCTGCCCGCGCGCCATTCCAAGGGCGCGGCGCTGCGCACGCTGGCCGGGTCGCCGCGACGCGGGCCGCGACGGCCGGTGGCGGTGGGCGACGACGTCACCGATGAGGACGCGTTCGCCGCCGCGGCGGAACTCTCCGGTTTCGGTGTCTGCGTCGGCTCGCGTCGGCCGACGCGGGCGCGTTACGCGCTGCCCTGCGTGCCGCTGGCGCAGACCTGGCTGCATCTGCTGGCCGATTCGCTGGAGCGGCGGTGACGTCCCGGTTCGCCGCGGCCGTGCTGTGCCTGGCCTTGGCCATCGCGTCGGGACCGGCCATGGCATCGCCACCCGCGCCCGCCGGCCGCGCGGCGCCGGCCGCTTCCCTCGAGGCCGCCGACCTGCGGGCGCTGCCCGGTCTGTCGCGGGTGCTCGCACGCCGCGAAGGGCCGGTGCTGGTGCTCGAGGGCGTCGTCGCCCGCGAGGCGGATCGCGAGCTGGCCGAAACCGTCGCGCGCGCGACGCCGGGCGTGGTGGCCGTGGTGAACCGGGTCGAGGTGTCGGTGAGCCTGGCGGATCGCATCGGCACCTGGCGCGAGGCCAGCCTGGCGCGCCTGACCCGCGTGCTCTCCGCCGCGCCCCTGCTCGTGCTCGCCGCGGCCCTGGTCTGGGGGGCCTGGGGTCTGGGCCGTCTGCTCGCCAGGCGCTATCGCCAACCCCGCGAAGGCAGGGTCCGCAATCCCTTCGTGGTTTCCCTGAAGGCGCAGGCGCTCCAGTTCGGGCTGCTGCTGGTCGGCCTGCTGGTGGCGCTGCAGCTGCTGGACGCGCTGGCGCTGGCCGGCGCGGTGATCGGCTCGGCCGGCGTCGCCGGCATCGCGCTGGGCTTCGCCTTCCGCGACCTGGCGGAAAACTACGTCGCCAGCATCCTGCTCAGCCTGCGCCAGCCGTTCGCGCCCGACGAGCACGTGGTCATCGACGGCAACGAAGGCATCGTGGTCGGCCTCAATTCGCGCGCCACCCTGCTGATGACGGTGGACGGCAACCACCTGCGCCTGCCGAATTCGCTGGTGTTCAAGGCGGTGATCCTGAATTACACGCGCAACGGGCTGCGGCGCTTCGACTTCCGGCTCCAGCTGGCGCCCGACGCCGATGCCGACGCAGCCCTCGGCGACGGCCTGCAGGCGATGGCCGGCGTGCCCGGCCTGCTGGAAAAACCGGCGCCGTTCGCGCAGGTCCAGAAAGCGGACTGCGAATGGCTGGAGGTGATGTATTTCGGCTGGTGCGACCAGCGCCGCTCGGACTTCGGCTGGGTGCGCAGCGAGTCCATGCGGCGGGTGCGCGCCCGACTGGCGCAGGCCGGCCTGCCGCTGCGCCGGCCCCTGCTTCCGGTGTTGCCGCTTGGCGAGGATCGCGCCGGCCCGCGGCCCGATCGGACTGCGCCGCAGGAGAACAGCGATTCCCCGCCCGCCGACGGCCAACCGCAGGTCGCCCAGGCCGTGGCGGAAGCGCGCCGGGAGATGACCGGCCAGGACCTGCTCTCAGCATCCGCCCCCCGGGAGTGACCCATGGAACGTCGCGACAAACACGGCTTCTTCCAACGCAATGGCCTGACCCTGGTCTTCGCGCTGCTCACCGCGCTGGCCCTGGTCGGCCACGGGCTCAGCGGCTGGAAACACGAGAACGCCGAGCGCGCGGCGCAGGACCAGCCGGCGCAGGCCCTGTCCGACTACCTCGGCTCCGGCGGCTTCCTGTCGTCGCTGTTCGAGAACTGGGAAAGCGAGTTCCTGCAGATGGGCGCCTTCGTGCTGCTGACGGTCTGGCTGCGGCAGCGGGGGTCGTCGGAATCGCGCCCGCTGGATCCGGCGGACGAAGAACCGGACGAGCCGGTGCCGCGCTCGGAACAGCCCTGGCCGGTGCGCAAGGGCGGACTGTGGCGCCGGCTCTACGAACATTCGCTGTCGCTGGCGCTGTTTGCGCTGTTCGCCGCCAGCTTCGGCGCGCACCTGGCGTCGAGCTGGCAGGCGCACCAGGAGGAGCAGCAGCAGCGCGGGCAGCCGGCCGAACCGCTGTCGCGCTACGCCATCAACCCGAAGTTCTGGTTCGAGTCCTTCCAGAACTGGCAGAGCGAATTCCTTTCGGTGGTCGCGCTCTGCGTGCTGTCGATCTACCTGCGGGAGAAGGATTCCCCGCAGTCCAAGGCGGTGACCGCCCGGCACGGCGACACCGGCACCTGAAACCCCACGGGAGACCCACGATGAAAACCTGCGATGTCTGCGGCAACCGCTACGACAAGACCTTCAGCCTGACCCAGGGCGAACGCAGCGGCACCTTCGACAGCTTCGAATGCGCCATCCACATGTTCGCGCCGACCTGCGCGCACTGCGGCTGCCGGATCCTCGGGCACGGCTCGGAAGCCGGCGGGCACTTCTACTGCTGCGCCCACTGCGCGGAGCAGTCGGGCGTGACGGGCCTGGCGGACCGGGCCTGAGCGCCGCGGTCCGTCGGCAGATCAGGGCGTGGTGCCGACCGGTGCTTCCGGCGCCGCCGGCGGGACCGGCACGCGCAGCACCGCCTCGTCGGCGGTGCGATGGAAACGCAGCGCCAGGGTCCAGGCCGAGGCCTCGTTTCCCAGCGTGTAGCCCGGCGAGGCCGCGGCCTGCGCCACCTCGGCCACCGGCAGCTGGCCGGCGCCGGCGCGCAGCGCGGCGACGATCAGACGCTGCTTGGCGGCGTGGTCGAGCAGGCGGCCCTGGTAGTCGCCGTAGGCAGGCTGGGCGATTTCGACCAGCAGGCAGTTGACCACCGCCGCGTAGCAGCGCAGCTGGCCGCGGTCGACGGTGCCGGTGCCCAGCGGCGGCACCGTCCCCGCCAGCACCGCCTGCCGGTAGTCGTCGCGGCAGGCCGGCGCCAGGCCTTCGGCCAGCCACAGCTGGGTGAGTTCGCCGTCCTGCAGCAGCAGGCGGTGCAGCAGCTGGGTCGGGTGCCAGCCCTCGAGCGCGGCATCGAGCTGGCCGGCGAGGTTGGCGTTCATCCGGAATTCGTGGCGCAGCGCATCGCAGACCAGGAAATCCTCGGCCTGCACCGGCGCCAGCGCGGGTGCGCATTCGGCCGGCAGCGCCAGGCCCGGGGTCTCGCGCTGCAGGGCCAGCAGCAGGCCGCCGGCGCCTTCGGCCATGGCCAGGGGCACGAGCTTGGCGATCAGGTTGCCGCCCTGGCGACCGAAGCGGCGGCCGGCGTCGAACATCCGGCAGGCGCGCACCGCGGCGCCGGCGACGTCGCCGTCCACCGCCTGCAGCGCGGCGGCGTTCAGCGCCAGGCGCCAGGTGGAATACGCCGGCAAGGGGCTGTCGATGGCGGCCGGGTAAGGATCGGTCAGGTGCTCCGCGGCGAAGGAGCGCTCCGCCAGGGCCAGGCGCTCGGCGTCGGCCTGCAGCCACTCGCGCACCAGGGCGGCGTGTTCGCGCACACGCGGCAGGCAGTCGGTGTCGCGCAGCGAGCAGGCCAGGTCCGGTGCATCCACTTTCGGCCGCTCCGGATAGGCGGCGGCGGCCGGCGATGCGAACTCGCCGACGTCGGCATAACCCATGCCGAGGCCGCCGGTATTGTCGAGCAGGCGCTCGCCCTGTCCCGCCTGCCAGTCGCGGAAAGCCGCCAGCTCGGTCGCTACCGCGGCGTCGAGTTCGGCCTCCGGTATGCGCCGGTCCGCGAACGCGAGCCAGCGGTAGCCGTTGTCGCCGACGGTGGTGGGCGTCGCCTGCTGCATCAGGGCCAGCGCTTCGCGCGCGGCCTCGTCCTTGGCGAAGGCGCGCAGGGTCCAGACCGCGACCAGGGCCAGGCCGAACAGGATCAACAGGGCGAGCAGGATCTGGCGCAGCCACTTGAGCGGGGTCGTCATGGCGGTTCCTGGAAGGGGATGGCCGATGCTAGCCGCGATGGGGCGGTGAAGGAACCGCCGCCGGTTTCAGTCGCCGATGCGGCCGCGCAGCGAGTACAGCGGCTCCAGCAGCCATTCGTACAGCCGGCGCCGTTCGCCCAGGATGTCGGCCTCGAGCACCATGCCCGGCCGCAGCGGCTCCTGCCGGCCGAAGGCGGTGACGGTCTGCGCGTCCAGCGCGACCACGGCGCGGTAGTGCGGCTCGGTGGCGCCCGGGGCCAGGGTCGCGCTGCGCGACAGGCGCAGGATGCGTCCGGCCTGGTGGCCGAACTTCTGGTGCGGATAGGCCTGGTAGCGCAGCAGGACCCGGTCGCCCGGCTCGATGAAACCGACGGCGTGGCTGGGCACCAGCAACTGGGCCTGCAGCTGCGAGCCCTCGGGCATCACCGACAGCAGCGGCTGCCCGGGCTGCACCGCCTGGCCCGATTCCACCAACCGGCTGGTCACCTGGCCGGTCACCGGCGCCTTGAGCAGCAGCTCGCCATCGGCCTCGCGCTGCACGCGCTCCAGGTCGAGCTCGGCGCGATCGCGGCGCGAGGCCGCCTGCAGGGCGCGGCGCTGGACCGGCAGTTCGCGCAGCGACTGTTCCAGCTGGGCCGCGCTGCGCCGCAGGCTGGTGGCCTGGCGCTCGAGCGCCTGCTGCGCCGTCACCAGGTCGAGCACGGCCTGGCGCTGCTGGTTCACCTGCACCTGGCTGATGTACTGGCGGTCGGAGATTCGCTCGAAACGTTCGGTGGTCTCGCGGCCCAGCCGCACCTGCTCCCGCCGGGTGGCGATCTCGGCCTCGATCTGCGCCAGCTCGCGGCGCACCCCGTCCAGCTGCCCGCGCGTGCCGGCGATCTGGGTGTCGATCTGCTCGGCCTGCGAGCGCGCCAGCTCGGCCAGGCTGTCGCTGCGTTCGCCCATGCCGGCGCGCACCACGGCCAGGGCATCGTCGCCGGCGGCGGTGGTGCGGGGCACGTTGATCAGGGTCAGCGCCTGGCCCGCCCTCACCTGCTCGCCCTCTTCGGTGAACTGGCGCGAGACCACGCCCTGGGCCGGGGCCAGCACCGTGGACAGCCCGAGGTCCGGCACCAGCTGGCCGGTGACGGTGGCGCGCCGGGTGTATTCGCCGAAGTACAGCACGCCCAGCACCGCGAACGCGGCCGAGACGACGAAGGCTGCGAGCCCCCAGAGCGGCAGCGGCTGGGCCAGCGAGACGTCGCCGAGCCAGCTGGTGCGGCGCGCCTGCAGGGCTTCGGCGCGGAACAGGTCGTGGTTCATGCGGGCACCGCCTCGGCCACCGGCACCGGCGCGGCCGCCGCGGGCGCAGCCGGCGTGGGCCGCAGTTCCTGCACGATGCGGCCGCCGTGCATCACCAGCACGCGGTCGGCGCTGGCGATGGTTTCCGGCCGGTGGGCGATGATCAGCTTCGTCAGCGGCAGGCGCCGAACGGCCTCGTTGACCACGCGCTCGCGGTCCACGTCCAGGTGGCTGGTGGCCTCGTCCAGGAACAGGATGGCGGGCTGCCGGTACAGCGCGCGGGCCAGGATGACGCGCTGCTTCTGGCCGCCCGACAGCGTGGTGCCCATGTCGCCGACGAGGCTGTGGTAGCCCATCGGCATCGCCGCGATCTCCTCGTGCACGGCGGCCAGGCGCGCGGCCTGCTCGATGCGCGCGAAATCGGCCTCGTCGTCGGCGAAGGCGATGTTGTCGGCGATGCTGCCGGCGAACAGCTGGTCGTCCTGCATCACCGCGCCCACCGAGCGCCGGTAGTTGCGCAGGCCCAGGCGGGTGATGTCCTGGCCATCGGCGCGGATGCCGCCCTCGCCCGCCGGCAGCAGGCCCAGCATCAGCTTCACCAGGGTGGTCTTGCCGCAGCCGGAGGCGCCGACGATGGCCACCGATTCGCCCGGCTCGATGGTGAAGCTGCAGTCCTTCACCACCCAGGGTTCGCCGTCGGCGTAGCGGAAGCCCAGGCCCTGCACCTCCAGGCGTGGCGACGGGGGCAGCGTGGCTTCGGCGGCCGTCGCTTCGGCGTCGGATGGTTCCGCCAGCACGATGTCGGCCAGGCGCTCGCCATGCAGGCGCAGCATCCGGAATTCGATCCACTTGTCGACCAGGCCGGCGACGCGGGTGGCGAACTGGTCCTTGTAGGCCAGGTAGGCGATGAGCATGCCGACCGAGAACACGCTCTGCATCGCCAGCACCGCGCCGATCCAGATCACCGCGATACGCTCGATGCCGAAGATCAGCTGGCTGGCCGACTGGAAGCCCAGGCCGAGCCGCGCCAGCGAGATCTCGCGGTTGACGGTGTCGTTCATCAGGTTCAGGTAGGCCGAGCGGCGCCCCGGTTCGGCGCCGGCGACCTTGATGGACTGGATGCCGCGGATCGATTCCAGCAGGTGGCTCTGCTGGCGGGCGCCGGCCAGCAGCTGCTGCTCGGTCGCGCTGCGCACCGGCGCGAAGGCCAGCGCGCGAAGCCCGAGGTAGAGCGCCACCGCCAGCAGGGTCACCAGGGCCAGCTTCCAGCTGTAAAGCAGCATCATGCCCAGGGTGACCAGGGCCATCAGGCCGTCGATCACCGCCTCGACGAAGCTGGTGGTGAGGGTGCGCTGGATCGCCTGCACCGCGCCCATGCGCGAGGTGACGTCGCCTAGGTGGCGCTTTTCGAAGAAGTCCAGCGGCAGGCGCAGCAAATGCGCGAACACGTTCCCGGTCCACTGCAGCCCCAGTTTCGCCGACAGATAGACCACCGACCAGCCGCGCAGCAGCGAGGTCGCCACCTGCAGCAGCAGCACGACCGCGAAGGACAGGCCGAGCACGGTCAACAGGTCGCGGTCGGCCGACACCAGCACCTGGTCCACCACCCATTGCATGAAGAACGGCGCCAGCACCACGAAGGCTTGCAGCGCCACCGACAGCGCCAGCACCAGGGCCAGGCTGCGCGCCAGTCCACGCACGCGGCCGGTGAGCTGGCGTACCGCGATCGCCGGCGGTGCTTCGCGGCGCCGGAAGTCGGCGGCCGGCACCAGCTCCATCGCCACGCCGGTGAAATGCCGCGATACGTCGTCCAGCGCCAGTTCGCGGCGGCCGAAACCGGGGTCGAGCACCACCACCTTGCGGCCGCGCACGCGCTCGAGCACGACGAAGTGGTTCAGGTCCCAATGCAGGATGCACGGCGTCCTGAGCTGGTCGAGTTCGTCCAGCTCCAGCCGCAGCGCGCGCGACTGCAGCCCCAGTTCGCCCGCCACCGCGATCAGCCGCGGCAGGCTGGCGCCCTTGAGCGAAAGCGGGAACCGCTGGCGCAGTTCGCGCAGCGACACCCGCAGGCCATGGTGCCCGGCCACCATCGCCAGGCAGGCCAGGCCGCATTCCGAGGATTCGGACTGGAGGATGACGTCCATGTCGGGCTTCTTCGGCGCGGCGCGTCAGCGCTTGGCGGCGTCCTTCAGCTTCTTGATCTCGATGAAGTTGAGCACCGACACGAGCAGGGCGGTGGCGGCGAGGATGTTTGAGATGTCCATGGGGGAGGCTCCGTTGAAGTGGGCGGCCGCCGCAGCGGCCGCCCCGACGCTATCAATCCGCGCCGCCGAACGCACCGGCGATGGCGCCGCCAACGCCGCCGAGCACGGCGCCGACCGCCGCGCCCGCCGCCGTGCCGGCCGCCGGGAACACGAAGGTGCCGACCGCCGCGCCGAGGCCGGCACCGGCCGCGGCGCCGGCCAGGCCACCGTTGATGGCGCCGCCGACGACGCCGGCCTGGGTGCGGCCGTCGCCGCCGGACACCGCGTTGATCTCGTTCTGGTCAAGGGTACGCATGGAAGGTCTCCTGCAAGGATGGAAAAGGAATCAGTCGTCGCTGGGCGGGGTGCTTTCGGCGAAACCCGAGAGCGCGCCGCCGACGGCGCCGATGCCCGTGCCCAGGGCCGCGCCGACGACGGCGCCGACGGGGCCGAACACCGCGAAGCCGATCGCGCCACCGGCGACCAGGCCGCCGCCGGCGCCGGTCAGCAGGCCGCTGACGACATTGGTGTGGGTGGAACCGTTGTTGGCCTCGCCGCCGGAAACGGCGGAGATCTCGTTGAGTTCAAGCTGACGCATGCACTGCTCCATGTCTGGGGGGTGACGCGGCGCGCGCTCATCGCCCGCCGCGGCCGGCGTGCCGGCGGGGCGGGAAACTAGCGGTTCGGATTCGAAGGCGGCAATCGCGTCCGGTCAGAATGGCTGCGCAGATCTGCTGTCGGAACGTGAAGGCGTTCACGATTTTGTTGGCGCTGCGCGGTCGCTGTCAGCGTTACCGGGCAAGTTGAAAAAATATTCCTAACCGCGTCGGTGGAACTAACGCGCCGAAAGAAAAGCGGCCCGGATTTCTCCGGGCCGCTGGGCATCCGACGTGATCCGGGGGAGGATCAGATGCCGTAGTACATCTGGTACTCGAGCGGATGGGTGGCCGCGCGGAACTTGGTCACCTCCTTCATCTTCAGGGCGATGTAGCCGTCGATGAAGTCGTCGCTCATCACGCCGCCGGCCTTCAGGAAGTCGCGGTCCTTGTCCAGGGCATCCAGGGCCTGGTCGAGGCTGTGGCAGACGGTCGGGATGTTCTTCTCCTCTTCCGGCGGCAGGTCGTAGAGGTCCTTGTCGCTGGGCGCGCCCGGGTCGATCTTGTTACGGATGCCGTCCAGGC
>CAMLKR010000053.1 GCA_946480565.1 uncultured Arenimonas sp. | reverse complement strand
AAGCTGGTGATGCCCTCCAGCGCCAGGTTCCAGAGCCGCCAGTAGTTGAACTTGCTGCCGCCGGCCACGCGCGCTTCGCGCTCGTAGGGGAACGACACCTGGCGGAAACCGACCCAGGCGAACAGGCCCTTCATGAAGCGCTGGCGCTCGCGCATCTGCTTCAGGGCGTCCAGCACCCGGCGCGAGATCAGCCGGAAGTCGCCGGTGTCGCGCGGGATCAAAGTGTCCGACAGCCGCGCCATCACCCGGTAGAACGCCGCCGCGGTGACCCGCTTGAGCCAGGTCTCGCCGTCCCGGCGCGAGCGGGTGCCGTAGACCACGTCGTAACCCTCGCGCCACATGGCGACGAACTGCGGCGCCAGCTCCGGCGGGTCCTGGCCATCGGCGTCGAGCACCATCGCGGCATCCGTGTCCACGTGGTCCAGGCCGGCGGTGAGCGCCAGCTCCTTGCCGAAGTTGCGCGCCAGCCGCAGCAGGACCACGCGCGGGTCCTGGGCGGCCAGCTGCTGCATCACCGCCCAGGTGTCGTCGCGGCTGCCGTCGTCGACGTAGAGCACCTGCGAGTCGGCGTCCAGCGTGTCCATCACCCGCGCCAGGCGCGCGTGCATCAGCGGCAGGGCGGCCTGCTCGTTGTAGGCGGCGATGACGAAGGTGATGGAGCGGCGGTCGGTCATGGCCGGCATCTTAACGTCTGGCGCCGGTTTTTTCGGCCTCGGGCGGCGGCGGGTCGAGGTAGCCGGCGCCGCCCAGGTTGCGCGCGTTGCGCTGGATCCATGCCGCCCGCCGCTGCACGTAGGGACCCGGATTGCGGGCGCTGTATTTTTTCGGGTTCGGCAGCACCGCCGCCAGGCGCGCGCTCTCGGCCGGCGTCAGACGGCTGGCAGGTTTGCCGAAATAGGCCTGGGCCGCGGCCTCGGCGCCGTAAACGCCGTCGCCGAACTCGGCGATGTTGGCGTAGACCTCGAGGATGCGGCGCTTGGGCCAGACCAGCTCGATCAGCAGCGTGTACCAGGCCTCCAGCCCCTTGCGCGCATAACCGCCGCCGCCCCAGAGGTAGAGGTTCTTGGCGACCTGCTGGCTGATGGTGCTGGCGCCGCGCACGCGCCCGCCGCGGGCATTGCGGTCGAGCGCCTTGTCGATCGCCTCCAGGTCGAAGCCGTGGTGGTGCGGGAACTTCTGGTCCTCCGCCGCGACCAGGGCGATCGGCAGGTGCGGCGACAGCTGGTCGTAGTCGCGCCATTCGTGCCGCAGAGTGAATCCCGGCTCGCCGATGCCGTCCAGCTGCCGCCAGACCATGAAGGCGCTGGTCGGCGCGTCGACGAAACGCGGCACCAGCACCTGCAGCCCGGTGACGCCGACGAAAAGCACCGGCAGCCACAGCAGCCGGCGGAACCCGCGGCGGCGCGGACGCGGGGATGGAAGTTCGGACAATCGGATGGCCTGGGGCATGGCCACAGTGTGCGGGCGCAGGGGCCCCGGGCTGAAGCCCCCGCGTCGTGGGACGCTAGAATGCGCGCCATGACGGACACCCACCCCGACCGCGACTCCCTCACCCGCTTCCTGCTCGAGCGCTCCGGCGTGCGCGGCGTCGTGGTGCACCTGGACCAGACCTGGCGCGAGATCGCCGGCCGCACCGACTACCCGCTGCCGGTGTCCGCCCGCCTGGGCGAAACCTGCGCCGCCGCCGCCCTGTTCACCGGCCACGCCAAGATCGACGGCCGCCTCAGCGTGCAGCTGCGCGGCACGGGCGCCCTGCGCACGCTGTTCGCCGAATGCACCGCCGCCGGCACCCTGCGCGGCATCGCCCACTACGACGAACCGATCCCCAGCCCGCTGACCCCGCGTGCCTTCGGGCCGGGTTCGCTGCTGGCCATCACGATTGAATCGACCCCGCCGGGCGCGTCCGAGACCACCCGCTACCAGGGCCTGGTCGGGCTGGACGCCGACAGCCTGGCCGCCGCCTTCGAGGGCTATTTCGAGCAGTCCGAGCAGCTGCCGACCCGGGTCCTGCTGGCCAGCCAGTCCGGCCGCGCCGCCGGCCTGATGCTGCAGCAGCTGCCCGGCGGCCACGGCGACGCCGACGGCTGGGACCGCTGCAACGCCCTGTTCGAGACCCTGGGCGGCGAGGAGCTGGCCGGGCAGCCGGTGCAGACCCTGCTCTGGCGCCTCTTCCACGAGGAGGGCGTGAAGATGCTCGACCGCCGGTCCCTGTCCTTCGCCTGCTCCTGCTCCCGCGAACGGGTCGGCGACATGATGCGTAGCCTGGGCCCGGACGAGGCGCGCCAGGCCCTGGTGGATGGCGTGGCCCGGGTGCACTGCGACTTCTGCGGCCAGGAATACCGGTTCGAGGCTGAACAGATTGAAGCCCTGTTCAGCCTGGCCCCCACCGGCCCCGGCTCCGACAGCCTCCAGTAGGGCTGGCTCCAGGGGGGCCTTGCCGGGAGTGGAGGGCAAGGGTTAAATTCCTGTAAAATTCGGTCGCCACCCCCCAACCGGGAACTTCCCGGCCAGGCACGGCTCCAAGCGAGCCACCGAGGACAAGAACAAAGACCATGCTGCCGCTACGCGCCATCGCCCTCGCACTGTCCGCCCTCGCGGCGACGACGGCGTTCGCCCAGGCGCCGGCCCCGCTGGTGGTCGAGAACAACAGCGACAGCGCCCCCACCGCGCTGCCGATCATCCGCAACAACCAGATCGAAGGTTTCCTGCTGATCGAGTCCGACGCCAGCGCCGGCGCGCGCTCGTCGCTGGACCGCATCCTGGGGCGCACCGGTTCACCGGCGGTCGGCGCGGGTTTCGCGCTGCCGCTGGACAACGGCCGCCGCGTCGGCGCCAGCCTGTCGCTGGAAAGCAATCCGACCCTGGGCCTGCTCTGCGAAGGCACGTCGGTGTCGCGCAGCTTCGGCGCGCTCGCCCAGCACTGCATGGTGGCCAACCTGTCGCCGAACCCGGCCGCGCCGCTGGCCCTGTCGCGGCCCGGCCTGCGCGCCGAGGCGCGCCTGGAAGGCGAGCGCAGCGCGCTCAGCGCCAGCCTCGGCCTGAACCGCTTCGACCTGGACGGCCCGCTGGCCCTGCCCGGCGCCGCGTCGAATTTCGGCGCGAGCGACCTGACGCTGTCGCTCAATGGCCCGGACGTGCAGCAGGAAGACATCGGCCTGCTGGGTGAACTCAAGATCGGCCAGAGCGGCTGGGTCAGCATCGGCGGCACGCTGGCGCGGGCGCGCATCGTATCGGCCAACCAGCTTCCGGGCGGCCTGCCGCCGCAGTGGAACAGCGGCACGCTGAGCCTCAGCGCCGGCCAGGGCAATTTCGGCGGCGAGATCGTCGGCCGCGTCATCGAGATCCCGGGCAGCACCCTGCGCTACAGCAACGTCGGCGTCGGCGTCACCTGGCGCGCGCCGTGGCGGGCCCGCCTGAGCGTGGGCGCCGAGAACCTGATGAGCAACGGCGACAATCCCTTCGCGCCGTCGCGGGACGACGACCAGGACGAGTCCAAGCGCGTCCCTTACATCCGCTACGAGCAGGACCTCTGAGCCGCTCAGGGCGCGGCCGCGGTCTCCACCGGATAGGCCTTCCACTGCCCGCCTTCGCGCGCGAAGCGCATCGGCCCCAGGTCCTTGCTGCGCTGCAGCTGGCCATCGAGCTCGAAGCTCACGTCCATCGAAACCTGGCAGTACACGCCCTCGGCGCCCAGGGCCGGCACGCAGGCCGACAGGTCGAGCGAGTGGATCTCGCGCACCTTCACCGATCGCGACCCGGCCGCCTCCATGCGTGCGCTCATCGCCTGGCCGGCCTCCTCCCTCGAAGGCTGGTCGGCGGCGCAGCCGGCCAGGACGAGCAGCGACAACACCGCGACGCGACGCATGGGCTCAGATCCTCTCGTCGGCGACGCCGTCCGGCATCGCGTACTTGATGTCGTAGAACACCGAGGCGCCCGGCTTGCCGAAACCGCGCAGCTGGGCGGCCGAGAGCTCGCGGAAGCAGCCGTGGCCGACCGCCATCACCACCGCGTCGTAGGCGCCCGGTTCGGGCGCGGGCACCGGCCGGATGCCGAGCTCGCGTTCGGCCTCGTCGGCATCGGCCCAGGGGTCGTGCACGTCGACCTGCGCGTTCGCCAGCGCCAGCTCGGCCACCAGGTCGGCGACCCGGGTGTTGCGCAGGTCCGGGCAGTCCTCCTTGAAGGTCAGGCCCAGCACCAGCACGCGCGCGCCCACGACGTGGATGCGCTGGCGCGCCATCAGGGCCATCACCCGGTGCGCGACGTAGATGCCCATGCGGCTGTTGATGCGGCGTGCGGCCAGCATCAGCTCCGGGTGGTAACCGAGCACGCTGGCCTTGTGGGTCAGGTAGTAGGGATCGACGCCGATGCAGTGGCCGCCGACCAGCCCGGGCCGGAAGGGCAGGAAGTTCCATTTGCTGCCGGCCGCCTCGAGCACGTCCAGCGTGTCGATGCCCATCTTGTTGAAGATCATCGCCAGCTCGTTGACCAGGGCGATGTTGACGTCGCGCTGGGTGTTCTCGATCACCTTGGCCGCTTCGGCGACCCGGATCGACGGCGCCTTGTGGGTGCCGGCGGCGATGATGCCGCGATAGAGCGCGTCGACGAAGTCGGCGGTTTCCGGCGTCGAGCCCGAGGTCACCTTGACGATGGTGGTGAGGGTGCGGGTGCGGTCGCCCGGGTTGATGCGCTCCGGGCTGTAGCCGCAGCTGAAGTCGGCGTTGAAGCGCAGGCCGGAGGCCTGCTCCAGCACCGGCACGCAGATCTCTTCGGTGGTGCCGGGATAGACGGTGGATTCGTAGATGACCACGTCGCCGCGCTTGAGCATGGCGCCGATGGCGGCGCTGGCGTCCTGCAGCGGGCGCAGGTCGGGCCGGTTGGCCTCGTCCACCGGGGTCGGCACGGTGACGATGTAGACATTGCAGTCGGCCAGGTCGGCGGCGGCGTGGCTCAGGCGCAGGCGCTGGGCGGCGGCGAACTGCCCGGCCACCGCACCGAGGTTGGGATCGTGCCCGGCGCGCAGGGTGTCGACCCGGCGCCGGTCGATGTCGTAACCGACCGTATCGTGGTGGCGGCCGAACTCCAGCGCGAGCGGCAGCCCGACGTAACCCAGTCCGACGATGCCCAGCTTCACGTCCTGCAGCGACCTCATGACCTGCGTCCCTTCCTGCCCGGCGGCAGCTCCGGCGCAGGATAGCCGATGCCGGTCCGCGCCGGCGACGGCATCAGCCGCCGCCGCGGCCGTAGACGTCCTCGAAGCGCACGATGTCGTCTTCGCCCAGGTAGCTGCCGGACTGCACTTCGATCAGCTCCAGCGGCACCCTGCCCGGGTTCTCGAGCCGGTGGCGGCTGCCGAGCGGGATGTAGGTGCTCTGGTTCTCGGCCAGCAGGAACACCTTGTCGTCGCAGGTGACCCGCGCGCTGCCGCTGACCACGATCCAGTGCTCGGCGCGGTGGTGGTGCATCTGCAGGCTCAGCGACGCGCCGGGATTGACCACGATGCGCTTGACCTGGAAACGTTCGCCGCTGTCGATGCCGTCGTAGCTGCCCCAGGGCCGGTAGACCTTGCGGTGGATGCTGGCCTGGGCGCGGCCGTCGGCCTTCAGCCGCGCGACGATGTCCTTGACCTTCTGCACCTGGTCGCGTGCGGCGACCAGCAGGGCATCGTCGGTGTCCACCACGATCACGTCCTGCAGCCCCAGCAGGCTCACCAGCCGCCGCCCGCCCCAGGCCAGGGTGTTGCGGCAGCCCAGGGCCAGCACGTCGCCGTGGTGGGCGTTGCCGTCCGGATCCTGGTCGGCGATCTCCCACAGCGCCGACCACGAGCCGACATCGCTCCAGCCCACGTCGATCGGCAGCACCGCCGCCGCCGACGTCTTTTCCATCACCGCGTAATCGATCGAATCGGCCGGGCAGGCCTCGAAGGCCGCCCGGTCCAGGCGCAGGAAGTCGGCGTCGCGCTTGCCGGCCGCCAGCGCCGCGCGGACCGCGGCCACCATCGCGGGCGCGAAGCGCTGCAGCTCCCCGAGGAAGCGCGAGGCGCGGAACAGGAACATGCCGGAGTTCCAGAAGTAGTCGCCGCTGGCGACATAGGCCTGGGCGGTCGCCAGGTCCGGCTTTTCGACGAAGCGGCCGACCGGGCGCACGCCCTGCCCGCCCGCGGCCTGGATGTAGCCGTAGCCGGTCTCGGGGCCGGTGGGCACGATGCCGAAGGTGACCAGCGCGCCGGCTTCGGCGGCCGGCAGTGCGGCCAGCACGGCGGCGCGGAAGCCGGCCTCGTCGCGGATCACGTGGTCCGAGGGCAGCACCAGCAGCAGCGGATCCCCGCCGCCGGCCTGCGCCTGCAGGGCCGCGGCGGCGATGGCGGGCGCGGTGTTGCGGCCGACCGGCTCCAGCAGCAGGGCCGCCGGCGCGACGCCGGCCTGGCGCAGCTGCTCGGCCACCATGAAACGATGCTCCTCGTTCGCCACCACGATCGGACGGCCCGCGCCGGCCAAGCCGTCCAGCCGGCGCCAGGTGGCCTGGAGCAGGGACTGCTCGCCGACCAGGGGCTGGAACTGCTTGGGGTGGGTTTCGCGCGACAGCGGCCACAGCCGCGTGCCGGAACCACCGGACAGCAGGACGGGGATGAGTTCGGTCATGGCGGGCGCAACACCGGGCGGGACGCGGGCCGCCATGATGCCACGCACCCGCACCGGGACGCCGGCGCGGGCCGCGGCGCGGCGGCATCGGTCATACTTCCGCCAGCGCCGAAGGATCCACCGCCGACCCATGAACCTGCCCGATCGCGAGACCCTGCGCCTGGCCTGGACCCGCCAGGCCCTGGCCGACCCCGACGCGCCGCTGGAGCGCGCCTCCAACGACGCCAGCTTCCGCAGCTACTGGCGCACCCGCTCGGCGGACCGGCCGTGGATCGTGATGGACGCGCCGCCCGACCGCGAAGACATCCGCCCATGGCTCGAGGTCGCAGGCCGCCTCGCCCGTGCCGGCCTGCACGTGCCGGACATCCAGGCCGCCGATCCCGAGCGCGGATTCGTGCTGATGGAAGACCTCGGCGACCGCATCCTGCTGCCCGAACTCAGCGAATCCAGCGCCGACCGCCTTTACGGCGCCGCGCTGGACGCGCTGCTGGCGATGCAATGCCGCGCCGACGCCGACGGCCTGCCCGACTACGACGAAACCCGCCTGGTCGCGGAGATGGAGCTGATGCCGGAATGGCTGCTGCGGCGCCATCTCGGCCATGCGATCGAATGCACCGAATGGGACGTGATCGAGGTCGCCTTCCGCGCCCTGGTGGAGAACGCCCGGCGGCAGCCGCAGGTGTTCGTGCACCGCGACTACCATTCGCGCAACCTGCTGGTCACCGAACGCGACAGCCCCGGCGTGATCGACTTCCAGGACGCCGTGCGCGGGCCGGTCACCTACGACCTCGTGTCGCTGCTGCGCGACTGCTACATCGAGTGGCCCGAAGCGCGCGTGGCCGCCTGGGTGGAGGACTACCGGCAGCGCCTGGCGGCCGCCGGCATCGGCACGCCCGGGCCGGAAGCCTTCCTGCGCGCCTTCGACCTGATGGGCCTGCAGCGCCACATCAAGGTGCTCGGCATCTTCTGCCGGCTCTGGTACCGCGACGGCAAGGCCGGCTACCTGCAGGACCTGCCGCTGGTATGGAAATACACGCGTACGGTCGGCCGGCGTTATCCCGAAACCGCGCCGATGGTGGACCTGATCGAACGCCTGATCGGCGACCGCGACCTCACCCAGCCGGCATGAAGGCCCTGATCTTCGCCGCGGGCAAGGGCGAGCGCATGCGCCCGCTGACCACCCACACGCCCAAGCCGCTGCTGCCGGTGCGCGGCAAGCCGCTGATCGCCTGGCACCTGGAAAAGCTCGCGGCGCTGGGCGTGGACGAGGTGGTGGTCAACACCTCCTGGCTGGCCGAATGTTTCGAGCCCGCGCTGGGCGACGGCAGCCGCTGGGGGCTGCGGCTGCACTACTCCCACGAAGGCCCGGAACCGCTCGAAACCGGCGGCGGCATGCTGCGCGCGCTGCCGCAGCTCGGCCCCGCGCCGTTCATCGCGGTCAACGGCGACGTCTGGTGCGACCACGATTTCGCCCGCCTGCCGCGGGAACCGGCGGGTCTGGCGCACCTGGTGCTGGTGGACAACCCGCCCCACCACCCGCAGGGCGATTTCGCCCTGGATGCGCAGGGCCAGGTGCACGCCGCCGGCGAGACGCGCCTGACCTTCTCGGGGATCGGCGTGTACCGCCCGGCCCTGCTCGCCAACTGGCGCGGCGTCATCGGCGACGTGCCCGGGGCCGAGCTGGAGCCGCCGCGATTCAAGCTGGCGCCCTTGCTGCGCGCCGCGATGCGGGCCGGCGCCGTGGGCGGCGAGCACCACCGCGGCGCCTGGACCGATGTCGGCACCCCCGATCGGCTGGCGGCGCTGGACGCCGGCTGAACCCGCACCGGGAAACTGCGGCACCCGTCCCCGATTGGGCCCTCCGGCGCTTGCATCCGGGCAGCGATTGACCGCTAATGCGGGCTCCCCCCGTTCCTGTCAGCCGTGCCCGCCTCCTGCGGGCGGCGCGCGGCAGCGCGCGCCGCGACCCCACCGCCTGGAAACCCGATGCTGCACCCGCTGCTTGTCCGCCTGAAGACCGGAATCGACCACGCGCTGGAGGGAGACCTCTCGCGCCTGCCGCCGCATCAGCGGCGCGAGCAGCAGCGCCGGCAGATCCAGCTGCTGCACTGGCCGCTGGCGAACCTGCTGCTGGCGCTGGCGGTGCTCGAGTCGCTGCGGATCGCGATGCTGGCGATCGAACACCTGCGCCCGGCGCTGGCCTGGCAGGGGGCCGCCGCGCTGGGCCTGCTGGCGCTGGCCCTGGTCTACCGCAACCTGGTGTCGCTGCGGCGCCGGGTCTGGATGGGTTTCAGCTTCATGGTCCTGCTGCTGGCCTGCCTGCTGGTGCCGGTGCAGAGCTGGAAGGGCGCGCCGCTGCTTTCGCTGGCCGGCTTCCTGCTGCTGCCGGCGGCCTGCCTGCCGCTGCTGGTGCGGCCGCACGTGGCCTGGACGGCGCTGGGCGTGGGCGGCCTGGCGATGGTGGCGGTGCTCTGGGGCATCGTCGAGGCGCCGGTCGCCGACAAGCGTACCTTCGCCTTCTATTTCCTGGTCAGCGTCACCGCGGGACTGGTGCTGCGCCGCGCCCGCGCCAACCTGGCCACGCGCCTGGACCGCGAGGTCGAGACCCTGTGGCAGCGCGCCGTCAGCGACCCGCTGACCGGCCTGCTCAACCGCCACGGCTGGATGAACCTGGCCGGCACCGCGATGCGCGATGCGGTGGCCGCGGGCCGGCGTCCGGCGGTGCTCTTCATCGACGTCGACCACTTCAAGCGCACCAACGACGCCCACGGCCACCTGGCCGGCGACGAACTGCTGCGCCAGCTGGGGCACCTGATCCAGGCGCGCATCGGCCCGGGCGATTTCGCGGCGCGGCTGGGCGGCGAGGAGTTCGCCTGCCTGCTGCCCGATTCCTCGGCCGCGCAGGCCGAACGTTTCGCCCGCCGCCTCGCCGGCGAGTACCGTCATCACGCCGCGGGTTTCGCCTCGACCCTGAGCGTCGGCGTGTCGACCTATGCCGAGGGCGACCTGCTCAACGACCTGCTGGCGCGCGCCGACGCCGCGCTGTACGAAGCCAAGCACCGCGGCCGCGACCAGATCGTGGTCGCGCGCTGAAACGCCCCGGGCCTCAGAGCTGGGTGCGCAGGAAGGGAATGGTGATGCGGCGCTGGGCGGCGAGGCTGGCCCGGTCCAGGCGGTCGAGCAGGGCGGTGAGGCTGGCCAGGTCGCGGTCGACGCGGCGCAGCAGGTAGTCGAGCACCGCGTCGTCGAGCTGCAGGCCTCGGCGCGCGGCCCGCTGGCGCAGCACTTCGCGGCGGCCGGCCTCGTCCAGCGGCTCCAGCACCACCCGCACGCACTGGCCCAGGCGCGTCAACAGGTCGGGCAGGCCCAGCCCCAGCGTCGCCGGACCGCCCTCGGCGGCGTAGACCACCAGGGCGCCTCCGGCGCGCGCGCGGTTGTGGAAATGGAACAGCGCCTCCTCCTCGCCGCGGTCGCCGGCGATCGCGGCCAGGCCGTCCAGGCAGACCAGGTCGGCACCCTCCTGCGCGGCCAGCGCATCGCCCAGCCGTCCGGCGAAGGCCGGCAGCGCCAGGTAGGCGGCGCGGCGACCGAGGACGGCGGCTTCGGCGCAGGCCGCCAGCATCAGGTGCGTCTTGCCGCTGCCGGCAGGACCGGACAGGTAGAGCCAGTCGCGGGCGTCGCCGCGCGCGGCGGCGCGCACCGCGTCGCGCGCCGCGGCCTGGCCATGGAAGGCGTCGAATCGCTGGTCGGGCGGCGTGCGCAGCGCCAGCGGAAGCTGCGGCGTGCTCACGGGTGCGGCGGCATCGGATCCGTGGGCGGCAGGTCGTCATCGACCGCGGGGAAGTCTTCGGGCTCGGCGCCAACCGGCACCGCCGCGGCCGCAGCCGCCACCGTCACCGGCACGCCGTCGTCGGCGCCATAGAGACGGCTCTGGGTGTAGCGCTCGTGCGCGTAACGCAGCACCACCATCACCACCGCCGCCACCGGCAGCGCCAGCAGCACGCCGAGGAAACCGAACAGCTGGCCACCGGCCATGATCGCGAAGATCACCGCCACCGGATGCAGGCCGATGCGGTCGCCCACCAGCCAGGGCGTCAGCAGGAAACTTTCGAGCAGCTGGCCCAGTCCGAACACGCCCAGCACCAGCGCCAGGTGCATCAGGTCGCCGTGCTGGACCAGGGTGGCGATGACCGCCGCGCCCAGGCCGATGGCCGCGCCCAGGTAGGGAACGAAGCTGACGAGGCCGGCGACGATGCCGATCAGGATGCCCAGGTCGACGCCGACCAGGGTCAGGCCGGTGGCGTAGATCACGCCCAGCGACACCATCACGCTGATCTGGCCGCGCAGGAACCCACCCAGCACGTCGTCGGATTCGCGCGCCAGCTTGGTCACCAGCGGCTCCACCGGGCGCGGCAGCAGGTCGCGCAGCTTCGCGCCCATCGCCTGGCCGTCGCGCATGAAATAGAACGTGACCACGGGGATCAGGGCCAGGTTGGCGATCCAGCCCAGGATGGCCAGGCCCGATTTCGACACCCCGCCGAACACGGTCGCCGCGATGCCGCCGGCTTCCTGCCAATGTTTCTTCAGCAGCTCGATCAGCTGGCTCGGGTCGACGTAGCCGGCGAGCTCGAGGTTGAAGCGCTGCTCGGCCCAGGGCACCGCGGTGCCGGTCAGCCAGGCGCCAAAACGCGGCAGCCAGTCGATCAGCTTGCCGATCTGGTTCTCGATCAGCGGAATCAGCAGCAGCACCGCCAGCACGATCACCGAGGTCATCAGGGTGAACACCAGCAGCACGCCGGTGGTGCGCGACCGGCCGCTGGCCTGGATCCGGCGCACCAGCGGGTCGCCCAGCCAGGCCAGCAGGGCCGAGAGCACGAAAGGCGTCAGGATCGGCGCCAGCAGCCAGACCAGCAGGCCGAAACCGACCGCCAGGGCCAGCCACTGCCACCGTCGACGGTCGCTGAAGGGATCGGGGATGGCGCTCATGCGGCGGGGGTCCTCTTGTGGCGCCAGGCGCGCACACCATAGCGGATCACGTAGTCCAGGCCACTGGCGAAGGTCAGCAGCCCGACCGCGACCACGACCTGGATCCGGACCTGGACCGGCAGCCCCAGGCCGGACAGCTCCACCAGGCACAGCAGCACCAGCGCGATCTGCAGTGCCGTGGTCAGCTTGCCCAGCAGGCTGGGCCGGCCGTCGTAGGGGCCGGCCAGCCGCCACCAGGCGGCTGCGCCCGCGACGATGACCGCGTCGCGCACCAGCACCAGGCCCACCAGCCAGGCCGGCAGCATGCCTACCCAGGCCAGGCCCAGCATCGCCAGGCCCAGCATCAGCTTGTCGGCGATCGGATCGAGCAGGCTGCCCAGCCGGCTCTGCCAGCCGAAGCGCTTGGCGATCAGTCCGTCGAGCGCGTCGCTGAGGCCGGCGGCCAGGGCCACGGCCAGCGCCGCCCGGTGGTGGCCGGCGACCAGCAGCCAGGGCAGCACCGGCGCCATCGCCAGGCGCAGCCCGGTGATGGCATTGGGCAGCTGGCGGAGGTTCATGGCTTGAGCTGGTAGCGCGCCGCGCCCTCGGGAGCCAGCGGGTCGGCCTGCAGGGTGTCGCCGGCGGCGACGAAGCGGGCGAAACCTTCCGGGCCGACGGCGAGGTCGAGCTGGAGCAGCACGCGGTCGGGCGAGGCTTCGACGATGTGCAGGGCGCGCACCACCGCCAGCGTCTGCAGGTAGCCCATCGCGCGGGCGTAGTCGCCGCCGTAGCGCAGGCCGACCAGCTCGACCTGCAGCGGGCCGGGTTGGCCGGCGTCCACCAGCACGGCGTCGCGGCGGGCGATGGCGTCGGCGGCGCCGTCGGCGCCCGAGGCGATCGCGCGCAGCGGGCTGGGGTCGCTGAAGGACCAGCGCGACAGCTCCTGGTCGCCGCGGCTGAGCACCCAGTCGGCGGTCCAGCCCCCGCCGGCGCGGTAGACGCGGCCGAGCAGTTGGGTGTCGACGCCGTAACGCGCTGTCAGCGCACGCATCGGTTCCGGGTTCTGGGCCCAGACGGTCTGCACCGCGGCCTGCTCGACCGCGCTGCCGGCCGGCATGCCGAAGCGAAGGCCACGCTGCAGGCCGCGCTGGGCCAGCGGCTTGACCACGTTGAGCTGCTGGCTGTTGACCAGGCGCGCACCGCGGCCGTCGTCGATGGCCAGCCAGAGGATCGGCCGTGGCCGCGGGCTGCCCCAGACCCTCAGGCCGGCGCCGGCGACCAGCGCGTCCACGCTGCCGGGATCGAAGGCGAAGTTCATCGTGGTCTTGTAGACCGGCACGCCGCCGACGGCGGTGTTGCCTTCCTGGTCGGACGAGGTCTCGCTGGCCTGGCTGCCGGTCACGAAGGAATCGGCGTTGGCCAGGGCCCGGCGAACCACCGGGTTGCCGGCCGCCAGCGGGTCGCCGGTCAGCTTGACCACCACCTGCGACAGGGCGCGCGCGGCGGCGGCCCGGCGTTCGCTGGCGCCCTGCGAGATCAGCTCGACCTCGGCCTGGTAGAGGGTCGGATCGCGCGGCGCCTCCGCGGCCAGCGCATCGGCCGTGGCCGGCTCCGGCGCAGCGACGGCGTCGGCCGGCGCCAGGTCCTGGGCCCGGCCCGGCACGGGCGACACGAAGGCGAGGCTGGAGGCCAGCAGCAGGAAGGCGGTGCGGAAACGGGGCATCGGGCGCAGGGCTCGCGGGGGCGGGAACGCAGGCGCCATGGTGCCGCAAGCGGTCGGTGGCCGTCCAACCGGGCGGCCGGCCCGACGGGCGGCTGGTAGAATGCGCGCCTTTCCCGCCGCCGGACCTGCCGTGACCACGCCCACTCCCCTCACCTACCGCGATGCGGGTGTCGACATCGATGCCGGCAACGAAGTCGTCGAGCGCATCAAGCCCCTGGTCAAGCGCACCTTCCGGCCCGAGGTGATGGGCGGCCTGGGCGGCTTCGGCGCCCTGTTCGACCTGTCGAACAAGTACAAGGAACCGGTGCTGGTGTCCGGCACCGACGGCGTCGGCACCAAGCTCAAGCTGGCCCAGCAGCTCAACCGCCACGACACCATCGGCATCGACCTGGTGGCGATGTGCGTGAACGACGTGCTGGTGCAGGGCGCCGA
>CAMLKR010000052.1 GCA_946480565.1 uncultured Arenimonas sp. | reverse complement strand
GCTGGCCCGACACCATCTGGCTTACCCGCCAGCAGCGCGAGGACAAGGACCAGGCCCTGTTCGGCGAAGTCTCCTTCGACATCACCGACAAGCTGACCGCGACCGCGGGCATGCGCTTCTACGAGATCGACAACAGCCTGCGTGGCTTCTTCGGTTTCGCCGAGGGGTATTCCTCCAATCCGACCTATGGCGAGGGCGCCTGCAACTCGCAGTCGCTGCCGCCGTACCCGAACGCCCCCTGCGAGGTGTTCAACAAGAACGTCAAGGAGGACGACCACCTGGGACGGTTCAACCTGTCCTACCAGGTGAACGAGGACATCATGGTCTACGGCACCTGGTCCGAAGGTTTCCGCCCCGGTGGCATCAACCGGCGCGGCACGCTGCTGCCCTATCTGTCGGACTACCTGACCAGCGTCGAGCTGGGCTGGAAGATGCGGCTGGCCGACGGCCGCCTGATCTTCAACGGCGCGGTGTTCGAGCAGGACTGGGAGGACTTCCAGTTCGCCATCCTCGGGCAGAACGGCCTCACCGAGATCAAGAACGCCAACAACGCCCGCATCCGCGGCGCCGAGATCGACCTGAGCTGGGCCGCCACCTACAACCTCACGCTCAGCACCGGCCTGGCGTTCTACGACGCTGAACTCACCGAGAATTACTGCGGCTTCACCGACGCCAGCGGCAACCCGGTCACCGACTGTCCGGACCCGGAAGCCCCGGCCGGCAGCCGATTGCCGATCACCGCCCGCTTCAAGGGCAACGCCACCGCGCGTTACGCCTTCGACATGGGCGGTTACGACGCCTACGTTCAGGGCGTCCTGGTGCACGAAGGCGACCGCAAGACCGACCTGCGCCTGGCCGAGAGCGCGATCCTGGGCGACCTCGACGCCTACTCGCTGTTCAACCTGTCGGCGGGCCTGGGCAAGGGCAACTGGAACCTGGACTTCTACATCAAGAACGTCTTCGACGAACGGGCCGAGCTGTCGCGCTTCACCCAGTGCGCCGAGGCGGTCTGCGGCGAGCAGGCCTATACCGTGGTGGCGCCGCCGCGCACCTACGGCATCAAGTTCTCGCAGGAGTTCTGAGCAACAAAAAACGCCCCGCCGGCGCAGGCCGGCGGGGCGTTCCTTTTCCCGCGGTCAGCGCAGGGCGTAGCCGAATTGCTGGCGGAACTGTTCGGCGAACTCGTCGTAGTCGAAACGCTGGTTCTGCGGGCCCAGGTGTTCGATCTTCAGCGCGCCCATCAGCGAGGCGATGCGGCCGGTGGTGGCCATGTCCATGCCGTTCATCAGGCCGAAGATGAGGCCGGCGCGGTAGGCGTCGCCGCAGCCGGTCGGGTCGACCACGCGCATGGCGTTGGCGGCGGGGATGTGCAGCTCGCCGCCCTTGGCGTGCACCTCGGACCCCTTCGGGCCCCGGGTGATGATGTAGGCCTGCACGCGCTCGGCGATCTGTTTCTCGCTCAGCCCGGTCTTTTCCTGCAGCAGGTTCGACTCGTAGTCGTTCACCGTCACGTAGGTGGCCTGCTCGATCATCGTGGTCAGCTCCTTGCCGTTGAACAGCGGCATGGCCTGGCCCGGGTCGAAGATGAACGGGATCGAGAGTTCGGCGAACTCCTTCGAATTCTGCAGCATGGCCTCGTAACCGTCGGGGCCGACGATGCCGAAGCCGACGTCCTTCACGTCCCGCACGTGGTTCTCGTACGAGCGCATCATGGCGCCGGGGTGGAAGGCGGTGATCTGGTTGTCGTCCAGGTCGGTGGTGATGAAGGCCTGGGCGGTATAGAGGTCCTGGATCTCCTTGACGTGGTCCAGGCGGATATCGCAGGCCTCGAAATGCTCGCGGTAGGGGCCGAAGTCCTGGCCCACGGTGGCCATGGGCACCGGGTCGCCGCCCAGCAGCTTCAGGTTGTAGGCGATGTTGCCCGCGCAGCCGCCGAACTCCCGGCGCATCCGGGGCACAAGGAACGAGACGTTCAGGATGTGGACCTTGTCCGGCAGGATGTGGTTCTTGAACTGGTCCTGGAACACCATGATGGTGTCGTAGGCCAGGGAACCGCAGATCAGGGCTGAGGGCATCTCGGGATCTCGTGGCAAGGGGCGCCGGCCCGGGCCGGCAAAGGCCGCCATGGTACCGCGGAGATGCCGCCAAGGCACGGGAAAACGAGCTTTTTTCCTTGCCGGGGCCGGGGGTGGTTGTTACCCTAGCCAATCCCCGAAACCCCCATTTCACAGGCTTCCCCCAGATGTTCAAGAAGCTCCGCGGCCTGTTCTCGAACGACCTGTCGATCGACCTCGGCACCGCCAACACCCTCATCTTCGTCCGCGGGCAGGGCATCGTCCTCAACGAGCCCTCCGTCGTGGCGGTCCGCCATGGCCAGGGCGGCCGCGAGGTCGCCGCCGTCGGCGCCGAGGCCAAGAAGATGCTCGGCCGCACGCCGGGCAACATCACCACGCATCGCCCGATGAAGGACGGCGTCATCGCCGACTTCACCCACACCGAAGAGATGCTCAAGCAGTTCATCAAGAAGGTGCATACCTCGCGCTTCCTGCGGCCCAGCCCGCGCGTGCTGATCTGCGTGCCCTGCGGCTCGACCCAGGTCGAGCGCCGCGCCATCAAAGAGTCGGCCGAAGAGGCCGGCGCGCGCGAGGTCTACCTGATCGAGGAGCCGATGGCCGCGGCCATCGGCGCCGGCATCCCGGTGGACGAGGCGCGCGGTTCGATGGTCATCGACATCGGCGGTGGCACCTCGGAAGTCGCGGTGATCTCGCTCAACGGCATCGTCTACTCGCAGTCGGTGCGCATCGGCGGCGACCGCTTCGACGACGCGATCATCAACTACGTGCGCCGCAACCACGGCACCCTGATCGGCGAAACCACCGCCGAGCGCATCAAGCTCGAGATCGGCTGCGCCTTCCCGCAGGCGCAGGTGAAGGAGATGGAAGTCTCGGGCCGCAACCTCGCCGAGGGCGTGCCGCGCATGATCGTCATCAACTCCAACGAAGTGCTCGAGGCCCTGCACGAGCCGCTCAGCGGCATCGTCAGCGCCGTGAAGCAGGCGCTGGAGCAGACCCCGCCGGAACTGTGCGCCGACGTCGCCGAACGCGGCATCGTGCTCACCGGCGGCGGCGCGCTGCTGCGCGACCTGGACAAGCTGATCTCCGAGGAAACCGGCCTGCACGTGCACGTCGCCGACGACCCGCTCACCTGCGTCGCCCGCGGCGGCGGCCGGGCGCTGGAGCTGATCGACATGCACGGCAACGAGTTCTTCTCGGCGGAGTGATCCGCCGCCTTGGCCTATCCCGGTTCTCCCGCCGCGCGGCTGAGTGACGGTGCCGGCGGCACCCTGCCGCTGCTGGCCTACCTGGCCATCGCCACCCTGCTGATGGTTGCCGACCAGCGCGGCGGCTTCGGGACGCAGGCGCGGCAGCATCTGTCGGTGCTGGCCGAACCGGTGTGGTGGCTGGCGGCCGCCCCCGGGCGCCTGGCCGACGGCGCCGGCGAGGCCATCGCCTCGCGCGGCCAGCTTCAGCAGGAGAACGAGGCCCTGCGCCGCGAACTGCAGATCAACGCCAGCCGCCTGCACCGCCTGGCCGCGGTCGCCGAAGAAAACCAGCGGCTGCGCGCCCTGCTGGGCGGCACCCGCGGCTACCGGCTCAACGCCAAGCTGGTCGGCATCACCGACATCGATCTCGACCCCTCGCGCCAGCGCATCCTGCTCGAAGCCGGCAGCGACGACGGCGTGGTGGTGGGCCAGGCGATGATCGATGCCGGCGGCGTGCTCGGCCAGGTGATCGAAGTGACGCCGCACCGCGCCACCGCGCTGCTGCTCACCGACCCCGAACACGCCATCCCGGTGCAGGTCGCCCGTTCCGGCCTGCGCACCATCGCCTTCGGCACCGGCCGCACCGATCGCCTGACCCTGCCCAACATCCCGCAGAGCGCCGACATCCGCACCGGCGACCTGCTGGTGACCTCCGGCATCGGCGGCCGTTTCCCGGCCGGTTTCCCGGTCGGCACGGTCGAGCGCCTGCATCCGGACGAAACCCGGTTGTTCGTCGTCGCCGAGGCCCGCCCGGCCGCACGCCTCGACCGCGGCCTGGAGGTGCTGCTGGTCAGCAACGCCATCGACGAAGCCGACATCGGCCCGCCGGTGCCGCCGCCGCCCGCGGAGTCCGCCGCGCCCGAAAGCGGCGATGCCTCGGCGCCTGCCGCCGACGCCACGACGCCGCCCGACGCTGCGGCCCCGGAGCCGCGGCCATGACCCGCACGCCCTCCGCCTGGGTGCTCTACGGCAGCCTGTTCTGCGGCCTGCTGGTGCTGGTGCTGCCGCTGCCGATGGGCCTGGACCTGGCGCGGCCCTACCTGCTGGCCATGCTGCTCTGCTACTGGCTGCTGGAGGCGCCGGACCACGTCGGCCTGGGCACGGCGTTCGTCGCCGGCCTGCTGGGCGACCTCGTCGCCGGCACCCTTCTGGGCGAACAGGCGATGAGGCTGGTGGTTCTGGCCTTCCTGGTGCAGCGCTTCCGCGCCCGGCTGCGTTTCTTCCCGCTGTGGCAGCAGGCGCTGGCGGTGTTCGCGCTCCTGCTGAACGACCGCCTGATCGCGCTCGCCATCCGCCTGGCCGCCGGTGACGGTGCGCCGCCCTGGGGCACCTGGCTGTCGCCGGTGCTGGGTTTCGCGCTCTGGCCCTGGCTGTTCCTGCTGCTGGACGAGCTGCGCCTGCGCCTGCGCGAGCGCACCGGCTGAGCCCGCGAATGAAACCGCTGCGCCGGCAGAAGCTGAAGAACCTGCACGCCGAGGCCGAGCAGTTCCGGCGCCGCGCGGTGCTGGGTTTCCTCGGCATCGCGGTGGCGGTGCTGGGCCTGGCCGCTGGCTATTTCCGCCTGCAGGTGCTGCAGCACGAGGAGTACCAGACGCGTTCGGAGGCCAACCGCATCAAGCCGCGGCCGATCGTGCCGGCGCGCGGCCTGATCTACGACCGCAACGGCCGCCTGCTCGCCGACAACGTGCCGGCCTACCGGCTCGAGATCGTGCCCGAGCAGGTGCAGGACCTCGAGGCCACGCTGTCGGGCCTCGGCGCCCTGGTGCGCCTGGACGAGGAGGACCTGGAGCGCTTCCGCGACACCCGCCGCGTCACCCGCGGTTTCCGGCCCATCCCGCTCAAGCTGCGGCTGGACGAGGGCGAGCTGGCGCGGCTGGCGGTGAACCGGCACCGCTTCCCGGGCGTCGAGGTGGTGCCCTACCTGACCCGGCGCTACCCCTATGGCGAGCTGTTCTCGCACATCATCGGCTACGTCGGCCGCGTCGACGTGGCCGACCTGGAGGCGATGGGCGACAGCCGCAACGCCGCGCTCACCCATATCGGCAAGGCCGGCATCGAGCGCTACTACGAACCGCGCCTGCGCGGCGAGATCGGCTACGAAGAGATCGAGACCAATGTCGAGGGCCGGGCGCTCGGCGTGCTGCGCCGGCACGACGCCAAACCCGGCGCCGACCTGTGGCTGAGCGTGGACGCGCGCCTGCAGCAGGCCATGGTGGACGCGTTCGAGGGCCAGGACGGCGCGGCGGTGGCGGTGGACCCGGCCACCGGCGAGATCCTGGGCATGGTCAGCCTGCCGGGTTACGACCCGAACCTGTTCATCAACGGCATCAGCCACACCGACTGGCAGGCGCTGCAGGCGCCGGCGCGGCCGCTGTTCAACCGCAACGTGCTCGGAGGCTTCCCGCCCGGCTCCACCATCAAGCCCTTCATGGCGCTGGCGGGCCTGGAGGAAGGCCTGATCACGCCTGAGGAAACGGTGCTCTCGACCGGCGAGTTCTTCCTTCCCGGCCAGCCTCGCGGTTACCGCGACTGGCGCCCCGGCGGCCACGGTTACGTCAACCTGACCGAATCGCTGGCGCAGTCGGTGAACACCTACTACTTCAAGCTGGCGGTGGAGCTCGGCATCGACCGCATCGACCGCTTCTTCGGCCGCCTCGGCTTCGGCGAGCCGACCGGCATCGACCTGGCCGGCGAGATCCCCGGCGTGCGCCCGTCGCGCGACTGGAAGCGGCGTCGCTTCAACCAGGAATGGTTCCCAGGCGACACCGTCAACGTCGGCATCGGCCAGGGCTTCTGGGTGACCACGCCGCTGCAGTTGGCCCAGGCCACCGCCATGATCGCCAACGGCGGCCTGCGCCATCGCCTGCACCTGGTGCGCGCCAGCCAGGCCGGGTTCAACGCGCCCAAGGTGAGCGAACCGCAGCCGCCGGGCGTGCGCGTGGTGAAGGACGACGCCAACCTCGCCGCCGTGCGCGCCGGCCTGGAGGCGGTGATGCACAGTCCCACCGGCTCGGGCCGCGTATCGGCGATCGGCGCCACCTATCGCATGGCCGGCAAGACCGGCACTGCCCAGCGCACCAGCCGCAAGGGCCTGGAGCGCATGGATCCGAAGAAACTGCCCTACCACCTGCGCCACCAGGCCTGGTTCATCGCCTATGCGCCGGCCGACAAGCCGACCATCGCGGTGGCGGTGCTGGTCGAACACGGCGGCTCGGGTTCGGGCGCGGCGGCGCCGGTGGCGCGGCGCATCCTCGACGCCTGGCTTCTGCCGCCGCCCGAGGACACCTCCCGATGATCGCCTTCCTGCGCTGGCTGCGCGACCTCGGCTTCCGCCTGCTCGACAAGGTGGACCTGCCGCTGCTGCTGGCCCTGCTGTGCGTGATGCTGATCAGCCTGGTGGTGCTGGCCAGCGCCTCGGGCGAGAACTCGCGCCTGGTGCTGTCCCAGGGCCTGCGTTTCGCCGTGGGCCTGGGCGCGATGGTGCTGATCTCGCGGCTGCCGCCGGGCAAGCTGCGGCTGTGGACGCCGCTGGCCTACGGCGGCAGCCTGGTGCTGCTGGCCCTGGTGTTCGTGTTCGGCTCCGGCCGCAGCGCCAACCTGTGGCTGAACCTGGGCGTGTTCTACCTGCAGCCGGGCGAACTGCTGAAGCTGTCGGTGCCGATGATGCTGGCCTGGTACCTGCATTCGGTGCCGCTGCCGCCGCGCTGGGGCGTGCTGGCGGTCTCGGCGGCGATCATCGGCCTGCCGGTCGGCATGATCATCCTGCAGCCGGACCTGGGCACCGGCATGCTGGTGGCGGCGTCGGGCGCCTTCGCGGTGTTCCTCGCGGGCATCGCCTGGTGGCGCATCGGCCTGTTCGCGGGGCTGGGGCTCGCCGCGCTGCCGGTGGGCTGGCATTTCCTGATGCCCTACCAGCGCGACCGCATCCTGACCTTCATGGATCCCGAGTCCGACCCGCTGGGCACCGGCTGGAACATCATCCAGTCCAAGATCGCGATCGGTTCCGGCGGCTTCAGCGGCAAGGGCTGGGGGCAGGGAAGCCAGGCGCACCTGGACTTCCTGCCCGAGCACACCACCGACTTCATCTTCTCGGTGCTCAGCGAGGAATGGGGCTGGATCGGCGTGATCACCCTGCTGGCCCTGTACCTGTTCATCGTCGGCCGCTGCCTGTGGATCGCCGCCGAGGCGCGCGACAGTTATTCGCGCCTGCTCGCCGGTGCACTGGCCATGACCTTCTCGGTCTACGTGCTGGTGAACGGCGGCATGGTCGCCGGCCTGCTGCCGGTGGTCGGCGTGCCGATGCCGCTGCTGAGCTACGGCGGCACCTCGGCGGTGTCGCTGCTGGCCGGCTTCGGCATGGTGATGTCGGCCAAGGCGCACCGGAAAACCCACGCCTGAGCCCGGCCGGCGCGGAAAACGCGTGGTAAATTGCCGCATCCCGGAACCGACGCAGACCATGCCCCGACTCGCCCTTCGACTGTTCGCCCTGCTGCTGGCCCTGGCGGCCACCGGCGCCTCCGCCCAGGAGGCCGAGCCCACGCCCGATCCCGCGCTGCGCAGCGCCTTCGTCGCCGAGGCCTCGGAGAAATACGGGCTGCCGGCCGACGAGATCGACGCCTGGCTGGCGCAGTCCCAATACCGCCAGAGCATCGTCGACGCGATGTCGCGCCCGGCCGAAGCGGTGAAGCCCTGGAAACACTACCGGCCGATCTTCATTTCCGACCGCCGGATCGCCGACGGCCAGGCCTTCCTGGCGCGGCATCGCGCCGAGCTCGACAAGGTCGCGGCCGACACCGGCGTTCCGGCCGAGATGATCGTCGCCATCATCGGCGTCGAGACCAGCTATGGCGGCAACACCGGCGGCTACCGCGTGCTCGACGCGCTGTACACGCTCGGTTTCTTCTATCCGGTCAGCGGCGACCCGGCCAAGGTCGAGCGCGAGGCGATGCGCGGAAAATTCTTCCGCGACGAACTGGCCCAGGTGATGCTGCTGGCCAAGGAAGAAAAACTCGACCTCGCCCAGCTCAAGGGCAGCTACGCCGGCGCGATGGGCTACGGCCAGTTCATGCCCTCGAGCTACCGCGCCTACGCGCGTGACGGCGACGGCGACGGCCGCCGCGACCTGTTCGGCTCGCTGCCCGACGTGTTTGCCTCGGTCGCCAATTATTTCGTCGCCCACGGCTGGAAGAAGGACGAGCCGGTGGTGGCGCTGGCGCAGGCCGCCGAAGGCGCCGCGCCGTTCCAGCCCGAAACCCTGGAAGCCAGGTACAGCCTGGCCGAACTCGGCGAGAAGGGTTATCGCCCGGCGGTCGCGCAGGGCCATGACCTGGCCGCCACGCTGGTGACCTTCGAGGGCAACGAGGGCACCGAGCACTGGCTCGGTTTCCGCAACTTCTACACCATCACCCGGTACAACCGCTCGCCGATGTACGCGATGGCGGTGTACCAGCTTTCCCGCGAGATCGCCGCGGGCGCGGCGCCCGCCCCGGCACCATGAGGTTCGCGCCGGGGCTGCTGGCGCTGGCCCTGCTCGCCGGCTGCGCCGACAAGCCGGTGAGGCCGGTTCCGCCGGCCGAAGAGCCGCGCGCCGATGCGCCGCGCGCCGCCGTCGAAAACGCGCCGCCGGCGTCCACCGTGCCGCCCGCCTGCGTGCAGGTGCGCGAGCACCGCGACGAGGACTACACGCCCGGCGGCCTGTACGCGCCCGGTGTCCGCGACAGCGCGCCCGAACAGGCGCTGGACGTCAGCGGCATCGCCGAACCGGTGCCGCGCGCCGAACCGGCCTCGCGTTACGGCAACCGGTCGCCCTACACGGTGCTGGGCAAGAGCTACCGCGTGCTGCCCAGCGCCGAGGGTTACGTCGAGCGTGGCATCGCGTCCTGGTACGGCCAGAAATTCCACGGCCGCCAGACCTCCAGCCGCGAGGTCTACGACATGTGCAGCTTCAGCGCCGCCCACAAGACCCTGCCCCTGCCCAGCTACGTGCGCGTCACCAACCTCGACAACGGCCGCAGCGCCGTGGTGCGGGTGAACGACCGCGGCCCCTTCCACGCCGGCCGCATCATCGACCTCAGCTACGCGGCGGCGGTGAAGCTGGGCGTGGACCGCACCGGCACCGCCCGGGTCGAGGTGCGCGCGCTCGCGGGCGGCGCCGTCGCCGGCGGGCCCGCGCCGGCCGTCGCGCCGGCAGCGCCCGCGCGCGGGTACGCCGGTCGCCAGATCGTCCAGGTCGGCGCCTACCGCGACAAGGACAATGCGCGCCGCATCGCCGGGCAGCTCGAGGACGCCGGCATCGACGACGTGTCCGTCGAAGACGTGAGGGTGGAGGGGGGCAAGGTCTGGCGGGTGCGCGTCGGCCCGCTGGCGCCGCGTTCGGTCGACGGCGTGCTCGAGAGCATCCGCCGCCTGGGCCTGCCCAGCCCGCGAGTATTCAGCGAATAAGGGCTAGCATTAGCCCACTTTTCCCGGCCGGCGCCCGCGCCCGCCCTTGTTTGGAGCCTCTCCCGGATGTCCGTCTCCCGCTTCCTGCCCTTCGCGCTGGCCGCCTTCGTCGCCAGCGCCGCTTTCGCCCAGACGCCCACCCCGGCTCCGGCCGCACCGGCTCCCGCGCCCGCCCAGGCGGCGCCGACCCCGGAGGCCCCGGTGCCGTCCCAGGCCAAGGCCTGGATCCTGATGGACCACACCAGCGGCCAGGTGCTGGCGGGCGAGAACATCGACCAGCCGCTGGAGCCGGCCAGCATCACCAAGGTGATGACCTCCTACGTGGTGGCGGCCGAGATCGCCGGCGGCAAGGTGTCGCTGGACGACAAGGTGCGCATCAGCGAGAACGCCTGGCGCTCCGGCGGCGCCGGCACCGACGGCAGCTACAGTGCGCTGGCCATCAATTCCGAGGTCAAGCTCGACGACGTGCTGCACGGCCTGGTCATCCAGTCCGGCAACGACGCCGCCATCGCCCTCGCCGAACACGTGGCCGGCAGCGAGGCCGCCTTCGTCGACCTGATGAACCGCTACGCCCAGCGCCTGGGCATGACCGGGTCGAAGTTCGAGAACGCGCACGGCCTGTCGGCCCCGGGCCACGTGATGACGGCGCGCGACATCGCCATCCTGTCGCGCGCGCTGATCAGCCAGTTCCCGGACCACTACGCGCTGTACAAGATCAAGGAATTCACCTACGGCGGCATCCAGCAGTGGAACCGCAACGGCCTGCTGTGGAAGGACGCCAGCGTGGACGGCCTCAAGACCGGCCACACCTCGGCCGCCGGCTACTGCCTGGCAGCGTCGGCCAAGCGCGGCGACCAGCGCCTGATCTCGGTGGTGCTGGGCATCGACACCCCCAGCCGCAGTGACGGCTTCAAGCTGCGCGAAGAAGGCAACCTGGCGCTGCTCAACTGGGGTTTCCGCTTCTTCGAGACCCACAGCGTGTACGAGGCCGGCGCCAAGGTCGCCGACCAGAAGCTGTGGCGCGGCGAGGTCGAGCAGGTCGCGCTGGGCGTCACCGACGCGCTGCGCGTCACCGTGCCGCGCGGCCGCTACGCCGACCTCAAGCCGAGCATGGACGTGCCCAAGCAGCTGCTGGCGCCGATCGCCAAGGGCCAGCAGATCGGCACCCTGCGCCTGTCGCTGGACGGCAAGGTGGTGGCCGAGCGCCCGCTGGTGGCGCTGGCCGACGTCGCCGAGGGCGGCTTCTTCAGCCGCATGAGCGACGACTTCTGGCTGTGGTGGGAAGGCGAATAAACCAGCGCGTCCACGCTGCAACCCCAAGGGGGCCGGCCATCGCCGGCCCTTTTGTTTTCCGGGGCGCGATGCAGCGCGCCCCGGCCCCGGCCGTGACAGAATCGCCCCCGGACGCCGGCTCCGCAGCCGCCGGCGACGCATGCAGGGGGCATGTCGGATGAACGAAGGCCGTGCCGAAGACGCGCGCCTGCGCCTGGTCCGCGAGGTGGCCGACACCCGCCAGCGCGTGCGGCTGGGCGGCGTCTTCTATCTCGCCGGCTGGGCGGTGGTCGGCGGCTTCGCTTCGGTCTATTCGCGGCATCCGGTCATGGGCGGGCTGGTCGCGGCCGCGTTCATCGTGCTGGCCGCGCTGCGGTTCCTGCTGCGCGCCCCGTCCGCCGCCGAGGCGGCCGGGATCCAGCAGGCCTGGCTCGACCGGCAGTGGGCCGTGGTGCTGGCGACCTCGGCGCTCTGGAGCGCGGCGTTGTGCTGGGCCCTGCTCGACCCGGGTTTCGAGCCCGCGCGCCAGGCGGCGCTGCTGTGTTCGATCGCCTACGCCACCGCCTACGCGCACAACTTCAGCATGCGCCGCGGGCGCGCGCTGCTGGGCATCGCCCTGATCTACCTGCCGGCGCCGGTGCTGCTGGCGCTGGACCCCGGTGCGCGGGCGACCACGCTGACGATGGCGGTCTACGGCATCTACGTGGCGTCCATCCTGTTCCGCAGCCATCGCGAGTACGAACACCAGCTGGACGTGGACGAGGCGCTGCGGCACCAGCGCGACCAGTACGAGCTGCTCAGCCGCACCGACCCGCTCACCGGCCTGGCCAACCGCCGGCATTTCGGCGGCGTGCTCGACCGGCGTTCGGCCGAGGCGCAGCGCCAGCGCACGCCGCTGACCCTGCTGGTGCTCGACCTCGACCACTTCAAGCGCATCAACGACGCGCAGGGCCACGAAGCCGGCGATGCCTGCCTGGCGCGTTTCGCCGAGCGCATGCGCGAGCTGTTCGTCGCGCCGGATGCGCACCTGGCGCGGCTGGGCGGCGAGGAGTTCGCGGTGCTGTTGCCCGGCGTGTCCACCGGCGAGGCGGCGGGCCTGGCCGAGGCCTTCCGCCGCAGCCTGGCCGAGCGGCCATTGCAGCTGCGCGAGGGGCCGATCGGTGTGTCGGTGAGCATCGGCGTGGCCGGGCTGGAGGCCATGGCAGCCAGCGATGGCGCCGACCTCTACCGCGCGGCCGACCGGGCCATGTACCGCGCCAAGAGCGAAGGCCGCGACCGGGTGCGCGTGCACGGGGACTGAGCGTCCAGCGGGCTTGGGGTGCCTGCGCCGCGCCCCCATAATGGCGGCCATGAGCATCCAGTCCGACAACCCCGAGCACGGCTTCCAGTTCCCCGGCGTCTTCGAGATCAGCGCCATGGGCGCGGTCGAGGCCGACCTGCACCTGGTCATGCCGATGGTGCTCGAGGCCCTGGGCCTGACGGTCTATCCCGACCGCACCCGGATCAAGCCCTCGACCAAGGGCAATTACGTCTCGGTGACCCTGGTCTTCGAGGCGCATTCGCGCGAGGACTACGACGCCGCCCACGGCGCCCTGCGCGAACATCCGGCCGTGAAGTGGACGCTGTAGGCGCCGCCTGCCCGGCCCCGGCGGCGCGTCCCGCCGCCGTGCGCGACTGGACCGTGCGCGAGCTGGGCCGCCAGGCCTACGAGCCGGTCTGGCGGGCGATGCAGCGCCTGACCGATGCACGCGGCCCCGAAACGGAAGACGAGCTCTGGCTGGTCGAACACGACCCGGTGTTCACCCTGGGCCAGGCCGGCAAGCCCGAACACGTGCTGGCCCCGGGCGACATCCCGGTGCTCAACGTCGACCGCGGCGGCCAGGTCACCTACCACGGCCCCGGCCAGATCGTGGCCTACCCGCTGGTGGACCTGCGCCGCCTGGGCCTGGGCGTGCGCGAGCTGGTCTGCCGGATCGAGCAGGCCGTCATCGACGTGCTGGCCGGGCAGGGCATCGCCGCCGCCCGCCGGGACGGTGCGCCCGGCATCTACGTGGACGGCGCCAAGGTGATGGCCCTGGGCCTGCGGGTCCGGCGCGGCTGCAGTTTCCACGGACTGGCCTTCAACGTGGCGATGGACCTGGAGCCGTTCCGGCGCATCAATCCCTGCGGTTTCCAGGGGCTGGAAGTGACCTCGGTGCTAGACTTGGGCGGCCCCGGCGACCCGGCCGCGCTCAAGCCGGCCCTGGTCGCGGCCCTGTCCGCCCAGCTGGGCCTGAGGCCCCGCTTCACGCCCGAACCGCCCGACCTGTCCCCGCCCGCCTGAGTCCCCGCGCCCATGTCCGACCCCGCCGCCAAGACCATCCCCCTGCAGGTGCTGGGTTCGCCCCTGGTCGAGGGCGTCAAGCAGCTGGGTGGCGACAAGATCGGCAAAAGCCCGGTCAAGTTCGATGAAAACGCGCCGGTGCTGCGCAAGCCCAGCTGGATCCGGGTGCGCATCCCGGCCGGCAACGCGGTCGCCAAGCTCAAGTCCAAGCTGCGCGAGAACCGCCTGGTCACGGTCTGTGAAGAGGCCAGCTGCCCGAACATCCACGAGTGCTTCAGCCACGGCACCGCCACCTTCATGATCCTGGGCGAGGTCTGCACCCGCCGCTGCAGCTTCTGCGACGTCGCCCACGGCCGGCCCAAGCCGCCCGACGCCAGCGAGCCGGCCAACCTGGCCCGCACCGTCGCCGACATGGGCCTGCGCTACGTGGTCATCACCTCGGTGGACCGCGACGACCTGCGCGACGGCGGCGCCCAGCATTTCGCCGACTGCATCCGCGAGGCGCGCGCGCTGTCGCCG
>CAMLKR010000051.1 GCA_946480565.1 uncultured Arenimonas sp. | reverse complement strand
GCACGCGTGCAGAGATTCAGGCGTACCCCGAGCTGGCAGGCGGCCGCCGCATCGCCGGCGTCGGCGCGCGACAGCAGCGAGGCGATTTCCGCAGGCAGGGCCGAGGCAGGCACGGGACCCTCGGGTTCCGGGGGCGGTTCGCTGCGCTCTGCAGGGGCGGATCCAAGCTGTTCCGTGCCGGTTGGCGGAACGGCGCCCTGCGCAGCAGTCGGTGCTTCGTACCGCCACCACCATGCTGTCGCGAACATCACGGCCAGCAGCATCGTCAGTCCCGCGACGCCGCGTCGGTGCTTGCGGCGGTCAGCCACGGGCGGGGGTCCGCGGCGGTTCGCAGAAGGCGTGGTCGCGGAAGGCCGGTCCCGAGATGCCGGTCGGGTCGTACATCGGCGACAGGCCATGCAGCGAAGTCATGAAGTCGAGCTGTCGACCCTGGAAGTGCCGCTCATGCAGGGATCCCGCCAACTCTTCGGCCTGGCGGACATGGTCCGCGCCGAGGCCCTGGGGCGGCGGAAGCGGCGTGGCCGTCGGGCTGTTGAAGAGCCGGCCCTGAAGCAGGAAATAGGCGTGCGCCAGCATCGGGTCGTCGGCGACCAGGCCCTGCACCCAGCCCTGGTCGCCGGCATAGGCCTGGCGCAGCAGCTCCACCGCTTCCGGACGTCCGGCCGCCAGGGCGGCGTGCAGGACGGCCGAGGCTTCTGCACGCCACTGATCGAACTCCGGCGTCCGCACGAATCCGTATCCTCCCTGCGTGTCCAGCGACTGGCCGTCGGCGTAACGCAGCATCGCCTCCGGCTCGCCCGCCAGGGCGGCGGCCCGCAGGTACCGCGGCCCCTGCGCAACCAGGCCTTCCGGGAGCGACGCGCAGAGCCGCGACTGTTCGAGGTAGCCGAGGTTGAGGCCAGCCACCCGGTTGGCATCTTCCGGCTTGCCCTTCGCCTCCTGGGAAAGTTCAAGTTCCTGCATCCAGTCGGCGACCAAAGCCTGGTGCACCTTGAGCAGAAGATGGCAGCGCAGCAGTTCGATGCCGAGCCGGCAGGCGGCCTTGTGGTCGCCGGCATCGGCGCGCGACTGCAGCAGCGGCGCGATGTCGGTGATCGCAGCCTCCCGAGGCGGCAAGGGTTCGCCGGGTCGTGGCGGGGCGATCCCGTTCGGCGCGCGGGCCTCGGAATCACTGGCCGGGGCGGTCGGCAGCGTGGCGCCCGGTTCGTTCAGCGCTTGGCCGGGCAGGTGCTGCCCGGCGCGGAACGAGACGAAGGCGACCACCGCCAGCAGTACGGCGGTCACCAGCAGCACGCGGGTTCTGAAACGCATCCGTCGGGACATCCGGAGTCTCGGGTGCCCAGTAGAACGTTGACGGTGCGTCGTGGGCAAGCATCGGCGACCGCGCCTGTCCGGAGGCGCGGCCGCCGGAAGCGGGGCTCACTCCGCGGAATCGGCCTCGGTCTGGATCACGATGTGCTCATTGCCTTCTTCGTCCACCCAGCGCTGCCGGCTGACGATGCGGGTGACGACGCCGTCGGCGAAGGCGACGGTGTCGCCGTCGATGGCCGGCGGCGGAGGCGGTGCAGGCGGGGTCGGCGCGGCGCCCGGTGCGGGGGGCGCCGGCGGCGCAGGGGCGACGCCCGGAGTGCGCGGGGTGGGCGGTACCGGCGGCGCCGGCGGGGCGGGCGGCGGGGGCGGTGCGAACCAGCGCACGCCGGGCGCGTCGGGCACGGTCACTTCCACGGTGCGCGCCTTGCGTTCGCGCAGCACCTCGACCTTGACCTTCTCGCCCTCGTCCTGGTCGCGCAGCGCGCGCATGGCGTCGCGCGGCGACTGCACCGCCTGGCCGTCGATGCGCTGGATCACGTCGCCCGACTCCAGCGCCTGCATGCCTTCGCCTCCGCTGAGCACCAGCACGCCGGTGGACGTGCCGAAGTAGCGGCCGAGCTGCGGGTTCATCGAGGCCAGGTTCAGGCCGCTCCAGCGGAAGGCCTGGGCCAGGGCGGGGAAACTGCAGTCTTTGTCGCTGCCGGGCGGGCAGGGCGCGGCCGCGAGGCGGGCCAGCTCCATCTCGACGCGCGGCGCGATCACCGGCATCGCGCGGGCGCGCTCGTAGGCGAGCGCTTCTGACGGGTCCGGGTCGCCGGTGCGGAACACCATCACCCGGTCCAGCGGCTCGGCCTTCACCGTCGCCTGGCCGGCCTTGCCTTCGCGCACGTAGCCGAGCCGGAGCTGCTGGCCTTCCTTCAGGTCGCCCAGCAGTTCGCGCGCCTGGGCGATGGCGGTTTCGCCCTTGCCGGAAATGGTCTTGCCGTCGACGCTCAGCAGCACGTCGCCGGCGCGCAGGCCGGCCTTCGCCGCGGGGCCGTTCGGCGTGACCGCGGCCAGGCGCACGCCGTTCGCGGCCGGATTGGTGCCCATCACCACGCCGATCGCGGGCCGGCCGCGCACGCGGTCGAACTCTTCGCTGTTGAAGGAGAAGCTGTAGCCGCCGCGCTCGCCGAGTTCACGGCTGAGCTCGGCGACACGGCCGGCGTACCGGGCCATCTCGGCGCGGGCGCGCTCGAGTTCGGCGCGCTTGGCGGCGTCGTCGCTGGCGGCCTTGGGAGTGTCGGCGGCCTGGGCCGAGGTCGCCAGTGCGGCGGCCACCATCAGGGGAATCAGGCGGAGCTTCATCGGGAATACCTCGTGGGGTGAAAAGGAGTCAGAAGGTGGCGACCAGGGCGCCGTCGAGCGTGCCGCCATCGGCGGCCAGCCACTGCGAGGTGCCCTGCACGCCGGCGTATTCGCGCAACAGCGAGACGCGCTGCTGCCAGAGCTGGGTGCGGGTGGGAAGGTCGAGCGTGGGCGCCGACAGCGCGACGTCGAGGCGGCGCAAGCGGTCTTCGTACTCCAGCCCCAGCGCGGCGGCGCTGGCCGAGGCCATCTCGTCGGCGGACACGGCGCTGATGAAGTTCTCAAGCTGGGCGGATTCGCGCATCAGCGCGTCAAGTTCGTCGGCGGTGGCCGGCGCAGTGGTGGCCAGGGGCGCAGGCGCAGGCGCGGTGGGCGGCGGCGTCATCAGCCGGGGCATTAGGGCGGCCACGGCAAGCACGGCCGCCGCGGCGATCGCGAACGGCCAGCGTGGACGCGGATGCGCCGGTGCCGCGGCGATGATGCGGCGTTCGAGCAGGGGCCAGGCGCTGCGGTCCGGCGTTTCCAGCGGCAGCCGGGCCAGGGCTTCGGCAACGCTGAGCTCGTGGCTGGGGGTGTGGGCGTCAGGCATGGGAGCCGACCTCCGTTTCGACGTTCAGCAGCTCGCGCAGGCGGCGGGTGCCGCGGGCGAGCTGGGATTTGGAGAAGCTGGCGGTCTTGCCCATCAGGCCGGCGATCTCCTCGTGGGTGTAGCCCTCGGCGTGGTAGAGCCAGAGCACGCTGCGGGTGGCGTCGGGCATGCGGCCCAGGGCGCGGGTGAGCAGGGCGGCGTCGGCCGCCGCCGGCGGCAGCATCGTGTCGTGGCACTCGAGCTCGATCTCGTCCGAGTCTTCGGTGAAAGGCGTGCGGCCGCGTTTGCGCAGGCGCATCAGCGCCTCGTTGACGGCGATCTGCCGCAGCCAGCCCCAGAAGGGCGACTCGGAGCGGAACTCGCCGATGCGGTCGAAGAGTTTGAGCATGGTGTCCTGCAGCACGTCCTGGGCCTCCTCGCGCTCGCCGGTGAGGCGCAGCGCCAGGGTGAAGACCGGCCGCTCGAACCGCCGGTAGATCTGCTCGAACGCACTCGCCTCGCCGCGTCGGGCGCGGGCCAGCAGGGTGTCGGGCACATCGATGGCGAAGGACGAGGGTGGGCTCACATCGGTCATGGATGCGGCGGCAGGGAAAAGGGTCGCAGCAGATCCGGGGTCAGAGTCGATTTATCTTGCCCAGGGGAAAGGGCATAAGGAGGGGCGGGTTCCCTTCCCCGGGGCCGGTGTCCGGCCTGTGGCCAGATTACGCCTCGGGAAGTCGATCTGGCCCTTTTCCGGCGGTACGCACTGGAGCAATGCGGCGGCGGAAGATAAATGGACTCTGACCCCGGATTTTGCCCCTGTTTCTGGCGGCAAAGAAGAAAGGGCCGGGGGGAGCCCCGGCCCTTGGATCGCACGCCCGCCGGCCGGCCTCAGAAAGCCAGGCGGATGCCGACGAAGGCGCTGCGCGGCTGGCCCGGGCGGGCGCCGGCCGGGCGGCGGGCGACGATGTACTCCTCGTCCGCCAGGTTCTCGATGCGGGCGTAGAGCTCGGCCTGCTCGTCGAGGCGGAAGCCGGCGCTGAGGTCCCAGACCACGGCCGAGTCGGTGGCCTCGCCCGCCGGGATGGCGCCGCGGCCCGCGACGCTGCGCATCTCGTCCAGGTAGTTGGCGGCCAGCGCCAGGCGCCAGCGTTCGCCGACCACGCCGGCTTCGGCGTGCAGCAGGTGCTCGGGCAGGTAGGGCAGGCGGTCGCCGCTCTGCACGTCGCCCCATTCCTCGAAGCTCGATTCGAAGCTGTTGCGGAACTCGGCGCGGGTGTAGGTGTAGCTGAGCGACACCGGGAAGGACAGCGCGCCGCCCTGGCCGAAGTCGTAGCCCAGGGTAGCCTCGAGGCCGCTGACCCGCGCCTCGCCGCCGTCGAACTGGTCGCCGATGGTGCAGTTGCCGCCGCTGGAGGCGGTGCAGGTGCCGACCAGGTTCGAATAGTCGCTGACGAAGCCGACCAGTTCGGTGCTCAGCGCGTCGCGGCCATACCGCAGGCCGAACTCGGCGTTGACGCTCTTCTCCGACTCGGAACCCGAGGCCGGGCCGGGCGGGTTGAAGCCGCGGTGCACGCTGGCGAACAGGCTCAGGTTCTGATCCATCAGCCAGGTGGCGCCGAAGCCGGGAATCACCGCATCCACTTCGGTTTCGTTGACCGACAGCACCACGTCGCGGCGGCCGGTGGCGGTGGAATAGTTGGTGCGGCTCAGGTCGATGCGCTCATAGCGCACGCCCGGGCTGAGGATCCAGCGGCCCAGGGTGATGGTGTCCTGCACGTAGAGCGACAGCGCCTCGGCGTCGCCGACGCGGTTTTCCTGGGTGCCGGGCGCGCCGTCGGTGGTGAGCACCAGCTGGCCGCCGACCATCTGGTAGCGGTCGTCGTTCTGGTAGCGGTCTTCCTGGTCGCGGTGCAGGCGCAGGCCGATCTCCAGGTCATGCGCGGCGGCGCCGCTTTCGAAGCCCAGGCCCAGCACGCTCTGGATGCCCTGGGCGTAGTAGCTGCGGTTGTTGTTGCGCAGGCGCAGGGCATTGACCGGGCTGTCGGTGCTGCCGGTCAGCCAGCCGTACTGCGCGGCGTAGGTCGTGGGGTCGGCCAGGATGCTGGCGATGGACACGCCCTGGACGTCGTTGAGCTTGTACCAGTTGCGCGAGAATTCGGTGCGGTAGGCGACGGTGGTCAGGTCGGCGTTGTCGCCGAGTTCGATCAGGTGGCGCAGTTCGTACATCTGCTGCTCGGTCTGGATGTTGTCCAGGCGCGAGGCGGCGTAGCGGCGGTTCGGGTCGGCCGCGAAGTCGGCGTCGGTCAGGCCCAGGTAGGTTTCGTCGCTGTCCTGGGTGTTGCGGCCGATCTTGAGGTCGAGCTGCTGGTAGCGCGTCGCCTCCGGGCTGCTGATCCAGCGCAGCTTGGCGACCGCGTCGTTCAGGCCGTAGCCGCTGTCGCCGCCGCCGTCCACGCGCTTGAAGCCGTCGGTCTGCTGGCGCACGCCCTCGATCAGGCCGCCGAAACGTTCGCCCATGGCGCCGGCCCAGCCGTGGGCCAGCAGGGTGGCGTCGCTGCCGACCGAGACGTCGATTTCGCCGGAAGCGGTGGTCGGGATCGGGGTCGAGATCAGGTTCAGGGCGCCGCCGGTGGTGCGCGGGCCGGCCACGACCGAGGCCGAGCCCTTGCGGACCTCGACCGCGCTGATGCGCGACATGGTCGGGAAGTAATACGCGGCCGGGGCGGCATAGGGCGCCGGCGCGATCAGCACGCCGTCCTCCATCACCGTGATGCGGCTGTTGCGGTCGGTGCCGGAGCCGCGGATGCCGATGTTCGGGCGCAGGCCGTAGCCCTCTTCCTCGACCAGGTAGACGCCGGGCACCTGGCGCAGCACGCGGTGGATGTCGCGGTATGCGAACTTCTCCAGCGTCTCGCCGTCGATGTAGTGGGCGGAGCCGGCGGCCTGCTTCACCTCGGCCAGGTTGCCGAAGACGTTGATGCGGTCGAGGCGGACCAGGGACTGGTCGGGGTTCTCGGCCGCGAAAGCGGCGGCCGGCAGCAGGGCTAGCGAGATGGCGAGGCGCAGGGTCGGGGACATGGGGGTCTAACCAAGGGGGCCGGGGGAGCCGGCGGACGGTTAAGATTTTATTACGGACAAGAATGATTCGCAATAACAACCGCCCAGCGGCCCGGCCGCCACGCTATAGACTGTGGCCCTCGTTCACAGGGGAGTGCGAACCATGGAAGTCCTGACCGTCATCATCCTGCTCGCCGGCGTCATCGTCCTGATCAAGACGGTGCGGATGGTGCCGCAGGGTTATGAGTGGACCGTCGAGCGCTTCGGCAAGTACACCCACACCATGAGTCCGGGCCTGCACTTCCTTATGCCGGTGATCCAGAGCGTCGGCCGCAAGGTCAACATGATGGAGCAGGTGCTGGACGTGCCCTCGCAGGACGTCATCACCCGCGACAACGCCGTGGTGAAGGTGGACGGCGTGATCTTCTTCCAGGTGCTCGACGCCGCCAAGGCCGCCTACGAGGTGTCCAACCTCGAACAGGCCACCATCGCACTGGTGATGACCAACATCCGCACCTCGATCGGTTCGCTGGACCTGGACGAGTCGCTGAGCAAGCGCGACGAGATCAACGCCAAGCTGCTGTCCGTGGTGGACGTGGCCACCCATCCGTGGGGCATCAAGGTCAACCGCATCGAGCTCAAGGACATCCAGCCGCCGCGCGACCTGGTGGACTCGATGGCCCGGCAGATGAAGGCCGAGCGCGAGAAGCGCGCCAACATCCTGGAGGCCGAGGGCCAGCGCGCCGCCGAGATCCTGCGCGCAGAGGGCGACAAGCAGTCGGCCATCCTGGAGGCCGAGGGCAAGCGCGAGGCCGCCTTCCGCGACGCCGAGGCCCGCGAGCGCCTGGCCGAGGCCGAGGCCAACGCGACCCGCATGGTTTCCGACGCGATCTCCAAGGGCAACGTGCAGGCGATCAACTACTTCGTCGCGCAGAAGTACATCGAGGCCTTCAAGGCCCTGGCCGAGGCGCCGAACCAGAAGTTCGTGATGATGCCGATGGAGTCGAGCGGCATCATCGGTTCGCTGGGCGGCATCGCCGAACTGGCCAAGGAAAGCCTGGGCCTGCAGCAGGCGCAGGGCAGCGCCGCCAAGGCGCCGCCGCGGGTCGGGGGCTGAGATGCGCACCGAACTGATCGTCTGGGCCGCCCTGGCCCTGTTGCTGATGGCGGCCGAGACGCTGGCGCCCGGCGTGTTCCTGCTGTGGCTGGGCTTCGCGGCGGCGGCCGTGTTCGCGCTGCTGCTGGTGGTGCCCTTGCCGCCGGTCTGGCAGGCGGTGGCCTTCATTGTGCTGGCCTTCGTGTCGATCGCCGTGTACGTGAAGTTCTTCCGGGGCCAGGAGCGCGAGAGCGACCAGCCCCTGCTGAACCGCCGCGGCGACCAGCTGGTGGGCCAGGTGTTCGTGCTCGAACAGGCGATCGTCGACGGCCGCGGGCGGCTGAAGATCGGCGACGCCTTCTGGGTGGCCGAGGGCCCCGAGCTGCCGCAGGGCCAGCGCGTGCGCGTGGTCGCGGCCCGGAACATGTCGCTCCAGGTCCTGCCGGTCGACTGAACGGCGGGTGGCGGGCCGGCCGCGCTTCCTTGCCTTTGAGATGAGAACCGTTATCATTTGCGGCGTCCGCCCACGGGCCGATCATCCTGGAGTCCCCATGCCGCGTCTCTTTTATTGCCTGCTGCTCGCCAGCCTGGCCGTGTCCAGCGTCTCCGCCGCCGAGCTGGTGGTCTACACCGAGCGCAAGGAACCGCTGGTCCGGCCGATCTTCGACCGCTACCAGAAGGAAACCGGCACCACGATCCGCCTGCTGTCGGACGGCGCCCCGGTGCTGATCGAACGCCTCGCGGCCGAAGGCGCCAACACCCGCGCCGACCTGTTCATGTCGGTCGATGCCGGCAGCCTGTGGCAGGCGGCCGAGCGCGGCCTGCTGGCGCCGGTCAAGTCGGCGGTGCTGGATGCCGCCGTGCCGGCCAACCTGCGCGACCCGCAGGGCCGCTGGTTCGCGCTGTCGCAGCGCGCCCGCACCATCGTCTATTCGACCGAGCGGGTGAAGCCGGCGGAACTCTCCAGCTACGAAGCCCTGGCGGACGCGAAGTGGAAGGGCCGCCTCTGCCTGCGATCGTCCAAGAAGGTCTACAACCAGTCCCTGGTCGCGACCCTGATCGAGCGCCTCGGCGCCGAGCGCACCGAACGGGTCGTCCGCGGCTGGGTCGCCAACCTGGCCACCGCGCCCTTCGCGGACGACACCCTGCTGGCGAACGCGATCGCCGCCGGCCAGTGCGATGTCGGCCTGATCAACACCTACTACCTGGGCCGCCTGCAGCACGACACGCCCGGTTTCCCGGTGCAGGTGTTCTGGGCCAACCAGGCCGGCAGCGGCGCGCACGTGAACATCTCCGGCGCCGGCATCGTCGCCGCGTCCAAGCACAAGGCCGAGGCGCAGAAGTTCCTCGAGTGGCTGGCCTCGGACGCGGTGCAGGCCGACTTCGCCAGCGTCAACTTCGAGATCCCGGCCAAGCCCGGCGTGAAGCTCGATCCGGTGGTCGCCGCCTGGGGTCCGTTCAAGGCCGATCCGGTGAACGTTTCGGTCGCCGGCCAGCGCCAGGCCGAAGCCGTTCGCCTGATGGACCGCGCCGGCTGGCGCTGAGTCCATGAGCCAAGGCGTCGCGCGCAGCGCCTGGCCGCGGCTGCTGGCCTGGGGACTGGCACTGCCGGTCCTGCTGCCGGCGCTGTGGCTGGCCAGCGCCTTCGCGACGCCGCAGCCCGAGGTCTGGCCGCACCTGTTCGGCGAGGTGCTGCCCCTGGCACTGCGGAACACGCTGGCCCTGCTCGCGCTGCTGGCGCTGTTCGCCCTGCTGCCGGGCGTCGGCTTCGCCTGGGCCAGCGCGCGTTACGAGTGGCCGGGACGGCGCTTGTTCGACTGGGCCCTGGTGCTGCCGATGGCGCTGCCGGGTTACGTGGTGGCCTTCGTGTATGTCGGCCTTGCCGACTACGCGGGTCCGCTGCAGACCGCTTGGCGCGCGCTCGGCGGCGCCCCGGCCGGTTTCCCGGAGCTGCGCAGCGTGCCCGGCGCGGCCGCGGTGCTGGCGACGGTGCTTTATCCCTACGTTTTCCTGATCGTGCGCGCGGCCTTCCTGCGCCAGGGCAGCGCGGCGATGGACGCCGCCCGTTCGCTCGGCCACGGCCCGGTCGCCGCCTTCTTCCGGGCGGCGATGCCGATGGCGCGGCCGGCCTGGGTCGCGGGACTGAGCCTGGTGCTGCTGGAGGCGCTGGCCGACTTCGGCGCGGTAAGCATCCTCGGCGTCGATACCCTGACGACGGCGATCTACAAGACCTGGTTCGGCCTGTACTCGCTGCCGGCGGCCGCGCAGCTGGCCTTCGGCATGGTGGGCGTGGTCGCCCTGGTGCTGGTGCTCGAGCGCCTGGGCCGCGGCCGCGCCCGCCACGCCGGCCGCCAGCTGGTGGCGCCGCCGCGCCGGCAGCTGCGCGGCCTGCGGGCCTGGACGATCACCCTCCTGGCGGCGCTGACGGTGGGCGTGGGCTTCGTGGTGCCGGTGGCGCAGCTGCTGCGGTGGTCGTGGCAGGTGCGTGGGTCCTTGCCCGAGGTCGGCGAGGCCGCCTGGAACACCTTGCTGCTGGCCCTGATGGCGGCGGCCGGCGTGCTCCTGCTGTCCCTGGCCTTCGCCCTGCTGGGCCGCCGCAGTGGCGGCGATCGCGGCGTGCACGCCGCTGGTTTCGCTGCGGGATTGGGATATGCGGTGCCCGGCACGGTGCTCGCGGTGGGCGCGATGTGGCTGCTGGTGGCGGCCGAGCGCGCGGCGCCCTGGCTGGCGGGCCTGGCCCTGAGCTCTTCGCTGGCCGGCGTGCTGCTGGCGCTGTGCGTGCGCTTCTTCCGGGTCGGCCATGAAGCGACCGAGTCGGCTTTCCAGTCGCTGCGTCCCTCCTTGCTGGAATCGGCGCGCCTGCTGGGCGTGCCGGCGGGGGAACGCCTGCGCCGGATCGTGCTGCCGCTGCTGCGCCCCGGCCTGGTCGCGGCGGTGCTCCTGGTCCTGGTCGAGACGGTGAAGGAACTGCCGGCCACCCTGATGCTGCGTCCCTTCGGCTGGGACACGCTGGCGGTGAAGATCTACAGCCACACCACCGAGGGCCTGTGGCAGCAGGCGGCGTGGCCGGCGCTGTGGCTGTGCGCGGTCGGCCTTTTGCCGGTCTGGTGGCTTGTAAGACAGCAGCGCTGAGGCCATGCCGTCCGGCCCGGCCGGGTCTGCGATAATGCCCGCCTTTCCCCGCACACCCTGGGCAGGCAATGAGCAAGAAGACGGTCCTCAACGACACCCACCGCGCGCTCGGCGCCAAGATGGTGGACTTCGGCGGCTGGGACATGCCGATCAACTACGGTTCGCAGATCGAGGAGCACCACCAGGTGCGCCGCGACGCCGGCATGTTCGACGTCTCGCACATGACCATCCTGGACCTGCGCGGCGACCAGGTGCGGCCCTTCCTGCGCCAGCTGGTGGCCAACTCGGTCGACAAGCTCAAGACGCCGGGCAAGGCGCTGTACGCCTGCATGCTGGACGCCGACGGCGGCGTCATCGACGACCTGATCGTCTATTTCATGGCCGAGGACTTCTTCCGGCTGGTGGTCAACGCCGCCACCCGCGACAAGGACCTGGCCTGGATCACCGCCCAGGCCGCTCCCTTCGGCATCACCATCACGGAGCGCCGCGACCTGGCCATCATCGCGGTGCAGGGGCCGAACGCCCGCGCCAAGGTGCTGGGACTGCTGAGCCCGGAGGCCGCCCAGGCCGCCGGCAAGCTCGGCAAGTTCGTCGCCTGCGAGGCGGACGGGCTGTTTGTCGCCCGCACCGGTTACACCGGCGAGGACGGCTTCGAGATCATGGTGCCGGAAGCGTTGGCGGTGGACTTCTGGAACCGCCTGCTGGCCGTCGGCGTGAAGCCGGCCGGCCTGGGCGCGCGCGACACGCTGCGCCTGGAGGCGGGCATGGCGCTCTACGGCCAGGACATGGACGAAAGCGCCACGCCCTATGAAGCCGGCCTGGCCTGGACGGTGGCGCTGGACGAAGGCCGCGCCTTCACCGGCCGCGCCCGGCTCGAACAGCAGAAGGCCAGCGGCGCCGCGCGCCAGATGATCGGCCTGGTGCTGGACGAGAAGGGCGTGCTGCGCCACGGCCAGGCGGTGTTCACCGCCGCCGGCGAGGGCGAGATCCTCTCCGGCACCTTCTCGCCCACGCTCGGCAAGGCGATCGCGCTGGCGCGCGTGCCGGCCGGCGAGGTCGGCGCGGTCGAGGTCGACATCCGCGGCAAGCGTCTGCCCGTGCGGGTGGTGAAGTATCCCTTCGTCCGCGACGGCGCCGCCCAGCCGGGCGTGCTCGCCTGACCCGCCGTCGAACCCGTCCGCGCCAGATGCCATGGCGCGTCCGCCCCGCTAGACTATCGCCACCCCCCAGCCGCACACCGACCACCGAGGCCTGTCATGAGTGAGATTCCCGGCGACCTGAAGTTCCTCAAGTCCCACGAATGGGCCCGCGTCGAAGACAGCGGCCGCATCACCGTCGGCATCTCCGATCATGCCCAGGGCCTGCTTGGCGACCTGGTCTATGTCGAGCTGCCCAACGTCGGCGACACCCTGGAAATGGGCAACGCCAGCGCCGTGGTCGAGTCGGTGAAGGCGGCCTCCGACGTCTACGCGCCGGTGTCCGGCACCGTGGTCGAGGTCAACACGGCCCTGGCCGACAAGCCCGAGACCATCAACGAGGACGCCTACGGCGAGGGCTGGATCTACGTGGTGCAGCCGTCCGAACCCGACCAGGTCAACGAGCTGCTGTCGCCCGACGACTACGCCCAGCTGCTCGAGGACGAAGGCCACTGAGGCCTGTCGCCACCGTGATTTCGGACCGGCCGCCTTCGGGGCGGCCGGTTTGTTTTCGGGCTTCGGAAATCCGATCTCGCCGCGCCGCGTCGGTGGCCGAGGGGGCGCGTCGATGGTCGGCTGGCGGAAGGCGCGGGTCCGGAAATCCGCGCAGTTCGGGGTTTTGCGGCGCGCAAAAACCGTTTCCGGAGCCGGTCCGGCAAGCCGGTCGGTGGGCATGGTTTTCTGTTCGCGCCGCATCGTCGCGCTTCGCCGTCGAAGCCGCGCGTGCCGTAGCGGCACGTCACGCGGATGCGTTTTTCCCGAGGTTTTTTTTCGTGCGCGTTTTTCCGACGCAACGAACCGGCAGGTGCGGAGGCGTCGCGACGGCGAGCTTGGCGGCACCTGGGCGCTCCGGCCCTTGAATTTTTTTTTGCAAAGTTGTTGACATCGGAATTTCCCGTGATTAGCTTTCGCCCAGCAGATGTCAACTGCGGAAGCGAGTGATCAAGAACGATTCGACAACGCGGGCCACAACACCGAACTCCACCCGGGAACTCGACACGGTGGATCAGGGCCAACATCCCTCCGCGAAATCGAAATCGACCTTCCGTAGACGCCGCCAATCCCACGCCCGGACCGGTCATGGCCCGGGCGTTTTCATTTCCGGCGCCGCCCCGCGCCGGACCCCATCCGCCCGCCGCGCCCTGTGCGCGACGGCGGTGCGCCACGGGAATCGTCCCGTGGCGGTGCCTTTGTGACTGGGCAGTCCAAAAGCCAACTGACGAGGAGTTGACCATGGCTACGAAGAAAGCTGCGAAGAAACCGGCCAAGAAGGCCGCGAAGAAGACCGTGAAGAAGGCCGCTGCGAAGCGTCCGGCCGCCAAGAAGGCTGCCAAGAAGACCGCCAAGAAGGCTGCCAAGAAGGTCGCGCGCAAGCCGGCCAAGAAGGCTGCGAAGAAGGCTGTGAAGAAGACCGCCAAGAAGGCCGCCAAGAAGACCGCCAAGAAGGCGACCAAGAAGGCTGCGAAGCGTCCGGCGGCCAAGAAGGCCACCAAGAAGGCGGCCAAGAAGACCGCCAAGAAGCCGGCCAAGAAGGCTGCGAAGAAGCCGGCCGCCAAGAAGGCTGCCAAGAAGCCTGCTGCGAAGAAGAAGGCTGCCAAGCGTCCGGCCGCCAAGAAGCCGGCTGCCATGCCGGCCGCCCCGGTCGCTCCGGCGCTGTAAGCCGGAACACCAGCGTTACATCTGGGCTCTCTCCCCGTGTTGCCCAGGCGGGGAGGGAGACTTTCCAGAAGCTCCAAGAAGAACGCCGGCCCTGGGCCGGCGTTTTGCATTCAGGGGTTCGACGGCCTTCGCGAACGGGCGGCGCGGAGGACTCAGCGGCGCCGGCGCCGCGGCGCCGGGCGCACCGGTTCCGGCGCCAGCCACTCCCTGGTCGGCAGCCCCAGCGCGCGGTCCATCACCGTCGGCAGCAGGCCGGAAGGCATCGCGCTTTCGCTGTTCCAAAGGATCACCACGCCGAGGTCGCGGTCGGGCAGGAAGGCCGCCATCGCCCGGTAGCCCTGCACCGCGCCGCCATGGAAGACCATGGTGTGGCCGGCGTAATCGTAGATGCGCCAGCCCAGGCCGTAATAGGCGCTGTTGAGGCGCTCTCGCCGCCAGGCACTGCTGCGGGTTTCGCCGGGCGTCTCCACCTGCGGCGTCTGGATCTGGTTGAGCAGCTCGGGCGACAGCACGTCCGGCCGGTGCCCCATCTGCGCGATCAGCCACTGCGCCATGTCGTGGATGCTGGCGTTGACGCCGGCGGCGGGCGGGATGCGGTAGTAGGTTTCCTTGGGCCGCACCGGCACCCAGGTGCCGCCGCTGCGTACGTGCGGCCGCGCCCAGCTCGGGCTGGCCTCCAGGCCGTCGCGGCCGAAGGTGGCGCCGTACATGCCCAGCGGGTGGAACAGGCGCTTTTCGACCTGGTGGGAATAGAAGTCGCCGGTGACCGCGAACACCAGGTCGCCGACCAGGCTGAAGGCGATGTTCTGGTAGGCGTAACACTCGCCCGGGCTGCAGGT
>CAMLKR010000050.1 GCA_946480565.1 uncultured Arenimonas sp. | reverse complement strand
CTGGGCACCGCCCTGGGCCTGGGCCTGCTGGTGGGTGCGGTACGGGAGCGGCGCAAGCCGGAAGCCGCGGTGGTGGCGGGGCTGCGCACCCACGCCCTGGTCGGGCTGATGGCCGTGGTCGCGCTCTGGCTGGGGCCGGCGGTGTTCGTGGCGGCGCTGCTGCTGGTCGGCGGCTTCGCCGCGCTGAGTTACCGCCAGAGCCGCGACCAGGACCCCGGCCTGACCGGCGAAGTCGCCCTGGTGCTCACCGCCCTGCTCGGCGGCCTGGCCCTGCGGGCGCCCGGACTGGCCAGCGGTCTGGGCGTGCTGGTGGCCGTGCTGCTTTACGCCAAGGCGCCGCTGCACCGGCTCACGCGCGAGCTGGTCAGCGAACACGAACTGCAGGACGGCCTGATCCTGCTCGCCTCTGCCCTGGTCATCCTGCCCCTGCTGCCCGACCGCACCCTCGGCCCCTACGACGTGTTCAATCCCGCCACGCTGTGGAAGCTGGTCGTGCTGGTGATGGCGATCAGCGCGCTCGGCCACGTCGCCCTGCGCGCCACCGGCAACCGCTGGGGCCTGGCGGTGGCGGGTTTTTTCGCTGGCTATGTGTCGTCCACCGCGGCGATCGCCGGCTTCGGCCAGCGGGTGCGGGAAACACCCGCGCTGCTGTCTTCGGCGGTCGGTGCGGCGATGCTGGCCAACCTGGCGTCGCTGAGCCTGTTCGTGCCGATCCTGCTGGCCGTCGCGCCTGAACTGCTGCCGGTGCTGTGGCCGGAGCTCGCCGCCGCGGCCACCGTGATGCTTGCGGGCGGCCTGTCGGGCCTGCACCGCAGCGAGGACGGCGAAGTGCCATCGCCGACCGCGCAGTCGCGCATGTTCCGCTTCACCCATGCCCTGGCGTTCGCGGCCATCATCACCGCCGTGCTGTTCCTGTCGGCGGCGCTCAACGCCTGGCTCGGCCCGCGCGGCGCGATCACCGCCGCGGTGCTGGCGGCGCTGGCCGAACTGCACGCGGCCGTCGCCACGGTCGGCAACCTGTTCACCGGCGGCGTGCTGACCGCCGACGATGCCCGCTGGACCCTGCTCGGCCTGCTGGCCGCGAGCTGGGTCGCCAAGACCGCCGTGGCCTGGACCAGCGGCGGACGGGGCTACGGCCTGCGCGTCTGCGCCGGGCTCGGCGCCGCGGTCGCCGCGGTGCTCGCGGTCCTGCTGTTCACCTGAAGGAGAGCCACCATGCGCGTCGCGATCGTACTGCTGTTCGCCCTCGCCGCCTGCCGCCCGGCCGAGGCCCCCGTCGAAGCGCCGGCCGCGGCAGCCGACACCGTCGCAACGGCGCCCGCGCCCGCCGCCGACGCCGCGCCCGCCGGCGCGGAACCGGCCGCCGCGGAAACCGCCGCCGCGCCGCCGACCGCCGCCACCCTGCGCGGCCGCGTCAGCTATCCCAGCGAAGAACTGCCGGCCATGCGCGTCTGCGCCCTGGCCACCGAGGACATGGGCCTGGGCTACTGCAGCGAAACCGCGGTCAACGCGCCGCACTACGAACTGCGCGTGCCGCCCGGCACCTGGATCCTGCTGGCCTGGCCGCAGGACACCGGCACCGAAGGCGCGCCGGGCCTGCTGAGCATGGCCAGCGAATGCCTGGCCACCAGCGGCCTGGACTGTGACGACCACGACTTCCTCGAACTCACCGTGGACGCCGGCGAGGTGCGCGAAGGCCTGGACATCAACGACTGGTACTACCCGCCGGAGGCGCCGCCGCTGCCGATGGAGCCGCGCGGCGAAACCCTGGAGTGAGGCCGGCGCTCAGATGATGCGCAGCGTGATGGCCTTGAGCACGGCGCGCGTCCGGTCGCGCGTGCCGAGCTTGTCCAGGATCTCGGAGACGTAGTTCTTCACCGTGCCCTCGGACAGGAACACCGCGCGCGCGATCTCCTTGTTCGAATAGCCGCCGGCGATCAGCCGCAGTATCGACACCTCGCGCTCGCTGAAGGTGTCGCTGGGCCCGGCCTGGTCGCGGTAGGCGTAACGCGCGCGCACCGGGTCGGTCGGCACCGGCGCCAGCAGGGTCTCGCCGGCGGCGACCCGGGTGATGGCCTCGAACAGGTCTTCGGGCGAGGCGTCCTTGAGCAGGAAACCCTGGGCGCCGGCCTCGGCCGCGCGCAGCGGCAGCGCCTCGTCGTCGAAGGTGGTCAGCAGCACCACCGGCGTGGCGTCGCCGCGTTCGCGCAGCGCCCGCACCAGGCCGAAGCCATCCAGCCCCGGCATGCGGATGTCGGACAGGATCACGTCCACCGGCGAATCCGCCAGCGCATCGATCAGGGCCTGGCCATCGCCGGCCTCCACCGCGACCTGAAGCGACGGAAAGCCGCCCAGCAGGGCCTTCAGGCCGCTGCGCACCAGGGCCTGGTCGTCGGCCAGGGCGATCCTCAGCGTGCTCATGCCGCCACCGGCAGCCAGGCCTGGAGGTGCACGCCGCCGGTGTCGGTGCGCGACACGTCCAGGCCGCCGCCCACGCCCTCCAGCCGCTCGCGCATGCCGCGCAGCCCGTTGCCGGCGCAGAGTTCGCCGCTGCCGCGGCCGTCGTCGCGGATGTCCAGGCGCAGGGCGTCGCCGTCGCGGCGCAGCACCACCCACAGGTTGTGGGCCTGGGAATGGCGCACGGCATTGGTCAGGCCTTCCTGCACCGCGCGCAGCACCGCCTCGGCCTGCGCCACCGAGGCCACGCGCGCCTGCGGTTCGATCTGCAGGTGCATGCGCGGGCGCTCGAACGGCGCGCCCAGGGCCTGCAGTGCATCGGCCAGGTCCAGGCCTTCGTCGCGGCGCATCTGCATCACCACGCCGCGGATGTCGGCCAGCAGCTCGTCGGCCAGGCGCGCGCACAGCTGCACCTGGGTGTCGGCGGAAAAACGCGGGTCGCGCGCCAGCGCCGCCAGGTTGAGCTTGAGCGCGGTGAGCTTGTGCCCGGCCACGTCGTGCAGTTCGCGCGACAGCCGCAGGCGCTCGGAGTCGCGCGCGGTTTCGGCCAGCAGCGAGCGCGTGGCCAGCAGGTCGGCATTGGCCGCCGCCAGCTCGTCGCGGGTCTGTTCGGCGCGGAAGGCGAACCAGGCGGTGAGCGCGGCGAAACACTGGAAGCTCGCGTTCATCACGGTCGAAAGAAGCGGCGACTGCAGCTGCCAGACCTCGCGGTAGACGACGTACATCATCAGGTTCACCGCCACCACGATCAGCGCCGCCTGGCGCGGCGCCCACAGGTGCACCATCTGGATCACGCACAGGATCAGCAGGATCGGCAGCGTGGAGTTGCGCGCCAGCAGCATCAGCCCGAAAGCCAGGCCCAGCTGCCCCACCAGCAGCAGGCGCTGCAGTGGGCGCGATTCCGGCGGGCCGCTGGTCACGGCCAGGAACAGCGCCAGGAAACCCAGGTGCATCGCCGCCAGCGTGCCCGTCGCCGTCGGTTCGTCCAGCCAGGCCGGTGGCGTCCAGCGCGCGAACAGCAGCTCCCAGCCGATCGCCGCCCAGGCGATGTAGGCGGCGAAGTTCAGCGGCGACACCAGCACCTTCAGGCGTTCGTTCATGGCGCCAGCTTGGCCCCGGCCGCCGCGCCGCTCAAGGCCCGCGATGCAGAAAGTGACTTCCGGCACCACGCCCCGATGACCGCCGGCACCTGATCGCCGCGCGGCCCGGCGGAACACTGGCGCCACACCGGAGGACCGCCATGAACCGCCTGTACGCCCTGACCTTCTTCATCCACGCCGGACTCGGCACGCTGGCCCTGATCACCTTCTGGATCGCCGGCCTCAGCCGCAAGGGCAGCCCGGTGCACCGCGCCGCCGGCAAGGTCTACCTGCTGGCCATGGCCGGCCTGCTGGTGGCCGCGGTGCCGCTGGCCTGGCGGGTGCTGCAGCAGTTCCCGGTCGGCGGCGCCTTCCTGTACTACCTGTTGGTCCTCGTCACCAGCTCGATGTGGACCAGCTGGCGCGCCGTGCGCGACAAGCGCGACTGGAAGCGCTACACCGGCCCGGTCTACCGCGGGCTGATGTGGGCCAACCTGGCCAGCGCGCTGGCGATCGCCGCGGTGGGCCTGTTCGTCGCCCAGCAGATGCAGTTGATCATCCTGGCCTTCAGCGGCCTCGGCCTGTTCGCCTTCCTGCAGATGAAGCGCTTCCTGCGCCAGCCGCCGGAAGATCCGCGCTGGTGGCTGCGCGAGCACCTGACCGCGATGCTGGGCAACGGCGTCGCCACCCACATCGCCTTCCTCAGCATCGGCCTGCCCAAGGTGCTGCCGATGCTGGCCGGCCCGACCCTGCAGAACCTGGCCTGGCTGGGTCCGCTGGTCGTGGCTTTCCTCTCCGGTGCCTGGCTGACGCGCAAGTACCTGCCCAAGCGCCCGGCGCCGCAGGGCCGGCGACAGCCGGTGGCGGGCTAGGCAGACGCGCGGGAGGCCGCCACACTTTCCGCGCCAGCCCACGATCCGGAGTGAAGATGACGTGTCCCAAATGCGGTGCCGCCCGGCCCGACGCGTCGGCAGCCTGCGCCGCCTGCGGCCTGGTCTTCGCCAACTACGATCCGGCCGCGCAGGCGCGGCGGAGCGCGGAGCGCGAGGCGGCGCGGAGGGCGGCGGCACGTTCGCGCCGCGCGGTCTCGCTGGTGCTTGCGCTGGGCTTGGTCGCGCTGGTGGGGGGGCTGTGGTGGTTCGGACGCACGCCGGCCCAGGCCTTCGCCGCGCCGACCCAGGGCGGACGCGTGTTCGCCGGGCTGGCCCATGACTACCCCGGCGAGGGCGCCGAACTGTACCTGGTGCAGGGCGGGCACACCGTGCAGGCGATCGGCCGCATCGAGAAGGGCGGGCGGTTCCGCTTCGAGCTGCCGGCGCAGCTGACGCTGCCGCGCCTGCCGGTGACCATGCAGCAGCTGGCGAAGGGCATCGCTGCCGGCCCCGGCAGCGACGCCCTGCGCGAGCGCGTGGCGCGCTGGCCGTCGCAGCCCGAATCCGCGGTGCACGGTCTGCATGCCGGTGACGGCTGGTCGGGCCTGGACGTGGCGCCGCTGGAGATGAATGCCGCCCGCTACGGCGTGGTCTATGGAAACGAGTCGGAGCACGGCGACCTGTTCGCCGCCAACGCCCGCATGGGGCGGATCGCGCTGCCCGGCCAGGCCATGGTGGTGCTGGTCTACGCCGACCGTGCCGGCCGCGTGCAGGGCGATGCCCACAGCCTGAACGCCTTCGGCGCCGAGGTGAAGAACCGCTGGGAGCTCGATCTCAGGCCCGGATGGAACCTGGTGACCAGCGAACAGACCGCCGACATGGCCACCCTGCGCTACCGCAGCGGCCGCCTGCCCGCCGACCTGGAGTGGTGGACCCTGGCGGGCCGCTAGACGTCGCCGCCGTCGAGCCAGCCTTCGCCGGTGCCGCGGTTGAACACGGTGTCGCCGGGCTGGACCGAACCGGCCGGGAAACTGTCCTGCGCGGCCAGGCGCGCGTAGATCGGCGTGAAGTCCGGCCGCGTCGCCTCCATCAGCTGCTCGTAGCTGTCGATGACGAAATAGGTCTTCTGGAAGGTGTCGATGCGGTAGCGCGTGCGCATGATGCGCTCGAGGTCGAAGCCGATGCGGTTGGGTGCGGCGCTTTCCAGGCAATGGATGGATTCGGACTTCGACGAGACGATGCCGCTGCCGTAGATGCGCAGCCCGTCGGCCTGTTTGATCAGCCCGAACTCCACCGTGTACCAGTACAGCCGCGTCAGGTTCACCAGGGCCTCCGGGCCGATGGCGTGCGCCTTCACGCCGCCGCGGCCGTAGGCCTGCATGTAGTCGGCGAACACCGGGTTCATCAGCAGCGGCACGTGGCCGAACAGGTCGTGGAACAGGTCGGGTTCGGCCAGGTAGTCGAGCTGCTCTGGCTTGCGGATCCACCAGGTGACCGGGAACCGCCGGTTGGCCAGGTGTTCGAAGAAGCTCAGCTCCGGCAGCAGGCCCTCGACGCCGATCAGCTCCCAGCCGGTGGCCTTGCGCAGCAGCGGGTTGAGCTCGTCGAACTTCGGGATGCGGTCGGGCGACATGCCCATGGCGCGCTGCTGGCGCAGGAATTCGTCGCTGGCCCGGCCGACCAGGACCTTCTGCTGGCGCTCGAACAGCGTGGCCCAGACCTCGTGGTCCACCGCCGTGTAGCTGGCCCAGGGCTGCTCGACCACGGCCGTGGTGTAGACCGGCACGTAGCCCTTGTCGGTGAGCTGGTGTTCGACGCGCTGGGGCTGGGTCATGGCGGGCAGGCTCCGGGGTTCGTCGCCAGTCTAGCGCCGGGTCGGCGCAAGAGGCTTGCGTTGTTGTGCGACCAAGCGGCTTTGGCGCAATATTGTTGCGCCTTCTCGCCATGGCAAGACACGAATGGACGCTCCCAGCCTTGATCGCACCGACCTGGCCCTGCTCGGCATCCTCCAGCGCGAGGGCCGCATCAGCAATGCCGAGCTGGCCGAGCGGGTCAGCCTGTCGGCCTCGGCCTGCCTGCGCCGGGTGCAGCGGCTGGAGCAGGCCGGCGTGCTGTCGGGTTATGCCGGCCTGATCGACCCGGCCCGGGTCGGCCTGGGCCTGCAGGCCTTCGTGCGCGTGCAGCTGGCGCGCCACGATGCCGCCGCGATCGCCGAGTTCACCGACCGCATCAACGCCTGGGACGAGGTGGTCGCCTGCCACGCCCTCACCGGCGACATGGACTACCTGCTGCATGTCGTGGTGCAGGACCTGGCGCATTTCTCGCGCTTCCTGCTCGACCACCTGCTCAACGCCAGCGGTGTCGCCGACGTGAACTCCAGCTTCGTGCTGCGCACCGTCAAGCAGGCGCGGGCGCTGCCGCTCGGGCACCTGGCCGGCTAGGGCGCCGCCTGCCCGCCGAAGGTCTGCCCGAAGAAATCGCCGTCCTTCCAGCGCGGCCGCTCGTCCGCGTCGCCGACGCGGCGGCCGATGGCGGCATTGAGCCGCGCCAGCACCGCTGCGCTGGGGTAGTGGATGGACAGGTCGGTTTCATCGCTGGGCTGGTGGTAGTGGCCGGTCAGGAAGTCCTCGTACAGGGCCAGCGCGTCCACGTCGGGGTTTTTCGCCTTGATGCCGGCGTCCAGGTAGACCGCGGGGATGCCCTGGCGCACGAAGGCGTACTGGTCCGAGCGCACGAACACCACTTCCTCGGGCTTGGGGTCGGGCGTCAGGCCGACGCCCAGCTGCTGCGCCGCCGCCTGCACGTCGGCCTCCAGCGTGCTGTGCTCGATGCCGATCGGCACCACGTCGGTGACCTCGGTCAGGAACACCGGCATGTCCATGTTGATGTTGGCCACCAGTGATCCGCGCGGCACGGTCGGGAACTTCGCGAAGTAGTCGGCGCCCAGCAGGCCGCGTTCTTCGGCGGTCACCGCGACGAACAGCAGCGAGCGCCGCGGCGGGGTCGGGTCCGCAGCCAGTTCCGTGGCCGCCTGCAGCATCACCGCGATGCCCAGGGCGTTGTCGAGCGCACCGTTGTAGATGCCGTCGCCCTCGACCTCGGCGCCCAGGCCGATGTGGTCCAGGTGCGCGCTGTAGGCGATGTGCTCGCCGGCCAGCGCCGGGTCGCCGCCGGCGAGCTTGCCGACCACGTTCACGCTGGTGACCCGGGCATGGGTGGTGGCGCCTGACAGCGTGGCGCGGCCGGGCAGGTCGAAGGACTGCAGCGTGCCCTTTTCGCGCCGATCGAAGATCTCGTCGACGGGCATCGGCGCACCGGCCAGCAGGCGCCGGGCGCCGTCCACGCTCAGGCTGGCCGTGGCCTTGAGTTCGGGCCAGGCGTCGACCGGCCGGCCCTCGGCATCGAGCAGGCGCATGCCCGGCATCTGCCAGTTGCGTGCGCCGCGCGCCCACGGGTACTTGGCCTCGTCCACCGGGTTGCCGATGGCGATGGCGCCGACCGCGCCGCGCGCCGCCAGCTGGCCCAGCTTCTGCTGGCCCGAGGCGTGGAAGGCGCGCTGGGTGTTGCCGAAGCCGGCCGGCGCGCCGGAGAAATACACCGCGATCTTGCCGGCGACGTCCACCCCGGCGAAATCGTCGTGGCCCAGCTCCGGCGCATGCACGGCCTGGCCGACGAACACCAGCGGCGCGTTGACGACGTGGCTGGGCGCGTTGAAGTTCAGGCCCGGCAGGAACTGGTCCTGGAACACGAAGTCCAGGTCCCCGTCGTCCCGCCGCACGGTGAACGTGGCGCCCTCGCGCACGCGCCGCGCTTCGATCAGCGGCACCGACTGGAAATAGCTGCCGTCGTCGCCTGCCGGCAGCAGGCCGATGGCGCGGTAGCGGCTGGCGACGTAATTCGCGGCCAGGTCGTAGCCGCGGGTGCCGGCGGCGCGACCCTCGAGCGCGTCGTCGGCCAGGAAGCGCACGTCGGCCTCGATGCGGCGCGCGCCGGCGCCGTCGTCGGACGCCGAGGCGGCAGGCGTCGCCGGCGCGGCGGGTTCCGGGGCCTGCCCGCAGGCGGCGAGCAGGCAGAGCACGAGCGGAGCGGACACGGCTTTCATCGGGATCCCCGGCGACAGGAAAAACAGCGCCGACGCTAACACCGCGGTCGTCGCCATGGAATGATGCCGGCGAAATCCCCGCGGAGTCGGACATGGCCAAGGCTGGAACGGTGGCTTCACCCACGCGCATGGAGGGCCTGGCGCTGGTCGTGCTGGTGCTCGGCGCCCTGCTCTGGTCGGGCCTGGCGCCGCACGACCGCCTGACCTGGCTGCTGGAAGTGGTCTGGGTCCTCGCCGGCCTGCCCCTGGTGCTGGCGCTGCGCCACCGCTTCCCGCTGACGCGCCTGCTGTGCTGGCTGCTGGCCGTGCACGCCCTGATCCTGATCTACGGCGGCGCCCATACCTATGCGCTGACGCCGTTGGGCCTGTGGGTCCAGGAAAGTTTCGACCTCGCCCGCAACCACTACGACCGCCTGGGCCACTTCGCGCAGGGCTTCGTGCCGGCGATTCTGGCGCGCGAACTGCTGCTGCGGAACACGCCGCTGCAGCCGGGCGGCTGGCTGGCCTACCTGTGCGTCGCCGCGGCGCTGTCGTTCAGCGCCTTCTTCGAGATGATCGAATGGTGGGCGGCCCTGGTCTGGGGCGGCGAGGCCGACGCCTTCCTCGCCACCCAGGGCGACGTCTGGGACACGCAGTGGGACATGTTCCTGGCGCTGTGCGGGGCCATCGTGTCGCTGGCCCTGCTGTCGCGCCTGCACGACCGCCAGCTGGGCGCCGCGTCGCGCTAGGCCCGCGGCGCCCGCTCGCCGGACATGTTGTCCCAGCCGCTCATCGCGTCCGCCATCACCAGGTCGCGGCCGGCGTTCTTGGCTGCGTACATGGCGCGGTCGGCGCGCTGCAGCAGCTGCGAGAACCGGCGGTCGGCCGGCGCCAGCACCGCCACGCCGATCGACAGCGTCACCGTACGCGCGTCCTCGCCCAGGCGCAGCGGCAGCCCGGAGAAGGACTGGCGGATGCGTTCGCCGGCGGCCACCGCGCTGGCGCTGTCGGTATTGGGCATCAGCAGGATGAACTCCTCGCCGCCCAGACGGCCCAGCACGTCCTCGGTGCGCAGGCCCTCGCGCAGGCGGTGAACGGCCTGAACCAGGGCCTCGTCGCCGGCGGCATGGCCCAGCTCGTCGTTGATGCGCTTGAAGTGGTCGATGTCCAGCACCAGCACCGCCAGCGGCATGCCGTGCCGGCGCGCGGCGGCCAGGGCCTGGGCGCCCAGCTCCTCGATCGCGCGGCGGTTGTAGCAGCCGGTCAGGTAGTCGATGCGCGCGGCCCGCTCCAGCTCCCGCTGGCTGCGTTCGGTGCACAGCAGCAGGAAGCCCACGGTCGCCACCACCGGCAGCACCGCGCCCACCGCATAGGTCAGCAGCTGCACGTGGGTGAGCTGGAAGACCGTGGTCACCTGGGTCGGGTCGAACACCAGCACCACGGACCGGTAGGCCATGATCCCCGCCGCTATCGAAAACGCGCCGCCGGCGACGTGGCGCAGCGGCCCGCGGGCGTCCGCCTGCCGGTACAGCAGCCAGGCGCAGTGGCCGAGCATCAGGGCCAGCACGGCGGAGATGGCGATCAGCCGCAGGGTGAACGCCGGCTGCAGGATGCCCCAGTACACCGAGACGCCGATCGCCGCCAACGACAGCCCGCCCAGCCACAGCGGCCACGGACGCAGCCGGTAGAAGCGCTGCAGCGACACCGCATAGGCCGCGAAGGCCAGCGCGATGCAGGCGTTGGCGACCACGATCGAGATCCAGGGCGAGACCTGGTCGCGCAGGCTCAGAAGCACGAAGCCGGCGGGCTGCAGCAGGGTCGCCACCACCCACCAGTTCAGGCTCGACCGGTAGTCGGCCGGCAGGGCGCGCGCGACCACCAGCAGGACCGCGCCGATCAGCAGGGTCAGCAGCGCACCGACCAGCAGGGCCGAGCGGATGTCGAAGGTCCAGTGCATCGGTGCAGGCCGGCCTTGGCGGCGACCGCGGGGGTCGTGTGGCTAGGGTTTCACCGGCCCGCGGCGCACGCAAGCCCGGCGTGCTTCAGTCCTGCGGCGGGTCGGGCCGCGGCCGCGGCCGGAACGGCAGGACCACGCCGTGTTCGTCCGCCGGGCGTTGCCACAGCACGGGCACGGCTTCGGGTGCGGGAGGCTCCAGTTCGTCGGTGTCGGCGGCCGGCTCCGGTTCCTCTTCCCAGCTGTAGCGCCGGCGCGGCGGTTCGGGGTCGGCGCGGCGCCATACGAAGGCGGCCAGGATGCCCGCCAGCGCGCCGCACAGGTGGTATTCCCACGAGATGCCGGCTTCGCGCGGCAGTACCGTCAGCAGCATGCCGCCGTAGAAGAAGAAGCCGATCAGGGCCGCGGCGATCGCCGCGCGGTCGCGCCGCAGCAGGCCCAGGAACAGCAGCAGGAACAGCAGGCCGTGGGTCAGGCCGCTGGCGCCGATGTGCAGCGAGGGCCGGCCGATGATCCAGGTGCCCAGGCCCGACAGCAGCCAGATCAGCGGCAGGGCGCGCAGGCTGGCGCGTGGATACACCGTGCCCACCAGCGGTCCGAGGATGAGCAGGGCGCTGGCGTTGGCCAGCCAGTGCCCGGCCGAGCCGTGCAGCAGGGGCGCCGTGAATACGCCGACCAGGCCCGGCATCGACTGCGGCACCAGGGCCAGGGCACCGGTGTCGCCCAGCCAGGGGCCGGCGAAGAAGATCGCGCCCAGCGCCGCCACGAAGGCCATGCTGGCCAGCAGCGCGCGCCGGAAGCCGGCGCGCACGGCCTCGGCATGGGTCAGGTTCGGGTCGTCCATCCCGGGCAGATTGGGGCCGGCGCGTCGCCGCGCAAGCCCCGCCGCTCAGGCCGCGCGGGCCGTTTCCTTGTCGCGCGGCTTGATCACCAGGCTCGCCAGCATGGCGGTTGCCAGGGTCACCGCCACCACGCCCAGCGAGATGCCGATCGGGATCTTCACCACGTCGATCAGCAGCATCTTGGCGCCGATGAACACCAGCACCGTGGCCAGGCCGTAGGCCAGCAGGTGGAAGCGGTCGGCCAGGTCGGCCAGCAGGAAGTACAGCGCACGCAGGCCCAGCACCGCGAACACGTTCGAGGTGAGCACGATGAAGGGATCGGTGGTGATGGCGAAGATGGCCGGGATCGAGTCCACCGCGAAGATGACGTCGGTGACCGCGATCATCACCAGCACCACGAACAGCGGCGTGTACTTGCGGCGCTTGCCCTGGCCGATCCACAGCGCCTCGCCGTGGTAGCGGCGGATCAGCGGCAGGTGGGCGGTGATCCAGCGCAGGATCGGGTTCTTGTCCATGTCCGGCTCCTGGCCTGCGGCCCAGTACATCTTGATGCCGGTGACCAGCAGGAACAGGCCGAACACGTACAGGATCCAGTGGAACTTGGCGATCAGCGCGGCGCCGATGAAGATCATGATCGCGCGCAGCACGATCGCGCCCAGCACGCCGAATATCAGCACCCGCTGCTGGCTCTGCGCAGGCACCCCGAAATAGGTGAACAGCATCAGGAACACGAAGATGTTGTCGACCGCCAGCGCCTTCTCCACCACGTAGCCGGTCAGGAACTCGAGCGCGATGCGTTCGGCCTCCGGCGCCGGCATCCGGCCCTGCAGGTACCACCAGAGCCCGACGTTGAAGACCAGGGCCAGCGCGATCCAGGCCGCGGACCAGATCAGGGCCTCGCGGCCGCTGACCTTGTGCGGGCCGTTCTGGCGCAGCACGAGCAGGTCGACGACGAGGGCGGCGATGACGAAGGCCGTGAACACGGCCCACATGAACGGGGTGGCGATGGTTTCCAATGGCGTCTCCGGGAACGTGGCCTCGCAACCGCAGGCGCGCGCGACGTTCCGGGACGGAACGACCTTCGCCGCTGGCGGGCGAAGGTCTCGCTCACAGGCCCGGGCGGGACCTGTCTGCCGTACCGGGGCTTCGGACGTGGGTCCTGGCCCGTGATGACGATAGCGGCAGCGGGAGCTACTCCCCTTCTACGCCGCGGAGTCTGCCACGGTTCGGCGCCGGAGGGAGTGAAGCCGGCGTCAATCCCGCGCGGGAAGCCCCGCCAGCGGTTAGGCTTGGGACAGCTGCAGCGGGCCGCGTGGGGGTGGCATGGATCTGGATGTCCGGTCGGTGATGCTGGTGGGGGTGCTGCTGAGCGCCCTCACGGTGATCCTGTTGGCGCAGGCCGGCCGGGCCTTCCCGGACGAGCGCCGCCGGCACCTGCGCATCTGGACCTTCGGCCTGCTGATGCAGCCGGCCGCCTGGGCCTTGCTGGCCACCCGAGGGCTGGTGCCCGACATGGTGTCCATCGCCTTCGGCAACGGCCTGCTGCTGCTCGGTTTCGCCGAGATGTGCCGGGCCGTGCGCGGCTTCCAGGGCCTGCCCGAGCGCCGTTGGCTGTGGTGGGGTACGGTCGCCATGGCCGTGGTCCTGCTGACGGTGTTCTCGCAGGCCTGGCCCAACTACAGCGCGCGCGTGCTGGTGAACTCCAGCGCGGCGATGCTGCTGCTGGGCGGCATCGCGGTGGCGCTGTCGCCGGCCTTCGGCCGCGGCGGCTTCACCGCGGCGCGGCTCACCGGCTATTTCGCCCTGGTCGGGGTCGCGACCGCGGTCTGGCGGTTCCTGGAACACGCGCTGGCGCCGCGGCTCACCGGTGGCCTGCTCGAGGCGGGTCCCAGCGACCTGGTGGTGTTCGTCTACGCCTGCGTCGGCGTGATGTTCCTTAGCCTGGGCTTCGTGCTGATGCACACCGAACGCGCCTACGGCGACCTGCGCCAGCTGGCGACGGTGGATCCGCTGACCGGCGTGCTGGCCCGCAACGGCCTGAGCGAACAGGGCGCCCGGCTGATGGCCGAGTCGCGCCGCCACGGCCGGCCGCTGTCGGCCCTGCTGATGGACATGGACCACTTCAAGTCGGTCAACGACAGCCTGGGCCACCAGGCCGGCGACAGCCTGCTGCGCCACCTGGCCGAACGCGCGCGCCTGGTGCTGCGCGGCGAGGACGTGCTGGCGCGGCTGGGCGGCGACGAGTTCGTGGCCCTGCTGCCCAGCACCGACGTCGCCGGGGCGCGGGTGGTGGCGGAACGCCTGCGCGATGCGCTCAACCACGCGCACATGCTCTTCCATGGCCAGGAAGTGCCGGCGCCGCTGTCGATCGGCGTGGCCCAGCTGCGGACCGAGGACGACAGCCTCGAAACCCTGCTCAAGCGCGCCGACCAGGCCATGTACAGCGCCAAGCGCGCCGGCGGCGACCGGGTCGAGCTGGCCCCGGCCGGCTGATCCGCGGCGCCCGGGAGCGGGCCCCGGTATCATTGCGCGATGAATACGCCCGCCCTGCCCGTCATCCAGCTCAAGATCGAGCGCCGCTCCAACCACCCCTGGATCTTCCAGAAGATGGTGGAAAAGCCCGTGGCCAAGCCCAAGCCGGGCAGCCTGGTGGACATCGTCGACAACACCGGGGTCTGGGTCGGTCGCGGCTTCTACAACGGCCATTCGCGCATCGCCCTGCGCGTGCTGACCGCGGATCCGGACGAGGCGATCGACGAGGCCTGGTTCGCGCGCAGGATCGGCGCCGCCGTGGCCCTGCGCCGCGACCTGCTCAAGCTCGATGAAACCACCGACGCCTGGCGCGTGGTGCATTCCGAAGGCGACGGCATCTCGGGCCTGGTGGTGGACCGCTACGGCGACCTGCTGGTGGTGGAGTTCTTCTCGGCCGGCCCGTTCCGCTACCGCGAATGGATCTACGCCGCGCTGTCGAAGGAATTCCCCGGCTGCCGCTTCTACAGCTTCGCCGAAGAACACGTGCAGAAGCAGGAGA
>CAMLKR010000049.1 GCA_946480565.1 uncultured Arenimonas sp. | reverse complement strand
AGACGATGGCCTCGTCCGGGCGCTCGCTGCCGGGCAGCTTGGCCAGGATGTTCTGAGACTTGCTCTCCTTGATCGTGCTGTTGAGCGTGGCGCTGAAGGTGGCGTCGCCCAGGTCCACGGCGGTGAAACCGGGCTTGTTGGCGGCGGCACGCAGGGCTTCCAGGTCCAGGCCGGCGTCGGCGAACAGCTTCGTCGCCACCTCGCCGGTGATCCAGCCCTGCAGCGGCAGGCGCGGTTCCGGGTCGGCGCTGGCCGGCAGGTCGTACTGTGCGCCGGACCAGCTGTTCTTCACCACGTCCCAGCCATAACCGGCGCCGGCGTCGTCGTGGATGATCAGCGCGGCGGCGGCGCCCTGGCGCGCGGCCTCTTCGTACTTGTAGGTCCAGCGGCCGTAATAGGTCATCTTCTTGCCGCTGAAGAGGTCCTGGCTGCCGGCGTGGAAGCCCGGGTCGTTGACCAGGATGACCACGGTCTTGCCCTTCACGTCCAGGCCGGCGTAGTCGTTCCAGTTGGCTTCCGGCGCGTTCACGCCGTAACCCACGAACACCATCTCGCTGGCGTCCACCTTCACCTCCGGCTGCGCGGTGCGCGTGCCCAGCGCCATCTGGGTGCCGAAGGCCAGCGGCTGGGCCGTGCCCTTGAGCGTGATGCTGGCGCTGGAGGTGGATTCGTCGGCCGTGGTCTCGACCATCGGCACGTCCTGGAACCAGCTGTCGCCATTGCCCGGCTGCAGGCCGAGGCGCTGGAACTGGGCCACCAGGTAGTCGGCGGTCTTCTGTTCGCCGTCGGTGCCAGGGGCGCGGCCGCCGAACTCGTCGGAGGCCAGCACCTTCACGTGCTGGGCGAAGTCCTCGGCGGAAATTTCGGGGCCGAAGCCGTGTTCGGCGGCCACCGGGGCCGCGGCGGCCGGTTCGGCGGGCGCCGCCGGTTCCGGCGCCTGGCTGCAGGCCGCCAGGGCGAGCGTGGCGGCGGCAAATAGCAGGGTGTGCTTCATTCCTGGGGTTCCTCGGGTGCGGGGAACCCCGATTCTAGCCTCATCGGCGGCCCGGGCCGCCCACAGCGGAACGCCCGCCGGAGGGCGGGCGTTCCAGGGGCCTGGACCGTGACCTGGCTCGCGGTCCGGCGCGGGGCCGGACCACGGCCACTCAGTCGCCGCGCGGCGGCAGGCTGTCGGTGAAGGTCTGCGCGGTGGCGCCGGTCACCGGGCCGATCTTCGCGGTCGGGTGCACGAACAGCTCGACCTCGCGTTCGAACACCAGCGAGCCTTCGACCACCGAGTTCGCGCCGATGATCACCCGCGGGTCGCGCTTGCGGCCGGTGCTCCACCACTGGCGCTGCGGCTTCTCGACCAGGATGCCGCCGCGCACGACGGCGCCGCGGGCCAGGGTGATGTCGCCATTGGTGGTGGTCAGGCCGCCGCCGACCTCGGCGCCGATCAGGCTGATGGCGCCGTTGACGTTGCCGACCTTGCCGCCGACCTTGGCCGCGGCTTCGGCCTTGATGCTGCCGTTGACGGTTTCGACGTCGTCGTCCACCCGCGCGCCCGGCGCCAGGCTGATGCCGCCGTTCACGCCCTCGATGGACCGCGCCGTGGCCTCTTCGCCCAGGCTGATGCTGCCGTTCACCGCCTCGATGCTGCCGATGCGGGCCCGGTCGTCGATGCTGATGCCGCCGTTGACGGTTTCGGCGCTGCGCACGGTGGCGCCCTCGCGCACGGTGATGCCGCCGTTGACGGTTTCGAGCGAGCCGTAGTCCTGGCCGGCTTCGGCGGTGATGCCGCCGGACACCTTTTCGATGTTCTGCTGGGCCAGCGCCGGACCGGCGGCCAGGACCAGGGACAGGGAGACGAGGGACGCGAGCTTGCGGATACGCATGGGGTGGCTCCTGTGGAATTCCCCGTTGGGATGCGGGGGCCGCGCCGGGGGTTTAAAGGCGGGCAGGCCCAGTCTCCGCGCCGGGGCTACAATTCCCCCGTGCCATTCGTCCCGGAGTCCGCCTTGTCCGCCGCCAGCCCCCGCCCCAAGCCCCTGTTGCTGCTGATCCTCGACGGCTGGGGCCACCGCGAGGACCCGGCCGACAATGCCCTGGCCCTGGCCCGGCTGCCGAACTGGCGTCGCCTGCTGGCCGACTGCCCGCACACCCTGGTGCATACCGAGGGCAAACACGTCGGCCTGCCGGACGGCCAGATGGGCAATTCCGAGGTCGGGCACATGAACATCGGCGCCGGGCGCATCGTCTACCAGGACCTGACCCGGGTGGATGCCGCGATCGAGGACGGCAGCTTCTACACCAACCCCGAGCTGGTCGCCGCCTGCCGGGCCGCGAAGGCCGTCGGCGGCAGCCTGCACCTGCTGGGCCTGCTGTCGCCGGGCGGCGTGCACAGCCACGAAAACCACCTGTTCGCGATGATCGAACTGGCCCGCCGCGAAGGCGTGGCCGACATCGCCGTGCACGCCTTCCTCGACGGCCGCGACATGCCGCCGCGTTCGGCCGAACCGAGCCTCGAAAAGCTGGCGGCGATCTGCGCCGAAGGCAGCGACGCCCGCATCGCCACCGTCAGCGGCCGCTATTGGGCCATGGACCGCGACCAGCGCTGGGACCGCGTCGAACGCGCCTACCGCGCCATGGTCGAGGCCGAGGCCGACGACACCGCTTCGGACGCGCTCACCGCCCTGCACGCCGCCTACGGCCGCGACGAGAACGACGAATTCGTGCAGCCCACCGTCATCACCGGCCACCGGCCGATGCGCGACGGCGACGCCGTGGTGTTCATGAACTTCCGCGCCGACCGCGCGCGCCAGCTCACCAGCGTGTTCGTCTCGCCCGACTTCAATGGTTTCGCCAAGCCGCGCCCGCTCGCCCTCTCGCGTTTCGTCTGCCTCACCGAGTACGACGCGAAACTGCCGGCGCCGGTCGCCTACGGGCCGGAAGACCTGCGCAACACCCTCGGCGACGTGCTGGCCGCGAACGGCCTCACCCAGCTGCGCATCGCCGAAACCGAGAAGTACGCCCACGTCACCTTCTTCATGTCCGGCGGCCGCGAGGCCCAGCTGGCCGGCGAGGAACGCGCGCTGATACCGTCGCCCAAGGTGGCGACCTACGACCTGCAGCCGGAAATGAACCTGCCCCTGCTCACCGCGCGCCTCACCGACGACATCCGCGCGCGCAAACACGACGTGGTCATCTGCAACATCGCCAATCCCGACATGGTCGGCCACAGCGGCATCCTGGCCGCCGCGGTGAAGGCGGCCGAAGCCGTGGACGACGCGCTGGGCGCGATCCGCGCCGCGCTGGAAAGCGTCGGCGGCGAGATGATCGTCACCGCCGACCACGGCAACCTCGAGATGATGCGCGACCCGGACACCGGCCAGCCGCACACCTCGCACACGGTCGGCCCGGTGCCCCTGGTCTATTTCGGCCGCAAGGCGCAGCTGCGCAGCGGCGGCGCCCTGCGCGACATCGCGCCGACGATGCTGGCCCTGCTGGGACTGCCGCAGCCGCCGGAGATGACCGGCCGTCCGCTGGTGAACCTGGCTTGATCCGCGCCGCCGCGCTGCTGTTCGCCCTGGCCCTGGCCCCGGCCGTATTGGCCCAGGGCGCGCCGGAACGCGCGCAGAAGGAAGCCGCGGCGCAGAAGCGCCTGGAGGCCCTGCGCGCCCAGATCCAGGCGATCGCGAAGGAACAGCGCGAGCTCGAGGCCGAACGCGGCGACGCCGCCAAGGCCCTGCGCGCGGCCGACGGCCAGGTGAACGAAGCCGTGCGCGCCCTGCGCCGCACCGAGGCCGGCATCGCCACCCAGGAAATCGAGCTGCAGCAGCTCGAGGAAAAGAAGGCCACGCTCGAGGCCGGCCTGTCCGAACAGCGCGAGGCCCTGGCCGCCCTGGTGCGTTCGGCCTACGCGCTCGGCCGCCACGAACAGCTGAAGCTGCTGCTGGCCCAGGACCGCATGAGCGACCTGGCCCGCGTGCTGGCCTATCACCGCTATTTCCAGGCCGACCGCCAGCAGCGCATCACCGGCCTGCTGGCCGAGCTGCGCGAACTGGCCGCCGTCGCCCAGCAGATCGTCGACCAGCGCCAGATCCTGGAAGCCGCGCGCCTGCAGCAGCAGACCGAACTGGACGCCCTGGAGGCCCAGCGCGGCGAACGGGCCGGCGTGCTGGCCACGGTGGAGTCGCAGTTCAAGGACCGCGCCGCGCGCCTCGCGGCCTTGGGCCGCGACGAGAAGGCCGTGGTCAAACTGCTGGAACAGCTGCGCGACGCCGTCGCCGACATCCCGCGCCAGGTGGACGACAACCGGCCGTTTGCGACCCGTCGCGGCCAGCTCGGCCGCCCGCTGGCCGGCACGTCGCTGGCGGCCTTCGGCGGCCGGCTGCCCGATGGCCGCACCAGCGACGGCCTGCTGATCGCCGGCACCGCCGGCGCCGAGGTGCGCGCGGTGGCGCCGGGCCGGGTCGCCTATTCGGACTGGCTGAAGGGTTATGGCCTGCTGACCATCGTCGACCACGGCGACGGCTGGATGAGCCTCTACGCCTTCAACGACGCCCTGCTCAAGGACGTCGGCGACTGGGTGCGCAGCGGTGAGCCCCTGGCCACCGTCGGCAGCTCGGGCGGGCAGGGCCGGCCGGCCCTGTATTTCGAACTGCGACGCAACGGCCAGCCCCAGGACCCCAAGCCCTGGCTGCGGCCCTGATCCGCCGGCGGCGCACCGCCGCCGACCGACGGGCGTGAAGGCGGCCGCGGCCCTGCGAAAGCACGCCGCGCCCGGCGCATAATGCGGCCCATGCGCCCCCTCCTGATCCTGCTGTCCGCCCTGGCCCTGCCAGCCTTCGCCCAGACCGCCGCCGACGACGTCGAACCGGCCGCGCCCGCGCTGGCCGAGCCGGCGCCGCGCACCGTGCCGCTGGAAGAGATCCAGCGCTACGTGGCGGTATACCGCGCCATCAAGGACGCCTACGTCGAACCGATCGACGACCAGGAACTGATGAAGGCGGCGCTGCGCGGCCTGCTGTCGGACCTCGATCCGCACAGCGCCTACCTGGAAAAGGACGAGGCCGAGGACCTGCAGGAGCAGACCGAGGGCGCCTACTCCGGCGTGGGCGTCGAGATCGAGCAGCGCCCCGACGGCAGCATCCTGGTCATCGCCCCGATCGACGGCACGCCGGCGCAGCGCGCCGGGCTGCGCGCCGGCGACATCATCATCGCCATCGACGGCCAGCCGCTGGCCAAGGACGGCGCCGACGCCGTCAGCCGCGACCTGCGCGGCGAGGCGGGCACCAAGGTGTCGGTCACCCTGGTGCGCACCGGCGAGGCCGTGCCGCGCGAGCTGGAGATCACCCGCGAGATCATCCGCGTCACCAGCGTCAGCAGCCGCATGCTCGAACCGGGCTACGGCTACCTGCGCATCAGCACCTTCCAGACCGACACCGGCCCGCAGGTGGTGCGCCAGCTGCGCGCGCTGGCCGGGCAGGCGGGCGGTCCGCTGTCGGGCCTGGTGCTGGACCTGCGCTCCAACCCGGGCGGCCTGCTCAACGCCGCGGTCGAAGCCGCCGATGCGCTGCTCGAGAAGGGCCTGATCGTCACCACCAAGGGCCGTCTGCCGTATTCCAACGCCAGCTACCACGCCAAGGCCGGCGACCTGATCGCGGGCGCGCCGGTGGTGGTGCTGGTCGACGCCGGCACCGCCAGCGCGGCCGAAGTGCTGGCCGGCGCGCTCAGCGACCACGGCCGCGCCACCATCATGGGCAGCCGCACCTTCGGCAAGGGCTCGGTGCAGACCGTGGTGCCGCTGGAGAACGGCGATTCGGTGAAGCTGACCACCGCGCGTTATTTCACGCCCAGCGGCAAGTCCATCCAGGCCCGCGGCATCCGCCCGGACGTGGTGCTGCGCGGCGAAGCCACCCGCGGCCTGCGCGAACAGGACCTGCCTGGCCACCTGCGTGGTGACGAGGAAGTGGGCGACGGTTACGCGCGTGGCGAGGTGATCGAAGGCGAGAAGGCGATTGCCGACGCCCTGGCGCAGCTCAAGTCCGGGCAGCGCACCGCCGCGGCCGCGGGCACCGCCACCGGCGGCTGATCAGCCTTCCGGCGGCGGGTCGAGGGCCGGCGGGGCGTCGGCATCGGCCGGTGCGTCGGGGTAGGCCTGGGGTTCGGGCACGTAGATCGCCACGCCCGCCGCATGTTTCTGCGTGGTCGGAATGCCGATGCCGATGCCGCCGGCGCTGTGCCGGCCATAACTGGCCGCGCCCACCGACATGCCCACCGGCGACCGGCTGGCGCCGGTGCCCAGAAGGATGATGCCGTTGGCGCCCAGCGCCGCCGCCTCGCGCTTGAGGCGGGCGATCACCGCGTCGGTCTGGCCACGGGTGTCAAAACCGATGCCGCTGGTGGATTCGAGCTGGGCGATCTCGACCGAGTCCGGCGGCGGCGTGCGGTAGATGCGCACGTCGGCCGGATCCACCGGTGCCCGCGCCGGCCCCATCATCACCGTGGACGTACCGGCGCAGCCGGCCAGCAGCAGGACCAGGGGAAGGTTCAGCCATCGCTTCATCGGGACTCTCCGGAGGGCGGGCGGCGTCGGCCGCCCGGGCCGATCAGCAGCGGCCGTAGCGGTCGCCGTGGTTCATGTGGCCTTCGGCGGCCGAACGCGGCAGCTCCATGGTCTTCTTGCCCTTGTGGCAGAGCACGACGGTGTCGCCGCCGGCCTTGCCGCCGTGGCCGACGACCGGGATGTAGGAACAGGCGCCGAGGGCGAGCAACAGCACGGCGAACAGGACAGTTTTCATGGCGGACTCCATTGGGGGGGTGGGTGAAGCGGCGGCCCGGAAACCGGCCGGTGTCCTCTTGTACACCGATTCAGGCCCGGATCGCCGTCAGGGCCAGCAGCGGCACCAGGACGAACAGCATGATGCCGATCTTGTAGACGGCGACGCCGGCGTAGTTGAGCGCATCGAAGGTTTCCGGCGACAGCCGGAACCAGCGCGAATGCAGCCGGTGGATGGCGTCGTGCGCCAGCGTGAAGGCCAGGAACCAGACCAGCAGGATCCCGTAGTTGATGGCCGCGCACCAGACCAGGAACGCGTGCAGTTGGGCGATGTCCATGTGACCTCCACCTTGCCGGGATTCCGCCCACAGTCTAGACCCAGCTCTGGGCGCGCGCCCGTTCAGGTGGCCGCACCTGGCGGGATCAGACGGTTTCCAGCGTGGCCGTGGGGATGGTGCCGGCGTCGGTGATGACCTGGCGCTGCGGCAGGTAGTCGAGCAGCAGGTCGGTTTCCCTCTTCACGACGCTGTAGCACTCGCAGCTGAGCGTTTCGAGCTTCGGCCGGTCGAGCACCTTGATCAGGCCGCGCGAATACGAGATCACCCCCAGCTGCTGCAGCTTCAGCGCCGCCTGGGTCACGCCCTCGCGGCGCACGCCCAGCATGTTGCCGATGAATTCCTGGGTCATGGTGAGGTGGTTGTGGTTCAGCCGGTCCATCGACAGCAGCAGCCAGCGGCAGAGCTGCTTGTCGATCGAGTGGTGGCGGTTGCACACCGCCGTCTGCGACACCTGGGTGATCAGGGCCTGCGTGTAGCGCAGCATGAGCAGCAGCAGCTGGCCATGGCGGTTGAACTCCTCCTTCACCCGGACCCGCGGCAGCCGGTAGGCGAACCCGGCGCTCTGCACCACCGACCGGCTGGGCGTGCTCTCGCCGCCCAGGAACAGGGTGATGCCCAGCAGTCCCTCGTTGCCGACCACCGAAATGGCGGTCGAGGTGCCGTTCTCCATCAGGTACTGCAGCGACACGATCGAGTCGGTGGGGAAGTAAACGTGCCGCATCGGTCGGCGCGATTCGTAGAGCAGGGCGCGCAGCGGCAGCGGCACCAGCTCCAGGTGCCTGAACAAACGCCCCTGCACGTCCGGCGAAAGCGCCGCCAGAAGGTGGTTGTGCTGTGGTTCGGGCTTGGCGGGCATGGTCGGGCTTCGGCGGCAGGCTGACCGCAGGGTACAGAGTTTGCGCGCCGATCACCGGCAGGCGAGCCCGTCAGCCCGCGGCCGGCGGCTCCGGTGGCGGCAAGGCCTTGCCATCCACCGCCAGGGTGAACGGAAGCACCACGCGGTGGATCGCCGACGGCGCCATCTGCTGCCGGGCGAACTTCCGGCGTTCGAACACATGGCCGGCGTCTTCGGTGTGCAGGTAGAAGTAGGTCTTGCCCCTGATCATCACCATGGCCTGGAATGCCCGGGGCGCGTTCCTGCCGTAAAGCTCGCAGCCGGGCCGGGGTATCTTCACCTCGCCCAGCACCGGATCCTGGACCGTGATGAAGCGCACCAGCTCCGGCGGCCCCTCGCTTCCCACCTCGCGCACGTCCCATGAATTGCCGCGCGTCGAGCACTGGGCGTCGTAGTAGCGTTCGCAACTTACCGTAACCCGCACCGGAGGCTGGTCACCATAGGCCAAGGTGACCACGCGCGGGCCGGCGATCGGCGTCACGGGCCGCGGCACCAGCATGTCCAGGCAGGCGTCGACGCCGCAGCCGGTGAGCAGGGCAAGCAGGGCGGCGATGGTGACAGCGCGGTCGTGGGTCATGCGTTTCCACGCCGGGTTCTGGGGTGCGATAGGCCGGCCATCTGATTACAAGGGCTGGCCCTGGTTGAACCATGACGAGGGCGTCGGCTTGCATGATGGGTTTGGCCCCATGCGCGCCGCACGGATGAGCTTGTGAAGTCGAAGCCAGGTGTTCGGGCCGAACTCCCCGGCCCATTGGCACAGTCCGTAGCGGGCAAAGTCACGAATGAAGCGCAAGGCCGCTACTGCCTGGGACGCGCGGTCTGCCGCCCTCAAGACGGGAGCCAGAAAAGGCCAGGCGAAACGAAAAGCAGGACTGAAGACACCGGACAGCAACGCGATGAACTGGACTTCGACCAGGAGCAGAAAGACATCCAGCCCGATGGCATCCAGGACCGGAACCAGCAGGCGGAACTCCGGGTTCGTCGCCAGAAAGGCGACGACCAGCACCGTGAGAAGGGCCCAGAATCGTTTGCGCCAGATCGGGTTCTGCCAGTCGGGAAGCTTCATGCGCGCGGGATGCTGCGGGAGGGTTCCTGAGGCCTTGGGTCACGCCGCGCCGCGAAGCGGCTTCGGCTCGAATGAACGGCAGGCGGCAACGGCTGCGTCGATGGCCGCGGCCCATTCCTTGCGCCCGACGAGAACAAAGCGATGCTCGGTGCCATCAGACAGCCCAACCGCCAGCGAGTTGGGCAGCAGGGGGATCAGGCCCAGGAACCTGGTCCAGCATGGCCTCATGTGGCGGATATGGGACAGGGGAATCTCCGTGGTGCCGGTCTGCAGGTTGAGTGCGTGCGACCGGAAGTACAGGCGCTGGTCCGTCAGCAACAGTTCTCCGCCGACCGTCTCCGCGCCGCGCTGCAGGTTGGCGGCGCCCCGGCGCAGGATCTTCTCGTCTGAGTTCAGGGTGATCTTCATGAGGTTTCCAGGGCTCTAGTTCAAGCGTGGACGTCGCCGCTTCGGCTGTCATGCCGCCGCTTACTTGCCATGGTGCCTGGCGATCGTCGCTGCATCCAGACGCAAGAAGGTGGCCGCATTGTTGTAGAAAATATCCCGTTTCTGTTCTGGCGTAAGGAACGCGGCACTGTCAACGCCCTCTATCGCTTTTCCGATCATGTCAGGCCAGATCATCTGATCAGATCCGAACATGATTCTCTTGTCAAAGCCTGCGTCCACCAGTGCCTTCAGGTAAGCGTGAAACTCGGCGCGTGGCAGCGCCCAATTGAGGACTGAAATGTCGACATAGACCTGTGGATAGACATAAAGCAGGGCTTTCGTTTCCTGGAGATATGGATATCCGGCATGCATCAGAGACACGCGAAGCCTGGGATGGCGAACAAGGACCTCTTCCAGGAGGGCGGGGTTTCCCAGGGTGGTCCGGAAGCCTGGGCAGCAGCCGTAAGGGGCGCCTGAATCGCCAAGTCCCGTGTGCAGCGCAACAGGAACATCCAGCTCCTCTGCAAGTGCGAAGTAAGCGGCAACGGCAGGATCCGTCGGCTTCATGCCGCGGTACTGCAATCCAAGCTCACCAAGAACACCGACGGTCTTTTCCTGGAAGAGGGTTCGAAGACGGGCAAGTTCCGGAAGCGGATCACGCGGGCCCGTATAGGCGCCTCCGATGATCCTTTCCGGCGCGGCCATCTTCCAGCGCGAAACATGGTCAATCGGACCGCTGGCGACCGCCAGTACAACGCCATGGCGATCCATCTGATCCAGCGATGCCTTCATCGCCGCTTCGTCGGTGCGCGCGCTCGGGGCCTGGCCTGTGATTTCGTTCGGCGGGGCAGGGTCCCCGTACTCGGCGAAACCGAATGCATGCAGGTGCATGTCGATGATTGGCCCTGATCGCTGGGCGATTGCGACGGGGGATACAAGCAGCGAGACAAGAAGCAGCACGACCGTCTTCAATTTCCACCTCGCATGCGGAGTTGCTTGTTTCGGCTTGAATGATGGGTCAGGCACGAAGCCAGTGCCGTATGGCGATGAATGCCAGCAGGAGCAGGAAACATACAGTAGGAACCCAAAGCGCAGTCGACAACCATCCCGGCATCGTGGTCGAGCGGGAACCCTGCCACTTCAACGTGAGGACAACGGCACCAACGACCGACATGCCATAGAAGAAGGCGTCTCGCTCAAAGATGAAGCAAGTCAGCCAGAAGGCAGACAGCTGGAGAAACAGAGCAATGAGATGGGGAGCGGCGCCGACCGGCCGGCCATCTCTGGTTGTGACATGGCTATTCATGGGTCTAACGCCTTACGTCTTGATTGCTTATTCGTTGGGTTGCGCCGAAGGCGTCGGATCGAATGATTGGTCAGGCCTCACTCCAGATCACCGCGATCCTCGGCAAGCGCAATGCACTCGTCTCGGAATGCTGCGTCGGAAGCCAGCCGCTTGACCACAGCCTCCAGCTCTTCAAGCGCAGGGCGCGACGGCGAGTACGCAAACAGCGCATCACCCTCCGAGTCGAACTCGATGGTTCCAACGAGTTGTGACCCGGTGAGCTCAAGCCCCGATCTGGCCAAAGCCTCCCAGGTGTACCCGCCGCCCTGCAGCCCCTTTGACTCAAAAAACTCGATTACGTCGGGTCGGTAGTTGAAGTAGTTGTACGAGAACTGCCCATCCGTGTTCTCCGAAATTCGGGAACCCTCTACCGAGTCATCCATGGCATGCACTCCAAATGGGCTGGAAAGTGAGAACACCAAGAGCGCGATGGAGAGAGTCTTCATCAGGCCTAACGTTTGAGCTGAGCGGACGCCACCGACAAGGCGCTTGACCCGGGAAGCGGATGATGACCTGAAGCGCCTCGCGGGCCAAGCGCCTTACCGATGGAGGGCCACTCGAGCGAAGAGTTACGCCGCACTCTCGCCGGCGCGCCAGTGGAACAACTGCGTGTCTGTGCCGTCAGCGTTCGCGCTCAGTTCGGCGCGGAGCATGCCAGCCTTGAGTAAGGCTCTGTGAGAGGCGACATTTGCTGGCGCCGCGGTGGCGATGAGGAATGCCAGCTTGTGAACGCGGGCGGCATAGGCAATGAGGCCAGAAACGGCCTCCGTGGCGAAACCGCGACCCCAATGCGACCGAAGGAGCGCGTACTTGACCTCAGGCTCGGGCTGATCGCCAGGGTGGACGATGCCGCAGAACCCGATGACTCCGGGTGAAGAACGTTGCTCGATGGCGAACATGCCGTAACCTCGTTTCTCGTAGTTTGTGCGAGTGACAGCAAGCCAATGAACACATTCGTCGTTCGTGATGGCTCGACCTTCACCCACCCAGCGCATGGCATCCGCATCTCCATAGACGGCAACAAGGGCAAGGAGGTCGGAGTCTTGCCAGCGACGGACAAGCAGACGCTCGGTTGTAAACTCTGGCTCCGACACTCGTTGTCGCTCCTTCTGCCGCCTAGCGCCTTGAGTTAAGCCGCGCAGAAGGCGTTGGCTTGAATGATTGGTTAGGCGGCAAGCCTAGTGCAAAGCAGTAGGGTCTTCGCCGCCGTGCGGATAGTTATGGAACACCAGAACGATTCCGTCCAGTAGTGCCTGCTCGAAGTATGGCAGCGAGTCTGGCGCGGCCTGCGCCTCTGCGCGAGTGAGTGAGTATTGATTCTCCACTGCGACCATGATCCAACCGGCGTCAGCCATCTCGGAACTGGCAATGGACAGCGCTTCTGCTTCCGATGTGGCGGTGGTGTAGATATTTACGAAGGCCCCCGCAACCTCCTTGAACTCCGGGGCTTCATGCGATGGGCGAGCTTCTAGCAGGACTACTCGTACTTCTTCCATGCCGCCTAACGCCTTACGTCTTGATTGTTGATTAGCCTAGCGGTCGAGAGCCCGGTGTGCGAGCCCGATAACGCCTGGGTGTCAGCCACCGTAACTTAGCCTGGGCCGCACACCGGATCTCACGTCCTCACGCCCGAACAGTTGCGCGAGTAGCCGCTCGCACCGGTAAGAAGGGGCTTGGACGTGACAGCTCTCGACCTGTCCTTACTCTACAACGGGAGTTGGTCATGCCGGGAATCGGGATCGATGTGAGCAAGGCCATGCTGGACGTGGCCATCGACGGCCGGGCGGAGTTGCAGCGTTACCCCAATACGCCGGCCGGCATCCGGCGCCTGGTGAAGGCTCTGGCGAAGCTGGCCGACGTGCGCGTGGTGGTCAAATCCACCGGCGGCTATGAAGCCGCCGTCATCGAGGCCTGTGCGCAGGCGGGGTTCTGGATTGCCCGCATCAACCCCCGGCAGGCCCGGGATTTCGCCCGGGCCACCGGCCAGCTCGCCAAGACCGATGCGCTCGACGCGGGTGTCCTGGCCGAGATGGCCCGGGTGTTCCATGCCCGGCTCCGGCCGTACCAGGCACCGCCCGCCTGGCAGGCTGAGCTCAAGGCTTGGCTTCGCCGACGACAGCAGGTGCTCGATGCGCTCCAACGCACGCGCCAGCAGTGGGACTTGGCCATTCCCGCGCTTCGCCTGCTGATGCGCCAGACCCTGGCGGCGCTGCGCAAGGAGATGAAGGCGATCGACGCGCAGCTGGCCGTGCTCACCAAGGCGCACACCACGCCGGCGTTGAAGTCGGCCAAGGGCTTGGGTCCGGTGTTCCAGACCACGGCCCTGGCCTTGCTGCCCGAGTTGGGCCGGCTCAGCCGGCAGGAGATCGCCAAGCTTGTGGGCGTGGCGCCGCTGAACAAGGACAGCGGGCAGCTTCAAGGCAAACGGCGCATCTATGGCGGGCGGCCCGACGTGCGCATCGCGCTGTACATGTCGACGCTGACGGCCGTGCGCTGGGAGCCGGAGCTGCGCGATCACTACCAACAACTGCGGGCCAGAGGAAAGGTCGCGAAGGTCGCCCTGGTGGCCTGCATGCGCAAACTGTTGGGCATCGTGAACGCCCGCCGGCGGGAGGAGCTGAGGACTGAAAGCGCCGCCCTGGTTGCCTAGCCGATCAAGACAGTTGCTAAGTTAAGCCGCGTGCCGTAGGCACGTCGGCTTGAATGATTGGTTAGGCCGCTGCTCGCCAGTCACTCGTTCCAGTTGCTGCATGTGAACTTCGCACCCAATGTACGGGGACGACACGGCCCGATGCGAATTGTTCCAGCCTCTGGGTTCTCGTGATCGAATTCAACTATCCAGACGTTTCCTGCCGGATCCATTGCCAGTCCCACCCACCACCTAAAGTATTCCCTCTTGAACGCGTAGTAAAACGGATGACGCTGCTTCAGTGCGTTGTCTCTACAGCTAGTTTCCCGTGTGGTGTCTCGACTAAGCCTGACGAATCCGCAATTGATAGCTCCCGGTCCAGTGATCCTGTGCAGTCGTTGGACGAATACCAACTCGTCGATCTCGGGGCCGGTTTGGTGTGTCGTATCATTGACGTACGCGATCAGGAGTGCGGCAAAGAGGATGAGAAAAAGCGCTCCGAGCACAACCAACGACGCGGGCCCACCTGAAATCGGAGCGTGACTTCTCATTGCGGCCTAACGCCCTAGTTAAGCCGCGCCCAAGGCGTCGGCTTGAATGAATGGTTAGGCCGCGAACCGCTTGTTGATGGCCCAGTTGACAGATCCTGCCGCCACAACCAGGCAGGGCAGTAGGAGTACTTGCCACCATTGAAATAGAAAGCCCGACGGAGCGCAAATGAGCCGTGGAGCAGGGGGGCAGTTGGTTGCCCAAAGCCATTCGGCGCGATGAACTAGCCCGCTTCCAATGGCAAGGGCTGCGATAAGCGCCAAAGCGCCGAAGATGACAAGGAACTGAAGGCTAGATCTCATGCTCAGTCCATCTTTGGCCTAACGCCCTAGTTAAGCCGCGCCGAAGGCGTCGGCTTGAATGATTAGTTAGGCTCCTTGTCGC
>CAMLKR010000048.1 GCA_946480565.1 uncultured Arenimonas sp. | reverse complement strand
GGTCGGACACCAGCAGCGGGTACTGGCCCTGGTAACCCTCGCCCGCCATCACGAAAGGCTTGACGAAACCGTCCCAGATCGCCGGCCCGCCGTCCACGGTGACGTGGCTGGCGGCGCCGAGTTCGGCGGCGCGCTGCTCGATGTAGGCCCGCTCGTCGGCGTCCACGCCGCCGGTGTCGGCGAACACCGTGTGCACGGCCAAGCCGCGCTCCTGCAGCCACGGGATGCAGAAGCTGGTGTCGAGGCCGCCGGAGAAGGCGAGGACGATGTCTTTCTTGTCGGTCATCTGGGGAAGGTCCTGTGATTATTGATTCGCGAGCGCCGCCATCACCGCCTTCTGCACGTGCAGGCGGTTTTCGGCCTCCTCGATGGCGATGCAGTAGGGCGCGTCCATCACGCCGTCGGTGGCCTTGACGTTGCGGCGAAGCGGAAGGCAGTGGCTGAAGACACCGTTGTTCGTGAGCGCCATCTTGGCTTCGTCGACGATGAAGTGCCTGTGCGCATCGCGGATGGGCTTCTCCTGCTCCCATCGGCCGAAATACGGGATCGCGCCCCAGCTCTTGGCGTAGACGACGTCGGCGCCGGTGTAGGCCGCGGTGATGTCGTGGCTGATGCGGAAGCTGCCGCCGGACTCGGCGACGTTGTCGCGGGCCCAGCCCAGGTAGCGTTCGTCCAGCGCGTACTCCGGCGTCGGGCACAGCAGGGTCACGTCCATGCCCAGCCGGGTGGCGATGGTCAGCGCGGAGTTGGCCACCGCCGTGTTGAGCGGCTTGGGGTGGTAGGTCCAGGTCAGCACGAACTTCCTGCCGCGCAGGTCGGTGGTCTTGAAGTGCTCCTGCAGGGCCAGCGCATGCGCCAGCTCCTGGCAGGGGTGGGTGATGGTCTCGAGGTTGATCACCGGCACGGTCGAGTACTTGGCGAAGGCCTGCAGCACCCGGTCCTCGCGGTCCACCGACCAGTCCTGGAACTTCGGGAAGGCGCGCACCGCCACCAGGTCCACGTAGCGCGACAGCACCCGGGCCACCTCGGCGATGTGCTCCTCGGCCTCGCCGTCCATCACCGTGCCGACGCCGAACTCGATGGGCCAGGCGTCCTTGCCGGGCTGCAGCACCACGGCATGGCCGCCCAGCTGGAAGGCGCCGAGCTCGAAGCTGGTGCGGGTGCGCAGCGACGGGTTGAAGAAGACCAAGGCGATGGACTTGCCCTTGAGCTGGTCACCGGCCTTGCTGCGCTTGAACGCGGCGGCCTGGGCCAGCACGGCGTCCAGTTCGGCCCGGGTCCAGTCCTGGGTATTGAGGAAATGCTTCATTGATCGGCCCTTTGAAAAATCCCAAAACAAAAAAGCCCAGCGCGAGGCTGGGCTTTTCCGGTGAACAAGCAGTGACGTCCGGTTTACCCAGCTGGCGTGGAGGGTTCCGGTCGGCGCGCGCGCGAGGTCATGCCCGCCGCCATGTAGGCGGAGGTGAGGACGTCGGCGCTGGCGCGGGTCAGGTTCATTGGCGGGCAGTATGCCGGCCGGGGCCGGCGGCCGCAACTCAGCGGGCGGCGGTGCCGCCGTCGTCCGGCATCACCGAGACCCGGATGCGCAGGCGGTTGCCCGGGTCGTAGGGCAGGCGCGACATGTATTTTTCGCCCTTGTACATGTATTCGACGTCGTAACCGACCACCTGGCGCTCCTCGCGCTCGACCTCGACCAGGGTGCAGCCCCGGGCCTCGGCCTCGGCGCGGCGCTGGGCGATGTTGTGGCCGACCATGCCGCCGGCGACCGCGCCGGCCACGGTGGCGGCCTTGCGGCCGTCGCCCTTGCCGACCTGGTTGCCCAAGGCCGCGCCGACGATGGCGCCGATCACGGTGCCGCCGGTGGTCTTGCCGGACTGGCGGTATTCGGTGTCGCTGCAGCGCTCCTCAGGGACCCGGGTGCGCACGGTCTCGAAGACCTCGTCCGCCCGCAGCACCTGGGCGTAGCCGTAGCTGATGTTCTCCGGCACCGGGGCGTCGTAATAGGAGCTCTCGGGCTCGTAGGGATCCTGGCCGTACTGGGCCGCCGCCGGGCCGGCGACGAGCAGCAGGAACAGCGGCAGGAAACGGGTGGCAGCGGTCATGGAGGATCTCCGGCGGGGGCGGGCAGCGGCGCCTGGACCTCCCCGGTCCGACCCGGACCCGGGCCACGCGCTCATCTGACGCGGCGATTCAAACACCCAACGGCTGAACCCAAGCCTAAGATTTTCGTTAAGCGCGGCGGACGGGCTTGCTAGACTTCAGCTTTCCTCCCGATCCAAGCCATGGACCTGCGCCTCTACAACAACCTGCACCGGCAGCTCGAAACCTTCGAGCCCCGCGACCCGAACCGGGTGACGATGTACGTCTGCGGCCCCACCGTCTACAACTACGTGCACATCGGCAACGTCCGCCCGCCGGTGGTGTTCGGCGTGCTGGCCAACCTGCTGCGGCGGCGCTATCCGAAGCTGGTCTACGCCCGCAACATCACCGACGTGGACGACAAGATCAACGCCGCCGCCCGCGAGCGCGGCGTGCCGATCGGCGAGATCACGGGCAAGTACACCCAGGCCTACTTCGACGACCTCGCCCGCCTGGGCGTCGCCCCGGCCGACGTGACTCCGCACGCCACCGCCCACATCGGCCACATCATCGCGATGATCGAGCGCCTGATCGACAGCGGCCACGCCTACGTCGCCGAAGGCCATGCGCTGTTCTCGGTCGCCAGCTTCCCCGACTACGGCAAGCTCTCGCGCCGCGACCCGGAGGAAATGCTGGCCGGCGCCCGCGTCGAAGTGGCGCCCTACAAGCGCGACCCGGGCGACTTCGTGCTCTGGAAGCCGTCCACGCCCGACCTGCCCGGCTGGCCCTCGCCCTGGGGCATCGGCCGCCCGGGGTGGCACATCGAGTGCTCGGCCATGGCCGAGGCCCACCTGGGCGACACCATCGACATCCACGGCGGCGGCGTCGACCTGCAGTTCCCGCACCACGAGAACGAGATCGCCCAGAGCACCTGCGCCCACGGCGGCGAAGTGTTCGCACGCTACTGGCTGCACAACGGCATGCTGACCTTCGATGGCGCCAAGATGAGCAAGTCGGTGGGCAACGTGTCCCTGGTGCACGACCTGCTCGACCAGCACCCGCCCGAGGCCCTGCGCTACGCCCTGCTTTCGGCCCACTACCGGCAGCCGCTGGACTGGTCTGACAACCTGATCGAACAAAGCGTGCGCACGCTGGACCGGCTGTACGGGACGCTGCGCGACCTGGCCGACGTGCCGGTGATCGCGCCGATCGTGCCGGTGGCCGTCGAGGCCGCGTTGTGCGACGACCTAAATACCCCGGCCGCCCTGGCCGAACTGGCCCGCATCGCCGGCGAGGCCCGCAAGGCCGAAGGCCCGCTGGTCCGGGCCAACCTCAAGGCCGAACTGCTGGGGGGCGGCGAACTGCTGGGCCTGCTGCAGCAGGATCCCGCCGCCTGGTTCAGCCGCGGCAGCGCCGAGGGCGACGACGCCCGCATCCAGGCCCTGGTGGACGAACGCAACGCCGCCAAGGCGGCGCGCGACTTCGCCCGTGCCGACGCCATCCGCAAGCAGCTGGCCGACGAGGGCGTCCTGCTTGAGGACACGGCGCAGGGCGTGCGCTGGAGGCGCGGCTGATGCGCCCGACCGAAGGCAGCGCCGCCGAAGCGCAGGCCGCCATCGCCGAGGAGTTCGGCTTCTTCGGCGACTGGTCCGAGCGCTACCAGTACCTGATCGACCTGGGCCGCAAGCTGCCGCCCTTCCCCGAGGCCGACAAGACCGAGGCCAACCGCCTGCACGGCTGCCAGTCGATGGTCTGGATCACCGCCTCGGGCGACGCGGCGGACCTGGAGTTCCACGCCATCAGCGACTCCAGCATCGTCTCGGGCCTGATCTACCTGGCCCTGCGGGTGTATTCCGGCCGCAGCGCCTCCGAGATCCTGGCCACGACACCCGACTACATCGCCGCCATCGGCCTGGCCAAACACCTTTCGCCGACCCGCAGCAACGGCCTGGCCTCGTTGCTGCAGTTCATCCAGGACACCGCCCGCCGGACCCTTGCACCCCAGGAGTAATCCGAATGCCGCTTGCCCGCCGCCTGATCGCGCTCAGCCTCGCCGCCGCCCTCGCCGGACCGGCGGCCACCCTGGCCGAGGCGCCGGACCGCGTGCCGACCCTGGCCGACATGCCTGCCAATCACCAGCGCCTGGCGCCGGTGGTGCAGCGCTTCCGGGCCGACCTGGCCAGCCTGCAGCGCGTGGCCGACGTCACCGCGGGGCCGCGCCGGGAAACCGCGCTGCGCGAGCTCTACACGGGCTGGCAGGGGCGCCTGGCCGAGATCGATCCCGCGGTCCTGGGCCTGGAGGACCGCATCGACCACGCCCTGCTGCGCCGCGACCTGGCCTACCGGATCGGGCAGCTGGACTTCGAGCGCGACCGCTATCGCCAGGCCGCGCCGCTGCTGCCGGAGGTGGATGCCCTGATCGCGCTGGCCGAGGCGCGCCGGGCCCTGGAGTATCCGGACCCGCGCGCCAGCGCCGAGGTGCTCGACCGCAGCCGCCGCGCCCTGGCCGACCTGCAGAAGCAGCTGGAGAAGGATCCGAAGGCGCTGGGCACCACGCCGATCGTCGCGCACCGCGCGGCGCGCCTGCTGGACGACGTTCGCCGCGACCTGAAGGACTGGTACGGCTTCCACGCCGGTTACGACCCGCAGTTCGGCTGGTGGGCCAAACAGCCCTACGAAGCCCTGGACCAGCAGATGGACGCGTACGGCAAGCTGCTGCGCGACAAACTCGCGGGCGCCAACGACCCCGAGACCATCATCGGCGACCCGATCGGGCGCGAGGCGCTGGTCGCCGGCCTGCGCCATGAGCTGATCCCCTACTCGCCCGAACAACTGATGGACCTGGCCGAGCGCGAGCTGGCCTGGTGTCAGCGCGAGCTGGAGAAGGCCGCCGCCGAGATGGGCGCCAAGGACTGGCGGCAGGCCCTGGAGATCGTCAAGACCCGGCACCCGGCGCCGGGCGAACAGCCGAAGCTGGTGGTCGAACTGGCGGACGAGGCGATCGACTACCTGGTCGCCAACGACCTGGTCAGCGTGCCCGAGCTGGCCAAACGCGACTGGCGCATGACCATGCTCACGCCCGAGTACCAGCTGCAGGCGCCGTTTTTCCTCGGCGGCCAGGACGTGTGGGTGGCCTACCCCACCGACACCATGCCGCACGACAAGAAGCTGATGGCCCTGCGCGGCAACAACCGCCACTTCAGCCGCGCGGTGGTGCACCACGAGCTGATCCCGGGGCACCACCTTCAGTATTTCTACAACAGCCGCTACCAGACCCAGCGCGAACTGTTCGACACGCCCTTCTGGACCGAAGGCTGGGCGCTGTACTGGGAGTTCCGCCTCTGGGACCGCGGCTTCGCCAGGACGCCGGAAGACCGGATCGGCATGCTGTTCTGGCGCAGCCACCGCGCCGCCCGCATCCTGTTCTCGCTGGGTTTCCACCTGGAGAAGATGACGCCCGACCAGGCCGTGGACCTGCTGGTCGAGCGGGTCGGGCACGAGCGCGAGAACGCCCGCGCCGAAGTGCGCCGCAGCTTCGCCGGCGACTACGGCCCGCTCTACCAGATCGCCTACATGATCGGCGGCCTGCAGTTCTACGCCCTGCACGACGAGATCGTCGGCGCCGGCAAGATGAGCGAGCGCGAGTTCCACGACGCCATCCTCAAGGGCGGCCCGATGCCGGTGGCCGTGGTGCGTTCGCGCCTGCTCGGCGAGCTGCCGCCGGGTGATCTCAAGGCCGACTGGAAGTTCTACGACTTCGGTGGCGGCCGCTGAGCCCCGGCCACATGGCACTGCGCACCATCACGGTTGGCCGATACGTCACGCCCCTGCGCGAGGGCGGTTCGCTGCCGGCCCTGGTGGAGGCGGATGACGAGGGGCTGTACGTGCTCAAGTTCCGCGGCGCCGGCCAGGGCCCCAAAGCCTTGGTCGCCGAGATCATCGCCGGCGGCATCGCCCGCAGGCTGGGGCTGGACGTGCCCGAGATCGTCCTGGCCGCGCTGGATCCGGAGCTGGCGCGCACCGAACCCGACCCCGAGATCCAGGAACTGATCCGAGCCAGCGGCGGCACAAACGTCGCGCTGGATTTCCTCCCGGGCTCGGCGAACTTCGACCCGGTGGCCGATCCGGTGGACGCGGACCTGGCCTCGCGCATCGTCTGGCACGACGCATTCACCAGCAATGTCGACCGCAGCGCCCGCAACACCAACCTGCTGGCCTGGCACCGGCGGCTGTGGCTGATCGACCACGGCGCGGCGCTGTATTTCCACCACGGTTGGGACGGCGATCCCGCCGCCGCGGACAAACCCTTCCCGATGATCCGCGACCATGTGCTGCTGCCGCTGGCCAGCGGGCTGGCGGCGGCCGATGCGGCGCTGGCGCCACGGCTGGACGCCGGCACCATCGCCGGCATCGTCGCCGAGGTGCCCGATTCGCTGCTGCTGGACGCCGCTATCGGCGATCCGGACACCCAGCGCCGTGCCTACGTCGACTACTTCTGCCGCCGGCTGGCGCGCCGGAGCTTCGTCCAGGAGGCCATCGATGCACGCGGCTGACACCTACGACTACGCCGTGATCCGCGTCGTGCCGCGGATCGAGCGCGAGGAATTCGTCAACGCGGGCGTGATGCTTTCCTGCCAGAAGCTCGGCTTCCTGGGTGCGCGCATCGCGCTGGACGAGTCCCGGCTGCTGGCGCTGGCGCCGGACGTGGACCTGGAGCTGGTGCGCCGCCACCTGGCCGCGATCCCGGCGATCTGCGCCGGCCATGCCGACGCGGGCCCGATCGGCGCGCTGCCGCCGCGGGCGCGTTTCCACTGGCTCACCGCCCGGCGCAGCTCCATCATCCAGACGTCGCCGGTCCACACCGGCCGCTGCGGCGACCCCGAGGCGACGCTCGACCGGCTGCTGCAGAAACTGGTGGGGTGAGGCAAAAAAGAAACCCCGCCGAGGCGGGGCTTCTTCTTCAAAGCGCTGTTGCGGGGATCATTCGCCCATCTGCTTCTGGCGGTGTTCCCAGCGCTCCTGCGCGTCGATGGTGCGCTCGGCGGTCAGGCGCGCCTCGAGGCGCTCCAGGCCGATTTCTTCGCCGGTGTCCACGCAGTAGCCGTAGCTGCCGTCCTCGATGCGCTTGAGCGTGCTGTCGATCTTGCTGATCAGCTTGCGGTAGCGGTCGCGGGTGCGCAGCTCCAGCGAGTTCTCGGATTCGCGGCTGGCGCGCTCGGCTTCGTCGCCGACGTCGCGCACTTCTTCCTTGAGGTTCTCGATGGTCTGCTTGGACTCCTCGACCAGGTCGTCCTTCCACTGCAGCAGGCGCTGGCGGAAATACTCGAGCTGCATCGGGCCCATGTATTCCTCTTTCGCCGAGGGCTTGTAGCCCGCCGGCAGCACCACGCGTTCGCGCGACGGCGCCGGCTTCATGCGCTCGGGGCGCGGCGCGGCGGGCTTGACGTAGCCGGCGCGCACGCCCGGCTCGCGTCGGACCGGCGCGGGCTTGGCCGCGGGCGCGGGCACGGCCTTGGCCACCGGCGCGGGGGCCGCCGCAGGCTTGGCCTTGGCCGCAGGTGCGGCCACCGGCTTGGCCGCCGGCTTGGCGACAGGCTTGGGCGCGGGTTTGGCGACGGCCTTGGCGGCCGGCTTGGCGGCGGGCTTGGCAGCAGCCTTCTTGGCGACAGGCTTGGCGGCCTTCTTCGCCGGCTTCGCGGCGGGCTTGGCCTTGGCGACGGGTTTGGCGGCCTTCTTGGCGGGCTTGCTGGCCTTCTTGGCGGGCTTGGCGGCCGGCTTGGCCTTGGCAGCCGGCTTCTTCGCCGGCTTGCTGGCCTTGACGGGCTTCTTGGCGGCCGGTTTGGCGGCCTTCTTTGCGGGTTTCTTAGCGGCCACTAGGGCAATTCCTCTCTTTCCTTGAGGCTCGAAGGCGGCGTGTTATAGCCTAGTCCTTCACCAGCGGCAACCTTAGTCCTCACGCCAGTCCGGCGCAATCAGTGAAAAAACCCGCCATCCTGCTGCTGCGTGGCTACAAACTGCTCATCAGCCCCCTGCTGGGCCAGCGCTGCCGTTTCCATCCCAGCTGTTCGGTCTACACCATGGAGGCGATCGAGCGTTTCGGCGTGGTCCGCGGCAGCTGGCTGGGCGCGAAACGCATCGGCCGCTGCCATCCTTTCCACCCCGGCGGCCTGGATCCGGTCCCCGACACCTGGCCCGACAAGAGGACGCCATGACTTCCCTGCTGATCAAGAACGCCCGCATCGTCAACGAAGGCCGTGAGTTCGAGGGCGACCTGCGCGTGCGCGGCGACCGCATCGAGCAGATCGGCGCCGACCTGTCCGCGCGCGAGGGCGAACCCGTGCGCGACGCCCGCGGCCAGTGGCTGCTACCCGGCGTCATCGACGGCCAGGTGCATTTCCGCGAGCCGGGCCTGGAGCACAAGGGCGACCTGGACACCGAACCGGCGGCAGCGGTGGCCGGCGGCGTCACCAGCTACCTGGAAATGCCCAACACCAAGCCGCCGACGCTGGACAACGACGCCCTGGAGGACAAGTACCGGCGCGCCGCGGGCCGTTCGCGCGCCAACTTCGGCTTCTACTTCGGCGCGTCGAACGACAACCTGGAGAACGTCAAGCGCATCGACCCGGCCACCACGCCGGGCCTGAAGATCTTCATGGGCGCGTCCACCGGCAACATGCTGGTGGACGACCCGGCCATCCTGGACGCCATGTTCCGCGAGTGCCGCGTGCCGATCATCACGCACTGCGAGGACACGCCGATGATCGACGCCGAGATGGCCAAGGCGAAGGCCAGATACGGCGACGACATCCCGGCGGACCTGCACGGCGTCATCCGCTCGCGCGAAGCCTGCATCAAGTCCACCCGGCTGGCGATCGAGCTGGCCAAGAGGCACGGCACCGCCCTGCACGTGCTGCACATCAGCACCGCCGAGGAGCTGATGCTGTTCGAACCCGGCCCGGTCGAGGGCAAGCGGATCACCGCCGAGACCTGCGTGCATTTCCTGCACTTCGCGCGGCCGGATTACGCCACGCGCGGCAACTTCATCAAGTGCAACCCGGCGATCAAGGAAACCAGCGACCGCGCGGCGATCATCCGCGCCGTCGCCGAGGACCGGATCGACGTGCTGGCAACCGACCACGCCCCGCACACCCTGGCGGAGAAGCAGCAGCCGTACATCTCTGCGCCGTCGGGCCTGCCGCTGGTGCAGGATTTCCTCAGCTGCGCCCTGCAAAAGGTCCATGACGGCCACTTCAGCCTGCCGCACCTGGTGAAGAAGATCGCGCATGCGCCGGCGCTGCGTTTCGGAATCACCGAACGCGGCTTCCTGCGGGAGGGCTATTTCGCCGACTTCGTGCTGGTGGATCCGGACGCGCCCTTCACCGTGCGCCGCGAGGACGTGCTGTCGAAGTGCGGCTGGTCGCCGTTCGAGGGGGAGACCTTCCGCTCGCGGGTCGCGGCGACCTACGTCAACGGCCAGCTGGCCTGGGATGGCCGCACGCTGGTCGGCGCCCCGCAGGGCCGGCGCCTGGCCTTCGCGCGATGAGCCTGCTGCTGGCCGCGCTGCTGTCGGCGGCGGCCGCGACGGGTGCCGCCGCCCCGGCCGATCCCGCCCGCATCGTTTTTCCCGCCAGCGTGCCCCAGGGCGCGATGGTGGTCGGCAAGGTGCCGCCCGGCAGCCGGGTGCGCCACGGCGGTCGCGAGCTGCGCGTGACCGGCTATGGCAGCGTGGTGTTCGGCGTCGGCCGCGACGCGAGCGAGCCGCTGCCGGTCGAGGTGGTGCGCCCGGACGGCAGCCGCGAGCAGGTCCGGATCGCCGTCACGCCGCGGGACTGGCCGGTGGAACACGTGCGCGGGGTGCCGCCCCGGACCGTCGATCCGCCGCCGGAGGTGGCCGCGCGCATCGCGCGGGAGGCGGCCGAGGTAGGGGCCGCCCGCATGCGCGACGACGCCCGCGCCGACTTCGCGCGCCCCTTCGTCTGGCCCGTGGCGGGCCGGGTGAGCGGACGCTTCGGCAACCAGCGCATCTACAACGGCAAACCCGGCAGCCCGCATTCGGGCATGGACATCGCCGCGCCCGCGGGCACGCCGGTGCAGGCGCCCGCGGCCGGCGTGGTGACCCTGGCCGCGGCCGACTACTACATCACCGGCGGCACCCTGATCATCGACCACGGCCACGGCATCAGCTCGAACTTCCTGCACCTCTCGCGCATCGACGTGCGGGTCGGCGACCGGGTGGAACAGGGCCAGGTGGTGGCCGCCGTCGGCGCGACCGGGCGTGCGACCGGGCCGCACCTGCACTGGGGCATGAACTGGTTCGACGTGCGGATCGATCCGCTGCTGGTGCTGGAGCGCTGATCAGCGCGCGGCGAGCCCGTCCGGCAGCGCCGTGTAGCCGCCCGGCACGCCCTTGGTGGCCACCGCGACCGCGTCGTGCGGATGCAGGCTTTCGCGATGGGTGGCGCGCAGCCAGAAGTCGCTGATGCGCTCGTCCTGCTCCAGCGCGTCCTGGATGCGGCGCGCTGCGTCCTCGCAGAACATCAGGTTCTGGCCGTTGAGCAGGGCGAAGGCCTGCTCGTCGACGCGCTTGACTGCGGTCTGCACCGGCGTCTTCAGCGCGCCCTCGATGCGGTCGATGATCTCGACGATCGGGAAGCTCTGGAACGAAGGCACCAGGCGCAGCTTGACCTCGGCGCTGCTGCGCTGGCTGTGCGGCGTGGCGCGGATGCCCTGCTCGGTGCCCAGCCAGGCCAGCACGGCCTCGCGGTCGACCGGCCGGCCGGCGGCGAAGTCGGCTTCGAACTGTTCCTGGATCAGCTGGCGCGCCAGCGCCGCCGAGCATGGGCAGGTGCTCGAATACGCGGCTTCGAGGCCCAGTTCGAGCGCGAAGTGGCCGCGGTCCATCACGCCGGTGATGCTCACCGGGTAGCTCTTCCAGCCGCTGTTGTCGCTGGCCAGGGCCGGACGCCGCACCAGGTGTTCGAAGCGGATGCTGATCGTGGCGCGATCGGACAGTTCGGCGTGCGATTCCAGGAAATCCTTCAGCAGCCGGCGCACGCTGGCCGGCGTCACCGGCTCGTTCGACAGGGCCTTGTCCACGTGCAGGTACAGGCGCGACATGTGGATGCCGCGCACGTCGCCGCGCTTGAGGTTGACGAAGGCGTTGACCCGGGCGCCGCTGCTGAGGGTCCGGCCATCCTCGGCCTGCAGCGTCACCGGCATCTCGATCTCGCCCATGCCGACCCAGTCGAGCACGCCGGCCAGGGCCGGACGGGCGTCGGCCGCGATGTCGGGCATCACGCGGGCGGTGTTCTCAAGATTGCTGGGGGCCACGGCGGCGCTCCTGTTTGCGGTCACGGCAAGCTAGTTGGGGGCAGGTGCAGGCTACGTCAAGTTCTGGGATCGGGCACGGAATACCGCGGAACGATGCGTCTCAGCGGCCGCGTGCGATGCGCCAGGCGCGCCATACGCTCGCCGCAGCGGCCGGTGGCACGAAGCCCTTGCCCGCGGCCAGGCGCCGCAGCCTGACCTGGTCGAAGCGCGTGCGCAGCCGGCGGAACAGCGGGCCTTGCGGCTCGGGAAGCGCCATCCCGAGTTCCTGCGCCCAGTCCCGCAGCAGCACGTCGCCCTGCCCCGCCGCCACCTGCGCGGCCGTCAGGCCATGCCGGGCCAGCAGGTTCAGCGGCAGGCGGGCCTGGTCCTCGGCACCGAGCCCGGCCGGCAGGCGCTGCAGCAGCAGGTGCACGGCGATGCCGCGTACGGCGTCCGGCGCCGGTTCCGCGTCGAACAGGCCGGCCTCCAGCGCAGCCAGCGCCTTCGCGAACCCGGTGACCTGGACCAGCGCCTGCCCGGCATCGGCCGGGCGCGCATCGAACTGCGCCTGCTCCATCAGTGCGCGCGCCAGCGCGGCCCAGGGCAGGCCAGGCCGCGTCAGCACCGCGCTGATCGGATGGCGGCCGCGGCCCTGGGCCAGGTTGACCAGTTCCTCGGCCCACCACTGGCTCTTCACCGCCGTCACGCGGGCATCGCTGAGTTCGAACGCCGCCTCGCGCAGTTCGTGCACCAGGGCACCCCAGGCGCGGAAATGCGCACGCCGCTCCGGCGCGCAGAACACTTCGGCCAGCGCCATCTCCGGCTCGCGCCGATGCCACTTGGCGACGAAGTGCTCGATCGCGTCGGCGGGCAGCGTACTCACGCCGGCAGCAGTCCGGGCACGTCCAGCAGGTCGCGGGCGCCGGCGCAGGCGTGGTCGGCGCGCCAGGCCATCGGGTCGTCGCCCGGCTCGCGGTACCCCCACAGCGCCGCCACCGACACCATGCCCGCCGCGCGCGCCGCGACGATGTCGCGCTCGTCGTCGCCGACGTAGATGGCTTCATCGGCGCCGATGCCCAGGCGACGGCAAGCCAGCAGGATCGGTGCCGGGTCGGGCTTGCGCTGCGGCAGCGTGTCGCCGCCCACCAGCACGGCGCAGCGCCGGGTCCAGCCGAAGCCCTCGACGACGCCCACCGCCAGCCCCTCGGGCTTGTTGGTGACGATGCCCCAGCGCAGGCCGCGCGCCTCGATCGCCGCCAGCAGTTCGGCGACGCCGGCGAAGGCCACACTGTCCACCGCCAGCGCTTCGCCGTAGCGAGCAAGGAAAGGCGGCAGCAGCTTTTCGCGTTCGGCCTCGGCCAGGTCGGGCAAGGCCACCGACAGCATCGCGCGGCCACCCTTGGACACCACCTGGCGCAGGCGCTGCAGCGGCACCGCCGGCCGGCCCAGATCGGCCAGCACGCGGTTCACCGCATTGCACAGGTCCGGGGCGCTGTCGACCAGGGTGCCATCCAGGTCGAACAACACCGCACGCAGCGGCTTGGACATCAGGCTTTCACCGCGCAGGCCAGGTAGTTGACCGCGGTCGGCCCGCCGACCCAGGCCTTGCGGCGGACCGGGTCGTAGGCCAGGCCGCTGACGTCCTCGGCCTGCAGGCCGGCGGCGCGCAGCCAGGCCGCGAGCTCGGAGGGTTTGATGAACTGCCGGTAGTCGTGCGTGCCCCTGGGCAGCAGGCGCGCGACGTATTCGGCGCCGACGATCGCGACCGCGAAGGCCGCGGGCGTGCGGTTGAGCGTGGACAGGAACAGCCGGCCGCCGGGCTTGAGCAGGGTCGCGCAGGCGCGCACCACCGCCAGCGGATCCGGCACGTGTTCGAGCATCTCCATGCAGGTGATGGCGTCGAAGCTGGCCGGTGCCTCGGCGGCCAGCGCCTCGACGGACTGCAGGCGATAGTCCACCTGCAGGCCGGATTCGAGCAGGTGGAGTTTCGCGACGTCTATGAGTTCGGGCGCGAGGTCCAGCGCGGTGACGGCGGCGCCTTCGCGCGCCAGCGCCTCGCTGAGCAGCCCGGCGCCGCAGCCGACGTCGAGCACGCGGGCGCCCGCCAGCGCGACGCGGTCGCGCACATAGCCCAGCCGGGCCGGATTGAGCTCGTGCAGCGGGCGCTGCGGACCCTGCGGGTCCCACCAGCGGTTGGCGAGCGCGCCGAACTTGTCGAGCTCGGCCTGGCTGGCGTTGGCGGCGGGCGCGCTCATGCGCCGGTCCGGATGGCGGCGATGCGCTGGCGCCAGGCCCGCGCCTTGGCGCGGATGGCGTCGGCGTCGAGATCGGTGAATCGCCCATCGGCGAGCTTGCGCACGCCGGCGACCCAGACGTCGCTAACCTGCTGGCGGCCGGTCGCGTAGACCAGCTGGGAGATGGCATGGAACATCGGCTGGGTTTCCAGCGGCTCCATGTCCACCAGCACCAGGTCGGCCTGCTTGCCCGGTTCGATCGACCCGGCGACATCGCCCAGGCCCATCGCCCGGGCGCTGCCCAGCGTCGCCATGCGCAGGGCGCTGGCGGCGTCGAGCGCGGACGCGTCGCCGGACACGCCCTTGGCCAGCAGGGCCGCGGTGCGCATCTCGCCGAACATGTCCAGGTCGTTGTTGCTGGCGCAGCCGTCGGTGCCCAGGGCCAGGTTCACGCCGGCCTGGTGCAACCGGTGCACCGGGCAGAAGCCCGAGGCCAGCTTGAGGTTGGATTCCGGGCAGTGCGCCACGGACACGCCGCGTTCGGCGCACAGGGCGATTTCGGCGTCGGTGAGCTGGGTCATGTGCACCGCGATCAGGCGGTCGCTGACCAGGCCCAGGCGGTCGAGCCGGGCGATCTGGCGCATGCCGTGCTGGCGCTGCGACTCCTCCACCTCGTGCGCGGTCTCGTGCACGTGGCAATGCACCAGCAGGTCGAGCTGGTCGGTGAGCATGCGGATGCGTTCGAAGCTGGCGTCGCTCACCGTGTACGGCGCGTGCGGCGCGAAGCAGGTGCGCACCAGCGGGTCGCGGCGCCAGTTGT
>CAMLKR010000047.1 GCA_946480565.1 uncultured Arenimonas sp. | reverse complement strand
CGACCAGGCTGAAGGCGATGTTCTGGTAGGCGTAACACTCGCCCGGGCTGCAGGTCATCGGCGCCTGCGACAGTTTTTCGGCCAGCAGCGGGTAGGGCTGGTCGGCCTCCAGATCGCGGTCGAAGGTGTTGTAGGCCAGGCCGATCCGGTGGCTGAGGATCTCGCGCACCGTGATCTTCTGGGCGCCCTGCAGGTCGCGCAGGCTGAAGGCGGGCAGCTGGTTGGCGATGGGGCTGTCCCAGGACATCGCGCCTTCGTCGACCAGCATCGCGCTCAAGGTGCCGGCGAAGGCCTTGGACAGCGAGGCGACGCGGAAAACCGTGTCGGTGCCGACCGGCTGCCGCGTCTTGCTGTCCACCACGCCGTAACCGCGCAGCGAGAGCACCTTGCCGTCCTCGACGATGGCCATCGCCAGCCCCGGGATGCGCGACTGGGTGACCACGCGTTCGGCCAGCCGTTCGATCTCGCGCGCCTCGGTGCTGAAGTCGCCGCTCGCGGGGGCGCCTGCCGCGCCGGCCAGGGCGGGCACCAGGGCGGAGGCGACGATGACCAGCAGATGACGGAGGCGGCGGAAAGAACTCACTTTCTTGCGTGGCATGACCGATGTAGGCTTGCGGGACGGGCCATTCTAGCGCGCCACCCGCGCCACGGCCTGAACCCAGGGGAGATCCGAAAATGATGACGCTCGTTATCCTGGCCGTGGTTGCCGCCATCGCCCTGTTCTGGGGCGTGGGCATCTACAACGGCCTGGTCACCGCCCGCAACGCCTTCAAGAACGCCTTCGCCCAGATCGACGTGCAGCTGACGCGGCGCTACGACCTGATCCCGAACCTGGTGGAAGTCGCCAAGGGCTACCTCAAGCACGAGCGCGAAACCCTGGAGGCCGTGATCCAGGCGCGTGCCGCCGCGGTCAGCGGACTGGCCGCGGCCAAAGCCGCCCCCGGCGACGCCGCCGCCATGGCCCAGCTGGGCAGCGCCGAAACCGGCCTGGCCGGTGCGCTGTCGCGCCTGATGGTGGTCGCCGAGGCCTACCCCGACCTCAAGGCCAACCAGAACATGATGCAGCTCACCGAGGAGCTGACCTCGACCGAGAACCGCATCGCCTTCGCGCGCCAGGCCTACAACGACAGCGTGATGGCCTACAACAACAGGCGCGAGGTGTTCCCGTCGAACATCATCGCCGGCATGTTCGGCTTCGTCGCCGCCGCCCTGCTCGAGATCACCGAGCCGGCCAAGCGCGAAGCGCCCAAGGTTTCGTTCTGAGCACGCCGCCCGCCCCATGCCGGGGCGGGCGTCTTCCGGAGCCCGGACGCGCATGAACTTCTTCGAGCGCCAGGACCAGGCCCGGCGCCAGTCCAAGCGGCTGATCCTGATGTTCGTCCTGGCGGTGGCCGCGATCGTGGTCGCCGTGGACTTCGTCTTCCTGCTCGCGTTCGGCGCGTTCGGCGAGGACAGCACCCCCGAGGGCCTGGTGGCGGGCGTGGTGCTGGCCACCCTGGTGACCCTGGGCATCATCGGCGTCGCCTCCCTCTACCGGATCTCCAGCCTGCGCAGCGGCGGCGAGGCGGTGGCGCGCCAGCTGGGCGGCACGCCGGTGCCCGAGGACACCCAGGACTTCCACTACCGGCGCCTGCGCAACGTGGTCGAGGAGATCGCGATCGCCTCGGGCGTGCCGGTGCCGCAGGTCTTCGTGCTGGAGGGCGAGGCCGGCATCAACGCCTTTGCCGCGGGCTACGCGCCCAGCGACGCTGCCGTGGCGGTGACCCGCGGCGCGCTGGACAAGCTCAACCGCGACGAACTGCAGGGTGTGATCGCCCACGAGTTCAGCCATGTGCTCAACGGCGATATGCGCCTGAACATCCGGCTGATGGGCATGCTGTTCGGCATCCTGGCCCTGGCCATCATCGGCCGGAAGGTGCTGGTGCACGCGCGCGGCAGCTCCAAGGACGCCGCGCCGGTAATGCTGGCGGCGCTGGGACTGCTTATCGTCGGTTACGCCGGCCTGTTCTTCGGCCGCCTGATCAAGGCGGGCGTCAGCCGGCAGCGCGAGTTCCTGGCCGACTCGTCGGCCGTGCAGTTCACCCGCCAGACCACAGGCCTGGCGGGCGCGCTCAAGAAGATCGGCGGCCTGCAGGAAGGCTCGAAGCTGGCCAGTCGCGACAGCGAGGAAGTGGCGCACATGCTGTTCGGCGATGGCGTCGGCTACTCGTCGCTGTTCGCCACCCACCCGCCGCTGATCGCCCGCATCCAGGCGCTGGAGCCCAGCTTCAAGCCGCAGGCGCTCACCGAGCTGGCGGCGCGCTGGCAGATGCGTCCGCCATCGGGCCTGGACGAAGACCTGGCCCTGGGCCTGGACGGGCGTTCGCCGCCGCCGTCGCTGCCGGCCGACCGCAGCGAATTGCGGGTGACGCCGCCGGCCGTGGTGGCCCAGGTGGGTACGCCCCAGGCCAATGACTACCAGCGTGCCGGCGCCCTGGTGCGGGCCATCCCCGAGGTGCTGCAGCGCGCCGCCCGCGAACGCGAGGAGGCGGTGCCGCTGCTGTTCGGCCTGCTGATGGCGCCGCCGGGCAAGGTGCGCGAGCGCCAGCAGTACGAGCTGGCGGCACGCCACGACGAGCGCCTGGCTCGCCAGGCGCTGGACTATGCCGATCGCCTGGCCGACCTGCCGCGCATCCTCTACCTGCCGCTGGCGGCGATGGCGATGCCGGTATTGCGCCGGCGTCCGCGCGCCGAGCTCGAGAAGTTCATGGACGGCTGCTTCGCGCTGAGCCACGCCGACGGCAAGGTGGACCTGTTCGAGTACTGCCTGGGTCGCCTGCTGCGCATCCAGGTGCGCGACGCGCTGGACCCGGCCGACAGCTGGGTCGCCGGCAAGCGCCACCTCGCCGACCTCACGACGCCTGCGGTGACCCTGATGGCGGTGCTGGCCCAGGCCGGCCACGAGGACCCGGCCGGGGCGATGCGCGCCTATCTGGCCGGACTGTCCCGGGTGTTCCCGCGGCTGAACTCGCCCTACCGCCCGCCCGCGGATCCACAGCGCGCGCTGGACGAGGTCTGGCCCCTGCTCGACGCGCTGGAGCCGATGGGCAAGGAGCTGCTGGTCGAGGGCCTGGTGGCGGCGGTCAGCCACGACGGCCGCCTGACGGTGGCCGAAGCCGAGCTGCTGCGCGTGGTCTGCGCCTCGCTGCACTGCCCGCTCCCACCCATGCTCGAAGGGACCTAAAGAAAATCCGGGGTCAGAGTGCATTTATCTTGGAAAGATAAATGCACTCTGACCCCGGATTTTTTAGGCGGCGCGGCCGCGGATCAGGTCGGCGGCGCGTTCGGCGATCATCATCGTCGGGGCGTTGGTGTTGCCGCCGACCAGGCGCGGCATCACCGAGGCGTCAACCACGCGCAGGCCGCTGACGCCCTTCACCCGCAGCTGCGGGTCGACGACGGTGTCGGCGTCCTCCACCCGGCCCATGCGGCAGGTTCCGACCGGGTGGTAGATGGATTCGGCCTTGCGGCGGATGAAGTCGATGATGCCGGCCTCGTCCTGCACCCGGTCGCCCGGGAAGATCTCCTCGCCGCGGAACGGCGCGAAGGCCGGCTGCGCCAGGATCTCGCGCGACAGGCGCACCGCCTCCACCATCACCTTCAGGTCGTAACCCTCGGCGTCGTTGAGGTAGCCAGCCTCGATGCGCGGCTTGTCGGCGGCGCTGGCGCTGGCCAGGTAGAGCCGGCCGCGGCTGCGCGGGCGCAGTCCGCAGACGTGCAGGGTGTAGCCGTTGCCCGGCAGGCGGTTGCGGCCGTGGTCATCCAGCTGGGCCGGCACGAAATGGAACTGCAGGTCGGGCCGCTCGTCCTCGGCCAGGGCGCTGCGCAGGAAACCGCCGGCTTCGGCGATGTTGCTGGCGCCGGGTCCGGTGCGGCCCATCAGGTAATAGCGGAAGGCCACGGCGGCGTCGCTGAGCTGGTCGTAGCTCAGGCCCTGGGTGCAGCGCTGCAGGGTGCAGATGTCGAGATGGTCGTGCAGGTTGCCGCCGACGCCGGGAAGGTCGGCCACGACCTCGATGCCGTGCTGGCGCAGGTGGGCGGCCGGACCGATGCCCGACAGCATCAGCAGCTGCGGTGAATTGATCGCGCCGCCGCACAGGATGACCTCGCGCGCCGCGCCTTCGCAGTAGGCACCCTTGCCCGACACCGAATACACCACGCCGTTGGCGCGGCCCTGTTCGAACGTGATGCGGTTGGCGGTGGCACGGGTGACCACCGTCAGGTTCGGGCGCTTGCGGACCGGCTTCAGGTAGGCCTCGGCGCTGGAGCTGCGGGCACCGTTGCGCGTCGTCGTCTGGTACCAGCCGAAGCCGTCCTGGCGGGCGCCGTTGAAATCGTCGCTGGCGGCATGGCCGGCCTGGCGCGCGGCTTCGACGAAGGCTTCGGACAGCGGGTTCCTGTGGCGCGGATCGGAAACGCCCAGCGGGCCGTCGCCGCCGTGGAATTCGCTGCCGCCGCGTTCATTGCCCTCGCTGCGCTTGAAGTAGGGCAGCACATTGTCCCAATGCCAGCCCTCGGCGCCCATCCGGGCCCATTCGTCGTAGTCGCGGGCGTGGCCGCGGATGTAGCACATGGCGTTGATCGAGCTGGAGCCGCCCAGCACCTTGCCGCGCGGCCACCACAGCAGGCGGCCGTCGAGCTGCGGCTCGGGCGCGGTGCTGTAGTCCCAGTTCACGCCCTTCTTGCCGACCAGCTTGGCCAGGCCCGCGGGCATGTGGATGAAGGGGTGCCAGTCGCTGGGGCCGGCCTCGAGCAGCAGGACGCGGCAGTCCGGGTCCTCGCTGAGGCGGTTGGCCATCACGCAGCCCGCGGAGCCCGCACCCACGATGATGTAGTCGTACACGCGTTTTTCTTCTTTCGAGGTCGGGCCGAGGCTAGGCCCCCGTTCTAGAGCAAACACTCGGGGCACCGGTACAGTATTGCCAACTGGGACGGGGTTCACTAACCAACGCAGCGTTGCCCGGCCCGGGCTGGCGGGGTGGGGCGGGGTTGGCTATCGTGCCGGCACTCCAAAGGGATACCGGATGACCCAGGGCAAGGACACCGCCGGCCGCTTCGACCACCTGCGCGGCGCGCTGCGGGAGTTCCCGCCGCTCATCTGGTCCTTCCTGTACTTCTTCTTTCTGCTGACCGGCTATTACGTGCTGCGGCCAGTGCGCGACGCGATGGGCGCCTCGGCCGACGTGGAGGCGGTGTTTCCGCTGGCTTTGGTCGACTGGGCGGCGGCGCGCGGCTGGGCCCTCGGCGAGCTGACGATCCAGCTGCTGTTCACCGGCACCTTCATCGCCATGGTCCTGCTGCAGCCGGCCTACGGTGCCCTGGTCAGCCGCTATCCGCGCCGGGTGTTCCTGCCGGTGCTGTACGCGATCTTCATCGCCTGCCTGTTCGGGTTCTACCTGATCTTCGACCAGGAACTTCCCGGGCGGGGCGCGATCTTCTTCATCTGGGTGGCGGTGTTCAACCTGTTCGCGGTGTCGGTGTTCTGGTCGTTCATGGCCGACATCTACAGCGACATCGAGGCGCGCCGGCTCTACGGCTTCATCGCCGCGGGCGGCACCGCCGGCGGCTTCCTGGGGCCGCTGATCACCCGCGCCCTGGTCAACCAGATCGGCGTGCCCAACCTGCTGCTGGTGTCGGCCAGCCTGTTGGCGATCTGCGTGTTCTGCATCCTGCGGCTGGGTCGCTGGGCCCGGTTGCGCGAGCAGTGCCGCGGCCAGCGCAGCGCCGAGCAGGCCATGGGCGGCAGCGTGCTGGCCGGCCTGCGCCTGCTGCGCGACGAGCCGCTGCTGCGGGCGATGGCGGTGCTGATGTTCTTCGGGGTCGGCGTCGGCACCCTGCTTTACAACGAGCAGGCCGCGATCGCCCGTGCCTTCTATCCCGGCGACGAGGCCCGCACGGCGTATTACGCCAACATCGACCTGGCGATCAACCTCGTCACCATCCTGGTACAGGTGTTCCTGACCCGGCCGCTGCTGGTGCGCTATGGCGTGGGGCCGGTGCTGATGATCCCCGCGGTCGCCATCCTGCTCGGGTTCGCGGCGCTGACGGCGTCGCCGCTGCCGCTGCTGGTGGCGATGGTGCAGGTGGCGACGCGCGCCGGCGAGTTCTCGCTGTCCAAACCGGCGCGGGAGACCATCTACACCCGCGTCGACCGCGAAACCCGCTACAAGGGCAAGGCGGTGATCGACACCGCGGTATACCGATTCGGCGACCTGTTCTACGCCTGGCTGCACAAGTTCCTGGCCCTGTTCGGGTCCACGGTGGTGTTCGGTACCGGCCTGCTGGTGGCCGCGGGACTGACCTTCGGGGCCTGGCGCCTGATCCGCGAGCAGGCGCGCCTGCCCGCCGACCCGCGCTGATCCGCCGCTCCGGCGCCCGGTCCGGGCGCCGCCTTCTCATGCCGCGAACACGGCCACGCCCGGCTGGCGTTACCCTGTGCGCCTGTCATCCCGGGGAGTCCGCCGCATGAAAGTGAAAGCCGCCGTCGCGCACAAAGCGGGTGCGCCGCTGAGCATCGAAACCGTCGACCTGGAGGGCCCGCGCTTCGGCGAGGTGCTGGTCGAGATCAAGGCCACCGGCGTCTGCCACACTGACGAGTTCACGCTGTCGGGTGCCGATCCCGAAGGCCTGTTCCCGGCGATCCTCGGCCACGAGGGCGCCGGCGTCGTCGTTGATGTCGGCCCGGGCGTGACCACGCTGAAAAAGGGCGACCACGTCATCCCGCTCTACACGCCCGAGTGCCGGCAGTGCGAGTACTGCCTCAACCCCAAGACCAACCTCTGCCAGGCCATCCGAAGCACGCAGGGTCAGGGCCTGATGCCCGACGGCAGCAGCCGGTTCTCGCTCGATGGCCGGCCGGTGCTGCACTACATGGGCACGTCCACGTTCGCGAACTACACCGTGGTGCCGGAGATCGCGCTGGCGAAGATCCGCGAGGACGCGCCCTTCGACAAGGTCTGCTACATCGGCTGCGGCGTCACCACCGGCATCGGTGCGGTCATCTACACCGCGAAGGCGGAGGTCGGCTGCAAGGCGGTGGTGTTCGGCCTCGGCGGCATCGGCCTGAACGTGATCCAGGGCCTGCGCCTGGCCGGTGCCGACATGATCGTCGGCGTGGACCTCAATCCCGCCCGCGAAACGATGGCGCGCAAGTTCGGCATGACGCATTTCGTCAACCCGGCGGAGGTGGAAGGCGACCTGGTGCCCTACCTCGTCTCGCTGACCAAGGGCGGCGCCGACTACACCTTCGAATGCATCGGCAACGTCAAGGTGATGCGCCAGGCGCTGGAGTGCGCGCACAAGGGCTGGGGCACCAGCGTCATCATCGGCGTGGCCCCGGCGGGCGCGGAAATCAGCACGCGGCCGTTCCAGCTGGTCACCGGCCGCAACTGGCGCGGCAGCGCCTTCGGCGGCGCCCGCGGCCGCACCGACGTGCCGAAGATCGTCGACTGGTACATGGACGGCAAGATCGACATCGATTCGCTGATCACCCACACCATGCCGCTGGAGAAGATCAACGAGGCCTTCGACCTGATGCATCGCGGCGAATCGATCCGCAGCGTGGTGGTGTACTGATGTCGGTCGAAATCATCGGCGAACACGGCTGCTTCGGCGGCGTGCAGGGGTTCTACCGCATGGCTTCGGCGGCCTGCGCCGGGCCGATGCGGTTCGCCGTGTTCCAGCCGCCGCAGGCGCGCGAGGGCCGGGTGCCGGTGCTGTACTTCCTCGCGGGACTGACCTGCAGCGAAGAGACCGCGACCATCAAGGCCGGTGCGCAGCGGATGGCCGCCGAGCTGGGCCTGATGCTGGTGATGCCCGACACCAGCCCGCGCGACACCGGCATCGAAGGTGCCACCGGCGACTGGGAGTTCGGCGAGGCGGCGGGGTTCTATCTCGATGCCACCCAGGCCCCGTGGTCTTCGCGGTTCCGGATGGAAACCCACGTGGTGCAGGAACTGCCGGCGGCGGTGGCGGAACATTTCCCCGCCGACGTCTCGCGCAGCGGCATCACCGGCCATTCGATGGGCGGGCACGGCGCCCTGACGCTGGCGCTGCGGCATCCGGACCGCTACCGCAGCCTGTCGGCCTTCGCGCCGATCGTCGCACCCAGCCGGGTGCCGTGGGGCGAGAAGGCGTTCTCGCGTTACCTGGGCGACCACCACCGCGCCTGGGCCGAGCACGACGCCTGCGAGCTGGTGCGGCGCCGGCCCTTCGGCGGCCCCATCCTGGTGGACCAGGGGCTCGACGACAAATTCCTGGCCGCCCAGCTGCAGCCGGAGCGCTTCGAGGCCGCCTGCGCCGAAGCCGGCCAGGCCCTGAGCCTGCGCCAGCACGCCGGCTACGATCATGGCTACTATTTCGTCGCCAGCTTCATCGAGGACCACCTGCGGCACCACGCCGCGCAGCTGGCCTGACCAGGGGAAGACCATGTCCATGCTCGCGATCGTGCTGACCGCCTTCGTCGCCCTGCTGCACCTGGGTTTCCTGGTGCTGGAGATGTTCTTCTGGACCAGGCCGCTGGGCCGCAAGGTGTTCCGGCTCGACCCGCAGGTGGCGAAGGACTCGGCCAAGCTGGCGATGAACCAGGGCCTCTACAACGGCTTCCTCGCCGCCGGCCTGGTCTGGGGCCTGTGGCTGGACGACCGGAACATCTGCCTGTTTTTCCTGGGCTGCGTGGTGGTCGCCGGCCTGTTCGGCGCCGCGACGGTGAAGCGCTCGATCCTGTATGTGCAGGCGCTGCCGGCGATCGCGGCGGCGGTGGCCGTGCACTACTTCTGATGCTGAAGGATCACTTCTTCGGGCTGAGCCACATCGTGATGACCGCATTGAACACGCGCTCGCCCGCCGGATCGAACACGTCCACGTTCACCGGCAGGTCGTAGCCGCTCGCCGCGCTGACGATCGGAATATTCGGGGTGGCGACGCCGCGCTGGGTGCCGACGGCCTTCTTCAGGTACTGCACCGCCATGCCCTTGGGGATCCAGCGCATGTCCTTGGGCAGCGAGGCGTCGGTCATCACGCCCGCGCAGAGTTCGGCCAGGTTGCACAGCGCGATGGCATGCACCGTGCCGATATGGTTGTGCACGCCGCGCCGGTCAGGAATGGTCGCCTCGCAGCGGCTATTCTCCAGCACCCGGAAGGTCGGCTTCACGGTGCCGAAGTAGGGCGCCTTGAAGCAGACCGCGCGGCTGAACAGCCAGCGGCCGCCCGGCCAGCGCAGGAACTTGCGGTACATCTTCAGCAGCGGTGTGTCGGACATGTCGGATCCAGTCAGTTGAACAGCGGCGCGGCGAAAAGCCCGGCGCCCAGCAGGAAGAGGGCCGTCAGCGCATGCACGGGAAGGCGGTTGTAGGGCAGGAAGATCCACTGTTCGATCGAGCGCCCGATCCAGAACAGCGACATGCCGGCCAGCACGGCGCGACCCAGCGGGGTGTGAGCCAGGTCGTCCGGGAACAGGAAACAGAGCGCGGCGACGCCGAAAAACACGTAGATCAGGCGCAGATTCAGGATCTGGATGATCGCGCGGTTGGCGACCGAATTTCCGCGCAGGTCGTTCTTCCAGTCGAACAGCTTCCAGAAGGCGACGTGGAATAGCGCGAATGCCAGGCTGTGCAGGCCGCCGAGGAAGACGAGATCGCTGTCGGTCACGACGTCGTCCTCCCGGCGGCGATGTTCAGGCGGCGCGGTGCTGGACCGGAGCCTGGCCGCGGTGCAACGACGCGGCGACCAGGTCGGCCGGGTCGAAGTCGTCCACGGTGATCGCGTCCCAGGTCAGCGCGCGCAGCTCCTCGAGCTGGGTTTTCTCTTCGGCGGTGATCCAGCCTTCGGCGACGCCCTCGGCCAGCTGCGCCGGGAAATCCAGGGCTTCGATGTCGCTGTTCTTGAGCGCCTTGAGGAACTTGCGTTCCACCGGCTCGGCCAGGATCACCTTGGGCAGGTAGCTGTTGATGCGGCCGGCCGGGTTGTTCTCGCAAGGCGTCAGGAAGGTGCCGGAGGCCAGGCGGTCGCGCGCGTCCGAGGGCGACATCAGCAGCGCCGCGGCACGGCGGCCCAGGCGATCCGACGGCGCCTGCGCGCGGCGGCCGAACGGGAACACCAGCATCCACAGCAGCCAGCCCACCGGGCGGATCGGGAAGTTGCGCAGCGCGCCCGACAGCGCCAGCTCGATCTTGTGCGCCGAGTCGTGGAAGGCATAGGCCAGCAGCGGCTGCTCCGCGGCCGGGCGGCCCTCGTCCTCGTAGCGCTTGAGCATGGCGCTGGAGATGTAGAGCTGGCTCAGCACGTCGCCCAGGCGGCCGGAGAGTTTCTCCTTGAACTTGAGCTTGCCGCCGAGCAGCAGCATCGAGGTGTCGGCCACCAGCGCCAGGTTGGCGGAATAGCGGTTGAGCTTGCGGTAGTAGCGGCGGGTGTAGGCATCGCCCGGCGCCTTGCCGATGCGCGCCGCGGTCAGGCCCAGGATCCAGCTGCGCACCGCGTTGGAGATGGCGAAGCCGATGTGGCCGAACAGATTGGCGTCGAATTCGCGCAGGCGCACTTCCGGGTCCGGATGCTGCGCGGCCTGCATTTCCTTGAGCACCCAGGGATGGCAGCGGATGGCGCCCTGGCCGAAGATCATCAGCGAGCGGGTCATGATGTTGGCGCCCTCGACCGTGATCGAGATCGGCGCCGCCTGCCAGCCGCGGCCCATGTAGTTCATCGGGCCCAGGATCACGCCCTTGCCGCCGTGGATGTCCATCGCGTCCTTGGCGACTTCGCGGGCCATTTCGGTGGCGTGGTACTTCGCGATCGCGGACGGCACGGCCGGCTTCTCGCCGCGGTCGACGGCGGCGGCGGTGGACTGCGACAGCGCCGCGGCGGCGTAGGCATTGCCGGCGATGCGCGCCAGCGCCTCTTCCACGCCCTCGAAGCGGCCGATGGACAGGCCGAACTGCTTGCGGATGCGCGCATACGCGCCGGTGACGACGGCGGCGAGCTTGGACGCGCCGGCCGAGGTGGAGGGCAGGGTGATCGCACGTCCCACGCTCAGGCATTCGACCAGCATGCGCCAGCCCTGGCCGACGTAGTCTTCGCCGCCGATCAGCTGGCTCAGCGGCAGGAAGATCTCCTTGCCGCGCACCGGGCCGTTCTGGAAAGCGCAGTTGAGCGGGAAGTGGCGGCGGCCGATTTCCAGGCCGGCGGTATCGCGCGGGATCAGGGCCAGGGTGATGCCGCGGTCGGCTTCTTCGCCCAGCAGCTTGTTCGGGTCGTACAGTCGGAAGGCCAGGCCGATCACGGTCGCGACCGGGGCCAGGGTGATGTAGCGCTTGTCGAAGGTCAGCTTCACGCCCAGCACGCGGGCGCCGTTCCATTCGCCCTCGGTGACGATGCCGTAGTCGGGGATCGAGGTGGCGTCGGAGCCGGCGGTCGGGCCGGTCAGCGCGAAGCAGGGCACTTCGCGGCCATCGGCCAGGCGCGGCAGGTAGTACTTCTTCTGTTCGTCGGTGCCGTAGTGCAGCAGCAGTTCGGCCGGGCCCAGCGAGTTGGGCACGCCGACGGTGGAGCTGAGCGTGGCCGAGATCGAGGCCAACTTCTGGATCACCTTGTGGTGCGCCAGCGCGCTGAAGCCCAGGCCGCCGTATTCCTTGGGAATGATCATGCCGAAGAACTTCTGCTTCTTCAGGTAGTCCCACAGTTCCGGCGGCAGGTCGTTGCGGACGTGGGTGATGTCCCAGTCGTTGGTCATGCGGCAGGCCTGTTCGACCGGGCCGTCCAGGAAGGCCTGCTCTTCCGCGGTCAGTTCGGGCTTCGGCTGCGCCAGCAGATCCGCCCACTTCGGCATGCCGGAAAACAACTCACCCTCGAAACCGACGGTGCCGGCCTCCAGGGCCGTCTTTTCGGTGTCCGAAAGCGGCGGCAGGATCTTGGTGTAGAACTTCAGCAGCGGCGCGGTGATCGCCGATTGGCGCAACGGCGTGATCAGCAGCGGCAGCGTGAACAGCGCCAGCAGCGCGCCGGCGACCAACGTCGCAGTCAGGTTGGCGCCCGCCAGGCCGACCGCCACCAGCAGGGTCGCGGACAGGGCGGTGAACACCACCAGGCTGAGCCGGTGGTAGGCCACCAGCAGGGTCGCCAGGAACAGGGCGAGGAAGGGCGCGAGCATGCTCATCTTGGATCTCCGGAAGCGGCCGTGGGGGCCGCAGGCAGGTCGGACAGGAAATTCAGCAGGGTGCCGGTGAAGGCGTCGTTGTCGTCGCCGGCCACCATGTGCGTGGCCTGCGGCAGTTGTACGTGACGCGCGTGGGGCGCCAGCTCTAGAAAATGGGCGATGGTCTGGTCGTTGACCAGGTCGCTGCGGCCGCCGCTGACCAGCAGCACCGGCACGTCCAGCGCGCGGCAGGCGGCGTCCAGGGTGTCGTGCAGGTCGTGGGTGTCCGGGATGAATTCGCTCAGCAGCCGCGGGTCCCAGTGCCACGCCAGGCGGCCGTCGGCGCGCGGCACCAGCAGGTGCGCGAGCTGGGCGGGCGTCTTCCTCTCGCGGCGGTGCGGCAGGTAGGCGGCGATCTGTTCGGCCGCGTGCTCGTAGGAAGCGAAGCCGTCCGGGTGCGCGTTCATGAAACCGAGGATGCGCTCGACACCGGAGGCTTCCCAGCGCGGCGTGATGTCGACCAGCACCAGGGCCGAAAAGGGCTTGTCGAGGGCCTGCGCCATCAGGCCCGTCAATCCGCCCATCGACGCGCCGACCAGTACCGGGCGGCCGCCCAGCGCGGCGGCGGCAGTGACGACGTCCGAAACGAACTGGGGGCCGGAATACCGGGAGTCCGGCGGGTTCCGGCCCGACTGGCCATGGCCACGCAGGTCCCAGGCCAGGCTGGCGAGGCCTGCGTCCGCGAGCCGTTGCTGCGTGGCCGACCAGGCCTGGCGGGTCTGGCCAAACCCATGGGCCAACAGCACGCCGGGGCCGCCGCCCCCGGAATGGTCGGCCGCCAGGCAGGTTCCATCGGCCGCGACGAGGGGTCGCGGACGCGGAGCTGTCGGGGACACAAGGTGGGCAGGATTTACCATACGGCCGAGTATTGTATGTCGCCACAGCCCTGTCAATACCAGCCCGTATGGTGCATGATGCCTTTCACCGGCCGCACCCGCGGCTTACCCGCCCCGCCTGCAGCCAGTAGACTTGCCGACCGTATGGTAGCCCCCGCCCCCAAAGTCGAACGTCCGTCCCGCCTGAGCGCGGAAGATTGGGCCCTGGCCGCGCTCGACGTGATCGCCGAGCAGGGCCTGGCCGCCGTCGCGGTCGAGCCCCTGGCCCGCCGCCTAGGCGTGACCAAGGGCAGCTTCTACTGGCATTTCCCGTCCCGCGAGGCGCTGCTGATCGCCGCGCTGGAGCGATGGGAAGTGATGGAACAGGAAACCGTGTTCGGGCAGCTCGAGGCGATCTCCGATCCCCGCGCCCGGCTCAAGGCCCTGTTCCAGCTGGTCGCGCACGAGCTCAAGCCGCACATCATCTATTCCGAGCTGCTCAAGGCGCTGGACCATCCCGTCGTGCAGCCGGTGCTGCACCGCGTGTCGCAGCGGCGGCTCGACTACCTGACCGCCAGTTTCCGCCAGGCCGGCCTGCCGCGCCTGGATGCCCAGAACCGCGCCCGCCTCACCTACGCGGCCTACGTCGGCTTCCTGCAGCTCTCGCTGCAGCTGGGCCAGCCGCGCCTTCACCACGATGAATTCGAGGCCTACGTCGGCCACGTGATGACGACGCTGATTCCGGACTGAGCGCCGGGATGGCCCGGCCCCGGCGGGACAGCCCCCGGGTGAGCCGTTAGAATGCACAGGCACCGGCTGGCGCTGAATTCGCGCGCCGCCCCCCGATTTCCCCTTTGACGGCCCCCGCCCGGAGCCCTTTCTCATATGTCCAGCAAACTCGCCGCCCTCAACGACTGGGTCGCCTCGGTCGCCAAACTCACCCAGCCCGACGCCATCCACTGGTGCGACGGCTCCGATGCCGAGAACGCCAGGCTCACCGAGCTGATGCTGTCCACCGGCGACCTGATCAAGCTCAACGAGCAGACCCACCCGAACTGCTACCTGCATCGCTCCAGCCCGTCCGACGTGGCGCGCGTCGAACACCTGACCTTCGTCTGCACCTCTAACCAGGAAGACGCCGGCCCGAACAACCACTGGATGGCGCCGGCCGAGGCCCACGCCAAGATCGACGCGCTGTACGCAGGCTGCATGCGCGGCCGCACCATGTACGTGGTGCCTTACTGCATGGGCCCGATCGACTCGCCGCTGGCTCGTTGCGGCGTAGAGATCACCGACTCGCCCTACGTGGTCGCCAACATGCGCATCATGACCCGCATGGGCGCCGGGGCGCAGGCGCGCATCGAGCGCGAGGGTTCCTTCGTGAAGGGCCTGCACTCGATCGGCCAG
>CAMLKR010000046.1 GCA_946480565.1 uncultured Arenimonas sp. | reverse complement strand
TGGCGACGAAACACTCGCTCCAGAACGGGCATTCGCCGCCCAGGCAGTTGTCGGCAGTGGAGGTGACCTGGGGCCACAGCGGCGAGTCCTCGGCGATGTCGGCCAGCTCGGACAGGTCGCCGCGCATCGTGCGCCCGGCCCAGGCGACCACGCGCTGGAACTGCGCGGCGACTTCCCGCGAGGGGAATTTTTCGCCCCTGGCCTGCTCCAGCCGGTACCGGCACAGGTAGTTCGCGCGGCCCTTGAGCAGGGCGGTCTTCAGGCCGGCGCCGAGCGCGGCGCGCACCCGCGGCAGGTCGCGATGGTAGAGCTGGTCCTGCAGCGCCCGGGTGCCGGTCGAGATGATGGTGCGCTGCCCCGCCAGCAGCGCCGGCACCAGGTAGGCATAGGTCTTGCCGGTGCCGGTGCCGGCCTCGGCGATCAGGGTCGCGCGCTGGTCCATGGCCGAGGCCACGGCCTCCGCCAGCTGCCGCTGCGCCTCGCGCGGGGAGTAGCCGTCCAGGCCTTCGGCCAGCGGCCCGCCGGCGGCCAGCGCCGCACGGGTGCGTTCGGCCAGGTCGTCCACTTACATGCGGACCGGCAGCGGCACCGCGCAGGCTTCGGCCTGGCGGCGCGCGACGCCGGCGCCCGCGCTGTCGCCGCGCGCCTCGCGGGCATGGGCGATGGTGCTCCAGCTGCGGCGGCACAGCCCGCCGAGCCGGGTGCCCTTTTCGTAGGCCTCGTTGGCCTGGCGTTCGGCATCGGCCCAGCGGCGGCGCAGCAGGCTCAGTTCGGCGCGCCACTGCAGCAGTTCGTTGTCGGCGGGCGCGATCTTCAGGGCTTCCGTGATCGTGGCCGCGGCGGCCTTGTAGTCGCCGCCCGCCTCCAGCGCCTCGGCCTTCGCGCGCAGTTCGTCCACGCGCGGATCGCGCACCGGCTGCACGAACAGGTCGTCGTCGCCGACGCTGGCGGCGCGGATCGCCGCCACCATCGCCACCGGATCGGGCTTGGCCACCGGCGTGCCGCGCGAGGGCGGCGGCGAGCTGCTGCCGCAACCGGCCAGCAGCAGCACCAGCAGGGCGGCGGCCTTATTCATCGCCGCGCCGGCGTTCGCGGTCGCGATCGCTGTCGCGCCTGTCGTCTTCATCGTCGTCACCACCAAATCGGAACCAGTCGAGCCAGCTGCGCTCGACGCAGCTGACGTGTTCGGGCGGCAGGTAGCCGGCCACGAAAGCATAACGGCGGGCACCTTCGCAGTTCTCCTCGGTGGTCGCGAACTGCTGCGCATCCACCCAGCCCCACTCCAGGCCTGCGCCGCCGACGTCCAGCGGGCTGCTGGGCAGCTTGGTGAAAAGCGCCGACCACACCCGCATCGCGCCGGTGGCGCCGTACAGGCCGGTCGGTTCGTTCTTGTCGTTGCCGACCCAGACCACCGCCAGGTGGTCGCCGGTGTAGCCGGCGAACCAGCTGTCGCGGCTGTCGTTGCTGGTGCCGGTCTTGCCGGCCGCGTTGAGCCGGCCCAGGCCGTCGGCCAGCAGCGGCCGGCCGGTGCCGCGCGCCACCGCGTCCTGCAGGGCCACGGTGACCAGGCGCGCGGCGACCGCGTCGCCCTCCTTCGCCGGTTCGGCCCGGAAATCGTAGCGATTGATCGCCTTGCCCTGGGGATCGACCACGCCGCGCACCGCGCGCAGCGGCTGGATCTGTCCGCCGGAGGCGAGGAACTGATAGACCTGGGCCATCGCGAACGGGCTCAGGTCGACCGAGCCCAGGATCAGCGAGGGGTTGGCCGGCGCACGCAGGCCCGCCAGCACCTTGAGCAGTTCGGCCAGGCGCTCGGGTCCGACGTCCATTCCCACCCGGACCGTCGCCTGGTTGTAGGAGAACGACAGCGCGTCCAGCAGGCTGACGCGGCCGTGGCTGCGACCGTCGGAATTCTCCGGGTTCCAGGTCCGGCCGTTGGGCAGGGTCAGGTTCACCGGCGCGTCGTCCACCGGCGTGGCCAGCGACCAGTTGCCCGGCTGCGCCAGCGCCAGCAGGTAGACCATGGGCTTGAGCAGCGAGCCCACCGGCCGCTGCGCTTCGAGCGCGCGGTTGAAGCCGGGCGTGTCGGTGTTGCGGTTGCCGACCATGGCCAGCACTTCGCCGCTGCGCGTGTCGGTGACCACCATGCCCGCCTGCAGGGCGGGGCCGTCCTTGCGCTGCACCTTGGCCAGGGTGCCGCTGACGGCCTGTTCGGAGAGCAGCTGCGCCGAAGGCGACAGCGTGGTCAGCACGCTCAGGCCGGCGCCGCGCAGCGCATCGGCGGGGTAGTCGCGCGCCAGCTGGCGGCGCACCAGGTCCATGAAGGCGGGATTGCGGTTGCGGGTGACGCCGGGGCGCGCGCTGACCGCCAGCGGCGCGGCGCGCGCGCGCCTGGCCTCGGCCTCGTCGATCAGGCCGAGCTCATGCCACACGCCCAGCACCAGGTCGCGGCGGCGCTTGGCGGCCTCGGGCTTGCGGCGCGGGTCGTAGATGGAGGGCCCCTGGATCATGCCCACCAGCAGGGCCATGTCCTCGGTGCGCAGGCTGCCGAGCTCGCGCCCGAACCAGAATTCCGAGGCCGCGGCGACGCCGTGGATGGACTGGTTGCCCTGCTGGCCCAGGTAGACCTGGTTGAGGTAGGCCTCGAGGATGCGCTGCTTGTCGTAGCGCGCCTCGATGATCAGCGAGTAGGCGATTTCCTTGAACTTGCGGCTCCAGCGCTTCTCGCGGGTCAGGAACAGGCTGCGCACCAGCTGCTGGGTCAGCGTGCTGGCGCCCTGTTCCAGTTCGCCCTCGCGTACGTTCACCCACATCGCCCGCATCATCCCCCAGGGGTCGATGCCGTGGTGGTGCTTGAAGTCGCGGTCCTCGACCGCCTGCAGGCCGGTCACCAGCAGCGAAGGCACTTCCTTCAACCGCACCAGCCGCCGCTCCTCCTGCACGTTGCCGTAAAGGGTGGCGATGCGGGCCGGGTCGATGCGCGCGGTCTCGAGCCGGCGTTCGCTGCGCCGGTCGCGCAGGGCCGCGACGCGACCGCCGGAAACCTGCACTTCCAGCCGCTGCGCGGGCACCGCACCGTCGAGGTCCGTGAAGGACCGGGTGGCGATATGGAACCGGCCGCCATCGCGCGACCAGGTGCCCGGCAGGTCGCCGCTGCCGTCCTTGCGGTAGGCCGCGGCGGAAAGCTCGAGCTCCAGGGTCGCGGCGTCCAGGCGCAGACCGGGCTCCAGCCGCAGCGGACGGGCGTAGACGCGGGTCGGCACCTGCCAGGCGAGCTGCTCGAACTCGGCGCGCACCTGCTTGTCCAGGATCCAGACCACCGGCACGCCGATGCCCACGGCCAGGCCCAGCGCCAGCAGGCCGCCGCGCACGAGCCAGGTCCGCCAGCGGGGCCGGGCGGGAGCTGAGCCGGAATTTTGGGGGGGAGCGTTACGAGGCACGGACATGGATAATCCGGAGGTGCGGCGAGTCTAGCAGGCCGCCACGCCCGCGCCCCTACCCGAGACTGAACACGCCGCATGGATGCCCCACCCCTCCCGGTCCTCAGCGTCTGGCACGCAGACGACCGCCCCCTTTCGCCGACGGCGGGCGGCCTCGAACGCGTGCCGGGCGAGGCCGCGTCGGCCCAGGAGGCGCTGGCGCGGGCACGCCACCACCACCCCGGGCGCGACGTGCTGGTGCTGCGCGGCGACGCCGTGCTGCCCGGCGACGGCCTCGACCGGCTGCTCGCCGCCTGGCGCGATTCGGATGCCGACGTGCTCTCGCCGCTGGACGGCCGGTGGCCGGTCTTTCCCGCCGGCCTGGATGATGCCGCGCGCGACGCGCTCGCCTGGACCTGGGGCGAGCATGCAAGTTTCGCCTGGGCTGGCTGGTCGCCGGTGTGCTCGCTCTGGCGCGGCGCGCGCCTGCCCGCGGCCGGCCCCGTCGCTCCGCGGCCCGGCCGTTCCGCCCTCCTGCCCTGCGTCCTGGTCGGTTCGTCCTGGGCCGAAGGCGAGGCGACGGCCCCGCCGCCGCCCGTGGCCCGGCTGGCTGAACGTATCGCCGCCGCCGATGGCAAGGCCATCGATGCATCGAAACCCGCCGTGCTGCACATCCTGCACGGCTGGGGCGGCGGCGCGATGCGCTTCGTGCGCGACCTCGCGGCCGGCGACGACGCGCGCAACCACCTCGTGCTGGTCGCGCACAGCGGCGACGACCGTCCGCCCTTCGGCAAGACGCTGGCGCTGTACGCCGACCTCGAGGACCAACCGCTGCGGCAATGGACGCTGTCCGAACCGGTCGTGGATACCGCGATCCACTCGGCGGAGGTGCAGGCGCTGCTGGCCGAACTGCTGCCGCAGTGGCGCGTCGGTTCGGTGCTGGTGTCCTCGCTGGTCGGCCATAGCCTGGACGTGCTGCGCACCGGCCTGCCGACCGCGGTCTGCACGCACGACGCCTACCCGCTGTGGCCGCTGCTGCATGACCCCCGCGACCCGGAGCGCGAGCCCTTCGACCGGGACACGTTGGCGGAGGAGCTGGCGCGGATACCCGACGGCCACAGCTTCGTCTTCTCCCGACGCGATGCCGGGCAGTGGTGGACCCTGCGCGAGGCCTTCCTGGCGGCCGTCGCCGAACACGCTGTCGGTTTCGTCGCGCCCAGCGAATTCGCCCGCCGGCGCCTGTGCGCGATCGCGCCGGCACTGTCGTCCCGGAGCTGGCGCGTCATCCCGCACGGCCTGGCGCCGTTCGGTGGGGCGCCCGGCGCGCGCGCCGCTCGACCCATCGACGCACCCCTGCGCGTGCTGGTGCCCGGCCGCCTGGACGGCGGCAAGGGCGAACACCTGATCGCGGCGATGCTGGAATCGCTGCCCCCGGGCGTCGAACTGGCGCTGCTGGGCTGCGGCCACGCGCACGCGCGCTTCGCCGGATGGCCGGGGCTGCATGTCGAACAGGACTACCGTCGCGACGATCTTCCCGGCCGGGTCGCGCACCTGGCGCCCGACCTTGCCCTGCTGCCGTCGACGGTGCCGGAGACCTTCAGCTACACGCTGTCGGAGATGTGGGCGCTGGGCCTGCCGGTGCTGTGCGCCGCGCCGGGCGCGCCGGCCGAGCGGGTCGCCGCCGGCGGCGGCTGGGTCGTCGCGCCCGATGCCGCGGAAGTGAACGCGATGCTGTCGCGCCTGGCCGCGGATCGTGGCCTGCTGCGGCTGCCGTCGCCGCCCGCCCCCTCGGACCTTGCCGCCATGGCCGCCACCTGGCGCGGGGCGCTGGAATCCGCGCCGGTGCCGATGCGGCTGCCTGCCGCCGGACCGCCGCTGCTCGCACGGCTGGCGCTCGAAGGCGAGATATCGGCGCGGCGACGGCGTCTGGACCATCTGGAGACCGCATATGCAGAGGCCGAGGCCGAGCTTCGGCGGCGTGCGGACTGGGCGTTCGGCCTGGATCGCGAGATCGCGGCCCTGAAGGAACAGAAGGCCAAGCTCGAGCAGCGGCTCGCCCACGGGCGCGACGACCACGAGGGCGAGATCGCGCGGCTGGGCGAGTACATCCTGCAGTTGGACCACCAGCTGGCCGAAGCGCACGGCTACTACCAGCGCGACAGCACCGACCTGGCGCGCCAGCGCGACGTGGCGATCCGCCAGCGCGACGAGGCGCAGGCCCAGCTGGCCCGGATCCGCGACAGCCGCTTCTGGCGTCTGACCGCGGTCCCGCGCCGCATCCTTGGCGCCCTGCGCGGCACGTCCGGCGCGGTGCTCTACCACGCACGACGGCTGCGTTCGCTGACCAGCCGGGGCCTGGCGAGCCTGCGCACCCGCGGACTGGGCGGGACGCTGCAGCGCATCCGCGAGCGCCGGCGCGCTCCCGCACCGGTCGAGGTCGTGGCAAGGGCGCGTCCGGGCGTCGAGCGTGCGTTCCGCCTGCCGCAGCCCCCGCGGCCGAAAGCCAGCATCATCGTGCCCGCCTACAACCACCTTCCGGTCAGCCTGGCCTGCCTGCGTGCGCTGGCCGATTCCGGCGACCAGACGCCGTTCGAGGTGATTTTGGTCGACGACGCCTCGACGGACAGCACGCCGCAGGTGCTGCCCGGCATCCCCGGCCTGCGCTACCACCGCAACCCTCAGAACCTGGGTTTCATCGGCGCCTGCAACACCGGCGCGGAACTGGCGCGCGGCGAGTTCCTCGTGTTCCTCAACAACGACACCACGGTCCAGCCCGGCTGGCTCGACGCGCTGCTGGCGACCTTCGACACCCACCCCGACACCGGGCTGGCCGGCAGCAAGCTGGTCTATCCGGACGGGCGGCTGCAGGAGGCCGGCGGCATCGTGTTCGCCGACGGCTCGGGCTGGAACTACGGGCGCTTCGAGGACCCCGCACACCCGCGCTTCAACTTCGTGCGCGAGGTGGACTACTGCTCGGGCGCATCGATCGCGCTGCGGCGCGAGCTGTTCCTGCGCCTGGGCGGCTTCGACAGCCACTACGCGCCGGCCTATTACGAAGACACCGACCTGGCGATGCGCGTGCGCCAGGAAGGCCTGAAGGTGCGCTACCAGCCGGCATCCGTGGTGATCCACCACGAGGGCGTCAGCTCGGGCACCGATCTCAGCCAGGGCGTGAAGGCCTACCAGGTGGTCAACCACCGGAAGTTCCTGGCCCGGTGGGGCGAGGTGCTCGCCGCCAGCCATGCCCCGCCCGGCCGCGACGTCGGGCTCGCGAGCGAGCGCGGCCGCCAACGGCAGGTGCTCCTGCTCGACGCCTGCACCCCGACCCCGGACCGGGACTCGGGTTCGGTGCGGATGCTGGCCCTGCTGAAGCTGCTGCGCGAAACCGGCTGCGCCGTGGTCTTCTTCCCCGAGAACCGGGCCCACGACGGCCGCTACACCGAAGCCCTCCAGCAGCTCGGCGTCGAGGCCTGGTGGCACCCGCACCTGGGCGACGTGCCGCGCTGGCTGGCCAGGCACGGGCGCCGCTTCGACACGATCATCGTCAGCCGCCACTACGTGCTGTCGCCGCTGCTGCCGCTGCTGCGCCTGCACGCCCCGCAGGCGACCGTGGTGTTCGACACCGTCGACCTGCACCACCTGCGCGAGCTGCGCGAAGCCGAGCTCAGCGGCGACCCCGCCCAGCTGCGCAACGCCGCGCGCACGCGCAAGGTGGAACTGGCCCTGATCGAGCAATGCGACCGCACCTGGGTCGTCAGCGAGGCCGAGAAGGCCCTTTTGGCCCAGGAGCTGCCCAAGGCCAGGGTGGACGTGGTGTCGAACATCCACGACGTGCACGGCGCCGGCGCCGGCTTCTCCGAACGCAGCGGCCTGCTGTTCATCGGCAGCTACCGGCATCCACCCAATGTCGACGCCGCGCTGTGGCTGGCCAACGAGATCCTGCCGCGCATCCGCGAGCGCCTGCCCCAGGTGACGCTGCACCTGGTCGGTGGCGATGCGCCGGAATCCGTGGCGGCGCTGGGCGCCCTGCCCGGCATCACCTTCCATGGCTACGTGCCCGAGCTGGGCCCGCTGCTCGACGGTTGCCGCATCGGCCTGGCGCCGCTGCGCTATGGCGCCGGGGTGAAGGGCAAGGTCAACCAGAGCCTGGCCCACGGCCTGCCGGTGGTCGCGACCCGCTGCGCGGTGGAAGGCATGCACCTGGTCGACGGCCAGGACGTGCTGGTGTCGGACGACGCCGAAGGCTTCGCCGACGCGGTGGTGCGCCTTTACGGCGATGCGGTGCTCTGGCAGCGGCTGGCGCAGGGCGGCCTGGAGAATACCCGCCGCCATTTCTCGGCCGAGCCGGTCCGCGCCACGCTGCGCGAACTGTTCGGGACGCCGGCGCCCTAGCCGCCGGCGCGACGCAGGCGCTCGGCGATCAGCGCGAGGCCCGGATGGGTGGGGTCCAGCGCCTGCGCCGAGTCCAGCGCCCGTCGTGCCAGCGCCAGCTCGTTGGCGCCCAGGCGCTCTTCGGCGAAGGCCAGCCAGCGATCCGCCAGCCGCCGGCGATCGCCGGCCAGGCCGTCGCCGCCGCGCTCTCGCACCGCACGCGCGTCCAGGCAAGCCTGCGCCCGCGACAGGCGGTTGCCCGCCAGTTCGTCCTCGAAGCAGGCGCGGGCGCGCCGGTCGTACTCGCCCAGCGCGGCCCGGACCTGCGGATCGGCCGGCGCGATCGCCGCGGCGGCGCGCAGCTGGTCCCAGGCCGAATCGCCCGGCGGATCGATCAGGTCGCCCCGGCGCATCGCGGCCTGCGCGCCGTCGAGCAGCGCGCCCAGGCGCGCCGGGTCGGCGCCGCGGGCCGGCACCTGCTCGCGCGCGGCGCGCGACTGCGCCAGGCGCGTCTCCGCGGCCGCAATCGCCGGCGACTGCGGCGACCACTGCCGCGCCAGCCGCAGCGACGCCTCCGCGGATTCGAAATCGAAATCGGCGGCCTCGCGGCCGGCGCGCGCGGCCATCGCCGCGGCCGTGTCGTCCAACCCTTGGCGCGCCTCGACCAGGGAAGGATCCGTGGCCAGCAGCGCCAGGTAGTCGGACGCGGCCTGCTCGAGGCGTCCGTCGCGCTGCGCCTGCGCGGCGCGGCCCAGCGCCGCCTCCTGCGCCCGCTGCCGCTGCGCCAGCACTTCGCCCAGCCTGGCCTGGCGCGCCGGCAGCTCGAGATGGCTGGGATCGGTTTCGATCACGCGGGCCACCAGCGCCTGGGCGGCGGTCGCGTCGCCGCGGTCCAGGGCCGCGTCGGCTTCGCGCAGCAGGCCCGACAGGATGTCGCGGCGGCCATCGAGGGCGATGGCGTTGTCCGGCTGCAGGCGCAGCACGTCCGAATAAAGCGCCAGCGCGCCGTCGGGCACCTGTTCGAGCTGGCCCGCGGCCTGGGCCGCGCGCGCGCGCTCGAGCTTGTCGGCGACGTCGGCGCCGGTGCTTTCCCGCCGCTGCAAGTCGAGCTCGATCAGGGTCAGGTCGGCGGCCGGGGCCGCCATCGCCCGGGCCATGTCCAGCCGCGCCCGTGCCGTCGCGAAATCGCCGGCGTCCAGGGCGGCGCGCGCCTGCGCCAGCGCGGCGTCACGCACCGCGCCCATGCCGGCGCGCGCGGCGGGATGGTCGGGATCGCGGGCGAGCACGGCCTGGAATCGTTCGCGCGCGCCACTGCCGTCGGCAGCGCTCAGTTCGCCCCGGGCCAGTGCCTGCTGCGCCGCCTCCACCTGCCGGTTGAGGTCGGAGGCGGGCACGAGCCGCTCGCCGAGGGATTCCCGCCAGTGGCCCAGCGTCCAGGCGGCCGCGGCCACGAGCACGGCCAGCAGCGCCAGGCCCGCGATCCAGCGCCCGGCGCCGCCGCGGCGCGCACGCATTGGAAGCGCGGCACGGGGCGGTCTGGCGAGGTCCAGCTGGTCCAGGGCGCCAAGCGAAGGGGTGGATTCCGGGCCGGGGCGGCGTTCGGTCATGCGCGGATTCCTTTCATGGCCGCGAGGATAGCAGCGGTGCCTGAACCGGGCCCGGCGCCGTTCAGCCGATGCGCCGGGCCTCCTGCACGCCCGGCACCGCGTTCAGCCGGCCCAGCAGGTCGCTGAGCTGGCCGAAGTCGGCCACGCGCACGGCGATGCGCAGTTCGGCCATGCCGCTGGCCTCGTCCACCCGCGACTGCACGCCCAGGATGTTGACGCCCATCTGCGCGATGACATTGGTGATGTCCTTGAGCAGCCACTTGCGGTCGAAGGCGCGCAGGGTGATGTCGACCTCGTAGCTCGAGGCGCTGGCGCGGCCCCATTCCACCGGCAGCAGCCGGTCGGGCTGTCGCGCCAGCAGGCGCTGCACGCTGGCGCAGCCGGCGCGGTGGATGCTGACGCCGCGGCCGCGCGTGAGGTAACCCACGATCGGGTCGCCCGGCACCGGCTGGCAGCAGCGCGCGATCTGGCTGAGCAGGTTGCCGACGCCCTCCACCGTGAACGGCGCCCTGGACGGCGCCCCATGCGGTTTGCGCGGGACCAGGGCGGCCGTCGCGGCCGGCGCCTTCTGCGCCTGCGCGTGGTCGTGCAGGGTGCGGCTGACCTGGCTGGGACCGAGGTCGCCCAGGGCCAGCGCCAGATGCAGGTCGTCGACGGAGTCGAACTTGAACCGGGCCAGCACCGGCGCCAGGTCGGCGTGCATCATCGCCACCTTGCGCAGCTCCTTCTCCAGCAGCTCGCGGCCGGCCTGCAGGTTGCGCGCGCGGTCGATGCGGTGGAACCAGGCGCGCACCTTGTCGCGGGCGCGGCCGGTGGCCAGGAAGCCGTTGCTGGCCAGCAGCCAGTCGCGGCGCGGTTCGGCGGTTTTCGCGGTGAGGATCTCGACACGCTCGCCGGTGGCCGGCTGGTGGTCGAGCGGCACGATGCGGCCGTTGACCTTGGCGCCGCGGCAGCGGTGGCCGACCTCGGTGTGCACCGCGTAGGCGAAATCCAGCACGGTGGCGCCGCGCGGCAGGTCGACCACTTCGCCGCGCGGCGTCAGCGCGTAGACGCGGTCCTCGACCAGTTCGGTGGAGAACCCGGCCAACAGCGCCTCCTCGCCCTCGTCGCGCTGCTCCAGCAGCTGGCGCATCCAGGCGACCTTGCGTTCGAAGCTGGCGTCGGCGCCGCCACCCTCCTTGTAACGCCAGTGCGCGGCGACGCCCAGCTCGGCGTGTTCGTGCATCTGGTGGGTGCGGACCTGCACCTCCAGCGTGCGCGCGCCCGGTCCGATCACCGCGGTGTGCAGCGACCGGTAGTCGTTGCCCTTGGGGTGGGCGATGTAGTCGTCGAACTCGGACGGGATCGACGGCCAGAGCTGGTGCACGATGCCCAGCGCGGCGTAACAGGCCGGGATGTCGTCCACCAGCACGCGCACGGCGCGGATGTCGTAGAGCTCGCTGAAGGGCACGCCCTTGCGCTGCATCTTCTTCCAGATGCTGTAGATGTGCTTGGGCCGGCCGGCGACGTCGGCGGCGATGCCGGCCTCGGCCAGGGCCTCGCGCATGCGGCGCTTGGCGTCCTCGATGAAGCGCTCGCGGTCGCCGCGCTTCTCGTCCAGCAGGCGGGCGATGCGCTGGTAGGTCTCGGGCTGGGTCCAGCGGAAGGCCAGGTCCTCCAGCTCCCACTTGAGCTGCCAGATGCCCAGGCGGTTGGCCAGCGGCGCGTAGATGTCGGCGGTGAGCCCGGCCAGCGCCAGCCGTTCATCCGCCGGCAAGCTTGCGGCCTCGCGCAGGCGCACCAGCTGGATCGCCAGCAGCACCAGCACCGCGCGCAGGTCGCGCACCAGGGCCAGCAACAGCCGGCGCAGGCCCTCGGCACTGCCCTTGCCCTGGCGCTGGTGGTGCAGGGCCCGCACCCGGTCGGCGGCGGCCAGGCCGTCCAGCAGCGACGGCAGGCGCGGCGACGCCGCCAGCACCTCGGCGGGCACGGCCGCGCGCAGGGCCGGCCACAGGTGCAGCGCGGCCGCCGCCATCACTTCGGGATCGGCGCGCAGCGGCTGCAGGGTGGCGAGCACACGTTCGACCAGGCTCGATTCCGCCGACGCCGGCAGGCCCGCCGCCGCCTCGCGCAGGGCGCTGGACAGGGGCGTGAGGGGGCCCGGGCCATCCGGCCAGGGCAGGGATCGCGACGACGGCGGGCTGGAAGGGTTCAAGTGGCGCCTGCATGACCCGGGGAGTTAGACTCTCCCGCGAATACTGGCCAGTTTAACCAGTCCGGAACATCCAACATGCGTCGACTGCTTGGCACCACCCTCGTCCTGTTCGCCCTCGCCGGCGGCACCGTTTCCGCGCAGGAATTCTCCTCCCTGGAAGAGCGCATGTCCCACGCCGAGTTCAAGGCGGCCGGCCTGGACAAGCTCACGCCGGAAGAACTGGCCCAGCTCAATGCCTGGCTCAGCCAGGAGGTCGGCGAAGTGGCCCGCAGCGCGGCGCCGCCCCCGGCGGTCGACCGCCGCGGCTTCGAGGGCAGCGGCAACAACTACGACGACATCGAAACCCGCATCGCCGGCGAGTTCACCGGCTGGGACGGTCGCGACGGCCGCTTCGTGCTCACCAACGGCCAGGTCTGGCAGTCGGTGGACCCGGGTTCGCAACTGCGCGGCGTCAAGCTCGACAGCCCGGTCGTGAAGATCGAGGCCGGTGCCTTCGGCGCCTGGTTCCTCTCGGTCGAGGGTTACAACACCCGCGTCAAGGTCAGGCGCGTCAAGTAAGCGCCTCCAGCTGCCGCGCCAGCCGCTTGGTCGAGACCTGGCGGCGGGTGCCCAGCTCCTGCGCGAACAGCGACACGCGCAGCTCCTCCAGGTCCCAACGGAATTCCTGCCACTCCGGCCGCGCGATGCGGCCGCTGCGGCGCGCCGCGTCCAGGGCGTCGCTGAAGGGCTTGATCTCCAGCAGCCGCGCCTGGTCGCGCACCGGGTCGCGCAGCGCGCGTTCGGCGCGCAGCGACAGCGCCTTGAGGTAACGCGGGTATTCCGCCAGCGACGCCGCCGGCGTCTCGCGCAGGAAACCCGGCGGCACCAGTCCCGCCAGCTGCGCCTTCAGATCGTCCAGGTTGCCCTTGGCCCAGCCCAGCAGCGGCGATTCCAGCCGCGGCTTGATCTCGGCCACCGCGCCCAGGATCGCCTCCGCCAGCTTCAGGCGCGACATCGCCTCGGGAAAAAGCTGCCGGCCGGCCCGCTCCACCGCCGAGCGGAAGGCGGCGGCGTCACGGATGCCGCCCAGTTCCCCGGACAGCACCGCATCCAGCGCCGCCTGGGCCAGGTCGCTGCGCAGGTGCTCGTGCGCAGGTTCGGCCTTGCCGGCCTGGGCGAAGCCTTCGATGGCGGCGTAAAGCAGGGCCAGTTTCGGCGACACCGGCAGCTGCTTGCGCGCCTGCCGCAGCTTGTCGGCCAGCGCGAAGCCGGCGAGCCGGCGCACGCCGCGCACATGCTCCTGCGTCGCCTCCTGCGGATCGGCGAATACGCTCAGCGACACCGAATCGCCACCGTCCACCAGGGCCGGATAGGCCGGCACGCCGGCGGCGCCGGGCACCTGGGCCGGGATCGGTTCGTCGGGGAAATCGCGCAGGCCTTCGCGCGCCAGGCGTTCGCCGGCGCGCTGCGCGAATGCACGCTCGGCCTCGCCGCCGAAGCGTTCGCGCAGCTCGTCCAGGCTGCGGGAAAGCGCAAGCACGCGGCCGTCGCGTTCGGCCAGGCGCAGGTTCATGCGCAGGTGCGGCTCCAGCGCCGACTCGTCGAAGTCCAGCGCCGCCACCGGCGCGCCGGTGGCCTTGCTAAGGAAACGGGCCAATGCGCCGGGCAGCGCGTCGGCGTCGGGCCGCGGATGCGCCTCGGCGAAGGCGCGGGCGAAATCCGGCGCCGGCACGTAGTTGCGGCGCAGCGCCTTGGGCAGGCCGCGGATCAGGGCGGTGGCCTTCTCCTCCACCAGGCCCGGCACCAGCCAGCCCAGCCGGGCCGGATCGAGCGCCTTCAGCAGGTGCAGCGGCACGTCCAGGGTCACGCCGTCCTCGGCGTGGCCCGGCTCGAAGCGATAGTGCAGGGCCAGCCGGGTGTCGCCGAGCGCGAAATACTTCGGGAACCTCTCCGCCTCGCTGCCCTCGCCCGGCAGCAGCTCCGCCAGCGACCACTCCAGCGCCTTCTTCTGTTCGGGCGGCAGCTTGCCGTACCAGCTGTCGAGGCCGGCGATGGAATTGACCTCGGCCGGCAGGCGGTCCAGGTACCAGCGCGCCTGCCAGTCCTCGTCGGCGACCAGGCCGGCGCGGCGCAGCTTGGCCTCCTCCTCGCGCGCCTTCTCCAGCGTGGCCAGGTTGCGCTTCAGGAAGGGCGCACGGGTGTCGGCCTCGCCGGGCACCAGGCCCTGGCGCACGAAGATCTCGCGCGCCTCGGCCGGGTACAGGCCGCCGTAGTGCACGGGCTTCTTCGGCGCCAGCACCAGGCCGAACAGGCTGATCTGCTCGCTGCCCACGACGCGCCCCTGGGCCCGCGACCAGTGCGGGTCGTAGTGTTTGCGCGCCAGCAGGTGCGGCAGTTCGGCGACCACCCATTCGGGCTCGATCCTCGCGGCCGTCAGGCCCCAGACCTTCTGGGTGTCGAGCAGGGTCGCCACCAGCAGCCAGGCCGGCGGGCCACCGACGCCCCTGGCAGGCGACTTCGCCAGCGTCGAGCCGGGGAACAGCTGGAACTTGCGCTGCCGCGGTGCGTCGTAGAGGCCCTTCTCGCTGCGGTGGCCGATCTGCGAGGGCAGGCCGGCGATCAGCGCCCGGTGCAGGCTGGCATAGCGGGTGAGCGCCGCCTTGCTGCCCGGCTCGGGGTCCGGCGCGGCGTCCACCGGCCACTGCATCTCCTCGCAGGCCAGCAGCAGCTGGCGGTGCAGTTCGCGCCATTCGCGCATGCGCAGGAAGCCCAGGTAATGCCGCTCGCACCAGTCGCGCAGCTTCGACTGGGTCAGGTCCTCGTGCGCCGCGCGGTAGGCCTGCCACAGTTTCAGGATGCCGACGAACTCGGAGTTCGGGTCGGCGAACTGCGCATGGGCGTTGTCGGCCTTCTCGCGGGCGTCGGCGGGACGCTCGCGCGGGTCCTGGATGCCCAGGAAGGCCGCGATCACCAGTACCTCCGCCAGCACGCCGTGCGTGCGCGCGGCGACCAGCATGCGCGCCAGCTTAGGATCCACCGGCAGGCGCGACATCTCGCGGCCGATGGGCGTGAGCCGGCGCTCGGCGTCCACCGCGCCCAGTTCGGCCAGGGTCTGCCAGCCGTCGGCGATCGCGCGCGGGTCCGGCGGATCGATGAAGGGGAAATCCTCCACGCGGCCCAGGCCGAGCGTCAGCATGCGCAGGATCACGCCGGCCAGCGAGGCGCGCAGGATCTCCGGGTCGGTGTAGCGCGGCCGGGAATTGAAGTCGTCCTCGGCGTAAAGGCGGTAGCAGATGCCGGCGGCGATGCGCCCGCAGCGGCCCTTGCGCTGGTCGGCGCTGGCCTGGCTGATGGGCTCGATGTGCAGGCGGTCGAGCTTGCCGCGCGGGCTGTAGCGCTTCACGCGCG
>CAMLKR010000045.1 GCA_946480565.1 uncultured Arenimonas sp. | reverse complement strand
AGCACATGTCGGAGTACTACGCTCCGAAGAACTTCAACCTCTGGTACTACTTCGGTTCGCTGGCCCTGCTGGTGCTGGTCAACCAGATCGTCACGGGCATCTTCCTGACGATGCACTACAAGCCGTCCGCCGCCGAGGCCTTCGCCTCGGTCGAATACATCATGCGCGACGTCGAGTGGGGCTGGCTGATCCGCTACATGCACAGCACCGGCGCCTCGCTGTTCTTCGTGGTCGTCTACCTGCACATGTTCCGCGGCCTGATCTACGGCTCCTACCAGAAGCCGCGCGAGCTGGTCTGGGTGCTTGGCTGCGTGATCTTCCTGGTGCTGATGGCCGAGGCCTTCATGGGCTACGTGCTGCCCTGGGGCCAGATGTCGTACTGGGGCGCGCAGGTGATCATCAACCTGTTCGGCGCCATCCCGGTGATCGGCCCGGACCTGACCGAGTGGATCCGCGGCGACTACCTGGTGGCCGACGCCACCCTCAACCGCTTCTTCGCCCTGCACGTGATCGCGCTGCCGCTGGTGCTGCTGCTGCTGGTCGTGCTGCACCTGGGCGCGCTGCACGAGGTGGGTTCGAACAACCCGGAAGGCGTGGACATCAAGAAGGTCAAGGACAAGGACACCGGCAAGCCCAAGGACGGCATCCCCTTCCACCCGTACTACACGGTGAAGGACCTGTTCGGCGCCGGTTTTTTCCTGATCCTGTTCGCCTTCATCGTGTTCTTCGCCCCCGCGATGGGCGGCTGGTTCCTGGAGTGGGACAACTTCATCGCCGCCGACCCGCTGGTGACCCCGGCGCACATCAAGCCGGTGTGGTACTTCACGCCCTTCTACGCGATGCTGCGCGCGATCCCCGACAAGCTGTTCGGCGTGATCGTGATGGGCGGCGCCACCCTGATCCTGTTCGCGCTGCCGTGGCTGGACCGCTGCAAGGTCAAGTCGATCCGCTACCGGCCGCTGCTGCACAAGGTCCTGGTCGGCATCTTCGCGGTTAGCTTCGTGATCCTGGGCTGGCTGGGCGCGCAGTCCGGCTCCGACACCCAGAAGCTGGTCGCCCAGATCCTGACCGTCTACTACTTCGCCTTCTTCCTCCTGATGCCCTTCTGGTCCGCGATGGGCCAGACCAAGGCCGTTCCCGAGCGGGTGCCCTCGCATGACTAAGCTGCGCCTCTTCGCCCTCCTGCTGGCTTTCGCGCCGGCCCTCGGCCTCGCGGCCAGCGCCGGTCCGCTCGAGTCCTCGGGCACCGACCTGAGCGACAAGGCCTCGCTGCAGCGTGGCGCCGGCCTGTTCATGAACTACTGTTCCGGCTGCCACGCCCTGTCCCTGCACCGCTACTCGCGGATCGCCTCGGACCTGGGCCTGAGCGAGGAGCTGGTCGAACAGCACCTGATCCAGGGCGACGCCAAGATCGGCGAGAACATCAACACCGGCATCGCGCCGGGCGATGGCAACGCCTGGTTCGGCAAGGCCGCCCCGGACCTGAGCCTGACCGCCCGCGCCAAGCTCGGCGGCCCGGACTGGGTCTACAGCTACCTCAAGGGCTTCTACGTCGACGAGAGCCGCCCGCTGGGCTGGAACAACACCGTGTTCCCGGGCGCCTCGATGCCGCACGTGCTCTGGGAAATGCAGGGCATCCAGCGCCCGGTCTACGAGGAGGGCGAGGACGGCTCGCAGCACGTCGCCAAGCTCGAGCTCGCCAGCCCGGGCCGAATGGACGCCCGGCAGTACGACCAGGTGGCCCGCGACATCAGCGCCTTCCTGCAGTACGTGGCCGAGCCCGCCGCGCTCAAGCGCGAGTCGGTGGGCGTGTGGGTGGTCCTATTCCTGGCCTTCTTCACCTTCATCGCCTACCTGCTCAAGACCGAGTACTGGCGCGACGTGCACTGATCCCCCGGGATCAGGCACCCAAAAGGCCGCCTTCGGGCGGCCTTTTGCTTTCGCGGCGTCCGGCCTGGGCCGCATTCCGCGCCCTGGATCACGGTTCCGCGTGGCCCGGTTGGCCCCGGCTTGCGGCGGACCGGCCGTTTCGGGCAGGGTTAGGGCTTCCGACGACCGCCGGCAGGGGCTGGCGGCGTTTTGGGGGACCCCTTGATGGCTGCCAGTCCACGCATCCGCAACGCCCTGACCCTGTTCTCATCCCGTGACTGCGTGGTCTGCCACCGGGTCCGGCTCGTGCTGGCAGCCAAGGGCGTCACCTATGAACTGGTGCCGGTCGACCCGGGCAATCCGCCCGAAGACCTGGTCGACCTCAATCCCTACCATTCGGTTCCGACCCTGGTGGACCGGGACCTGGTGCTCTATGCCGCGTCGGTGGTGTCCGAATACCTGGACGAGCGCTACCCGCACCCGCCGCTGATGCCGGTCGATCCGCTGTCGCGCGCGCGGCTGCGCCTGGCCATGCTGCGCCTGGAACACGACTGGGTGCCGCACGTGCAGGCGATCCAGCACGGCAACAAGGCCCAGGCCGACGCCGGCCGCAAGCGCCTGAAGGAGCTGCTGCTGGCCGCGCTGCCGCTGTTCAAGGCCTCGAAATTCTTCCTGAACCCGGAAATGAGCCTGGCCGACTGCGCCATCGCGCCGATCATCTGGCGCCTGCCGGCCCTGGGCGTGGTGCTGCCCAAGGAAGCCAAGCCGATCGAGGACTACGGCATGCGGATCTTCCGCAACCCCGCGTACCTGCGCAGCCTGACGCCGGAAGAAAAAGCGCTGCGCGAGCTGCCTCAATGACCGACGCGGTTCCGGCGATGGCTTCCAACCGCCCCTACCTGCTGCGGGCGCTGAACGAGTGGATCAACGACAACAGCATGACGCCCTACCTGCTGGTGGATGCCGGCCGGGACGGCGTGCAGGTGCCGCAGTCGGCGGTCAAGGACGGGCGGGTGGTGCTGAACATCGCGCCGCGCGCGGTGGCGCAGCTGGTCATCGACAATCGCGAAGTGCGCTTCAAGGCGCGTTTCGGCGGCGTCAGCCAGACGGTGGTGGTCCCGGTGGCGGCGGTGATGGCGATCTACGCCCAGGAAACCGGCCAGGGAATGATGCTGCCGGAAGACGGCGCCGCGATGCCGGACGATGGTCCGGACGATCCGACGCCCGCGCCCGAGGGCGGCGACGCGCCGCGCCGCAGTCACCTGCGGGTCGTCAAGTAGGACGTGGGTTCAATGCAGCGCGTCTTGAGCAGGCATCGGGCCGGCCAGGGCCAGCAGCCTGCGACCGTGCAGCACGATCCTGCCGGCGTGGCGGTCCTCGCCGCCGGTCGAGTATTCGAACCGGTATTGCCGCTCCAGGCCCAGCCAGCCGTCGGGGCCGCGGGACAGGCGCATGCCGATCAGGTGCACGCTGTGGTCGAGCCACTGCACTCCGGCGCGGGCGCAGGCCTGCTGGCCCAGCCAGGTGGCGGTTTCGCCGGCGGCGCGACCGGCAAACCAGAACGCCAGCGCGGCTATCGCGAGAAGCAGGAATATCAGGGTCGAGAGCATGCCCGGAGTGTGGGGACGGCCGGCCCCCGCCGCAAGGCGGCCCCCCTGCCGGGTTTGCGCGCGCATGGCTAAGATAGGCCCGGATGCCGGCCCGCGGGGCCATCGCCGATTCGCAGGAGAGCGAAGATGAAACTGGTGTTTCCCAATGGCGAGCACGTGCAGGTCCTGCTCAACGCCGGCGTCAACCGGATCGGTTCGGCCGTGGAGAACGCGGTCGTGCTGGACGATCCGGAAATCCTTCCGCGGCACTGCGAAATCCACGTCACCAGCACCGGTGCGAACCTGCAGGTGCCCGATGGCGGCGGCGCCGTCTCGGTGAACGGCAAGCCGGTGGCCGACATCATGGCGCTGCGCGCCGGCGACCAGATCGGCATCGGGCCGGTGCTCGCGAAGTTCACGGTGGTCGAGGCCGCCCGCAGCGCGCCCGCGCCCGGCGTGACGCCGGGTTCCGACGAAGACAGCGGCGCCACCCGAGTCCGCATGGCCGTGCCCAAGTTCCTGCTGCGCGGCGTGTCCGGCGCGGTTTTCGGCAAGGTGTTCCCGGTGGCAGGGCCGGTGGCGATCGGACGGGCGCCCGAATGCGACATCTCGGTGCAGGCGGAGGAGATCTCCCGCCGTCACGCCCTGGTCAAGCCGACCCAGGACGGTCTGTCGGTCGAGGACCTGGGTTCGTCGAACGGCACCTATATCAATGGCCGGCGCGTGCAGCAGGGTTTCCTGAACCCGGGCGACGAGCTGCGCCTGGACGCGGTGCGTTTCATCGTCGTCGCGCCCGGCATGGACATGGCCCAGCAGACCAACCGCCTGGCCACCCCCGCGAACGAACCGGCGCCGGTGGCCGCGCCCGCGATGAGCAAGTGGGTGCCGATCATGCTGACCGCGGCTGCGGTCCTGGTGATGGTGGCCCTGTACCTCGGTCGCGGCTGAGCCGGACGCGCGACGGACGGGGACTTCTTCAGCCGCCTTCGCCGGGCGGCGTCCCCAGGCGCAGCGACAGGTCCAGCGCCTGCACGTGTTTGGTCAGCGCGCCGATGGACACGCAGTCCACGCCGGTCGCGGCGATCGCCGGCAGGCGGTCCAGGCCGACGCCGCCCGACACTTCCAGCGGGATCCGGCCGGCGGCGCGCCGCACCGCCTCGCGCAGGTCGTCGGGGCTGAACTCGTCCACCAGGATGCGGTCGCAGCCGGTGGCCAGGGCCTGGTCCAGTTCGTCCAGGGATTCGACTTCGATGATCAGGGGCAGGGTGGGGTGCCTGGCCCGCGCCGCCGCCGCCGCCGCGGCGATCGAGCCGGCGGCGTGGATGTGGTTTTCCTTCAGCATCACCGCGTCGTACAGGCCCATGCGGTGGTTCGCGCCGCCGCCGGCGCGCACCGCGTACTTCTGCGCCAGGCGCAGGCCGGGCAGGGTCTTGCGGGTGTCGAGGATGCGGGTGCGGGTGCCGGCCACCGCGGCCACGTGTTCGGCGGTGCGGCTGGCGGTGGCCGAAAGCGTCTGCAGGAAGTTCAGGGCCGGTCGTTCGGCGCTGACCAGGGCGCGGGCGCGGCCGTGCAGCGTGACCAGCACGGTGCCCACGGAAACGGCCTGGCCCTCGGCCACTCGCCAGTCGATGCGCATCTCGGGATCGAGCGCCCTGAAACAGGCATCGAACCAAGGCCGGCCGGCGATCACGCCGGCTTCCTTTGCGATGACGTAGGCCGACTGCGGACCGTCCGGCAGCAGGTCGGCAGTGGCGTCTCCAGGACCGAGGTCTTCGGCCAGGGCGCGAGCGACGTCCGCGGCGACGGACTCGGCCGGGGGCGGCAGCAGGGTCGCCATCAGCGCGGGAAGTCGGGAATCTGGGCCGTGGCCAAGGCCTCGTCGGCCAGCAGGACGGGAATGCCGTCCTCCACGCGATAGACCGTGCGGCGGTCGCGGGTGATGAGCCCTTCGGCCACGGGCTCGGCCTGCGCGCTGCCATCGGCTCGGACCACGTTGCCGGCGGCGATGGCCTGGTTGATCGCGGCGAGGTCCTGGTGGTTGAGCAGGGCCAGGGGCTGCTTGCTGGTCGGGCAGCAGAGGATGTCGAGCAGCTTGCGGTCCATGGGCGGGTCGGTGTCCGGGCAGGGGGCTTGGGGTCTAGAATAGCGTTTTGCCGAAGCCACCCGCCATGAACCAAGCCGTCCTTGCCCCGCTGGTCGGGGTCGTCATGGGTTCCCGATCGGACTGGGAAACGATGCAGCATGCCGTCGCCCGCCTCGAACAGATGGGCGTTCCGCACGAGGTGCGCGTGGTGTCCGCGCACCGCACGCCGGAGTTGCTGGTGGAGTATGCGAAGTCGGCGTCGTCCCGGGGTCTGCGCGCGATCATCGCCGGCGCCGGCGGCGCGGCGCACCTGCCGGGCATGCTGGCGGCGATGACCCCGGTGCCGGTGCTGGGCGTGCCGGTGCAGAGCAAGGCGCTCAACGGCCTCGACTCCCTGCTGTCGATCGTGCAGATGCCGGCCGGCATCCCGGTCGCGACCTTCGCCATCGGCGCCGCGGGCGCCGCCAACGCCGGCCTGTTCGCCGCGGCGCTGCTGGCGCCGGAACATCCGGCGGTGCGCGACGCGCTCGATGCCTTCCGCGCGAAACAGACGCGCGACGTGCTCGACAAGCCGGACCCGCGGCAGCCGTGACCACCGTCGGCATCCTCGGGGGCGGGCAGCTGGCCCGCATGCTGGCGCTTTCCGGCGCGCCGCTGGGCCTGCGCTTCCTGGTGCTGGACACCACGCCCGATGCCTGCGCCGCGCAGTTCGCGCCCCTCCTGCAGGCCGACTACCGCGACCAGGTGGGGCTGGCGGAATTCGCGTCGCGCGTCGACGTGGCGACCTTCGATTTCGAGAACGTGCCCGCCGAAAGCGCGCAGTGGCTGGCCGACCGCATCCCGGTGTTCCCGAGCCCGCGCGCGCTGTCGGTGGCGCAGGACCGGCTGGCGGAAAAGTCCCTGTTCCGCGAGCTGGGCATCCCGGTGCCGGAGTTCGCGGCGATCGACTCGCGCGCCGGCCTCGACGCGGCGCTCGCGGCGATCGGAACCCCCTGCATCCTCAAGACCCGGCGCCTGGGTTACGACGGCAAGGGCCAGTTCCGGCTGAAGTCGCCGGCCGACGCCGACGCCGCCTGGGCCGCCCTCGGCGCGCAGGCCGACAGCGTCGGCCTGATCCTCGAAGGCTTCGTCGCCTTCCAGCGCGAGCTGTCGGTGGTGGCCGCGCGCGGGCGCGACGGTGAGCTGCGCGCCTGGCCGCTGACCGAGAACTGGCACGAGTCCGGCATCCTGTCCGCCAGCCTGGCGCCGGCGCGCGTGGATCCGGCGCTGCAGGCGCAGGCCCTGGCCGCTGCGCGCAAGGTGGCCGAGGCGCTGGACTATGTCGGCGTGTTCGCGCTCGAGCTTTTCCTCAAGGACGGCGTGCTGCTGGCCAACGAGATGGCGCCCCGCGTTCACAACTCGGGCCACTGGACCATCGAGGGCGCGGAAACCTCGCAGTTCCAGAACCACCTGCGTGCGGTGCTGGGCCTGCCGCTGGGCGACACCCGGCCCGTGGGCCACAGCGTGATGCTGAACTGGATCGGCCAGATGCCGCCGGCCGCGCCGGTGCTGGCCGAGGCCTGCGGTCATTGGCACGACTACGGAAAGTCGGCGCGCGAGGGCCGCAAGGTCGGGCACGCCACGTTCCGCGCCGATACGCCGGGCGAGCTGGCGGCGGCGCTGGAGCGTGCCGGTCGCGCCCTGGGCCGCGAGGCGCAGGTGGCCCCGGTGCTGACGCGGTTGCGCGAATCGGACTGAGCCGGCGGGCGCCGGCCGGCCGCTCAGCCGACGTCTTCGTCGGCGAACACCACCACGTGGGCCAGGTCGGGCCGCACGCGCACCCGGTCGCCGGGTTCGCGCTGCTGGTGGCTGGGGAACAGCGCGGTCAGCGCGGTGCCGTCGGGCAGTTTCAGGGTGTGCAGGGTTTCGGCGCCGCGGAAGGCGACGGCGCTGACCTCGGCTTCGATGCCGCCGTCGTCGGCATGCATCAGGTCGTCGGGTCGCAGCAGCACGCGCACCGCGCTGCCGGCCGGGAAGGGCAGGTCGCTGGCCGCGGTGAGTTCGCCCAGGGCCGTCGCCACGCGGCGTCCGTCGATCACGCGTGCCGCGAGGAACCGGCCTTCGCCCACGAAGGACGCGACGAAGGGCGTGGCCGGCCGGTGGTAGAGCTCGAAGCCCGGCGCCCACTGCAGCAGGCGCCCGGAATTCATCACGCCGACGGTGTCGGCGAAGGCGAACGCCTCCTCCTGGTCGTGCGTCACCAGCAGGGCCGCGATGCCCAGGCGCTTGAGCAGGGCGCGCAGTTCGTCGCGCAGGCGGCCGCGCAGGTCGGCGTCGAGGCTGGAGAAGGGTTCGTCGAGCAGCAGCAGGTCGGGGCGCGGGGCCAGCGATCGGGCCAGTGCGACACGCTGCTGCTGGCCGCCTGACAGCTCATGCGGATAGCGGCCGGCCATGTCCTGCAGGCCCAGCAGCTGGAGCGTCTCGAGGCAGCGCGTGCGGCGCGCGCCGGCATCCAGCCGGTGCAGGCCGAAGCCGACGTTGTCGGCCACTGTGAGGTGCGGGAACAGCGCGAGGTCCTGGAAAACGAAGCCGAGGCCGCGTTTTTCCGGCGGCAACGGCAGGGCGTCGACGCCGCGCAGGCGGAGCGCGCCGGAGTCGGGCGCATGGAAGCCGGCGATGGCCCGGAGCAGCGTGGTCTTGCCGCAGCCGCTGGGGCCCAGCAGGCAGCCCAGTTCACCGGACCGGAGGCCCAGGCTGAGCTCGCGCACCGCCGGCTGCCCTGCGTAGGCGCAGGACAGCCGCTGGATGTCGAGCAGTGGGCCCGGGCCGTGCATCAGGCCAGGCGATCGGCCACGAAGTCCCAGTTCACCAGGTTCCAGAACGCCTCGACGTACTTGGGGCGGGCGTTGCGGTAGTCGATGTAGTAGGCGTGTTCCCAGACGTCGCAGGTGAGCAGGGCGGTGTCGGTGCCGGTGAGCGGGGTGGCCGCGTTCGGCGTGCTGACCAGGGCCAGCGAACCGTCCGGGCGCTGCACCAGCCAGGCCCAGCCGGAGCCGAAGGTGGTCAGCGCGGTCTGGGTGAACTGCTCCTTGAAGGCCGCGAAGGAGCCGAACGCCTTGGTGATGGCTTCGGCCAGCTTGCCGGTCGGTTCGCCGCCGCCGTTGGGCTTGAGGCAGTTCCAGTAGAAGGTGTGGTTCCAGACCTGGGCGGCGTTGTTGAACATGCCGCCCTGGGCCTTGCGGATGATGGCCTCGAGGTCGAGGTTCTCGAACTCCGTGCCCTTGATCTGGTTGTTGAGGTTGGTGACGTAGGCCTGGTGGTGCTTGCCGTAGTGGAAATCGATGGTTTCCGCCGAGATGTGCGGTTCGAGGGCGGCGCGGTCGTAGGGCAGGGCGGGCAGTTCGATGGCCATGGGAATCTCCGTTCTGAGGGGGCTGGGCGCCGGCGGGCCGGGCCTTGGCCGTATAATTCTAGCCCTTATCGCGCCCCGTCCCGGCGGCGCGACCCGAACGGAGTTTTCCATGAGCGTCATGGACCGCATCAAGGCCGAGGTCGAAGGCCACCCGATCGTTCTCTTCATGAAGGGCACGCCGCAGTTCCCGATGTGCGGGTTCTCCAGCCGCGCGGTGCAGGCGCTGAAGAATGCCGGCGCCGGCAGTTTCCACAGCGTGAACGTGCTGGAGGACCCGGAGGTGCGCGCCAGCCTGCCGCGTTATTCCGACTGGCCGACCTTCCCGCAGCTTTTCATCAATGGCGAACTGATCGGCGGCTGCGACATCACCGTCGAGCTGCTCGACAGCGGCGAACTGGCCCGCATGGTCTCCGAGGCGCAGAAGGCGGCATGACCGCCACAGCGGCCGCCCTGCCCGAGGTCGCCGCGGACGCCCTGGCCGGGCGCACCGTGCTGGTCACCGGTGCGCACGGCGGGCTCGGTGCGGAGGCCGCGAAGGCCTGCGCCCGGGCCGGTGCGACCGTGGTGTTGCTGGGCCGGCGCGTGCCCAAGCTCAACCGGGTCTACGATGCGGTGAAGGCGCTGGGCCCGGAGCCGGCGCTTTATCCGATCGACCTGGCCGGCGCCGACCCGGCGGACTACGCGGACCTGGCGGCCAAGGTCGCCGGAGAACTGGGAGGGATCCACGGCCTGCTGCACTGCGCGGCGGAATTCACCGGGCTGGCGCCGCTGGAAGCCACTGCTCCCGAGGCCTTCGTCCGCAACCTGCATGTGAACTTCACCGCGCCCTGGCTGCTGACCCAGGCCTGCCTGCCCTGGCTGCGCAAGGCTGGCGACAGCGCCGTGGTCTTCGTCACCGACGACCCTTCCCGGGTCGGCAAGGCCTACTGGGGCGCGTATGGCCTGGCCAAGCAGTCGCTGGCTGCCCTGGTCCGTCAGCTGAGCGCCGAGACCGACAGCACCCCGGTCCGGGTGTCCGGCCTCGAGCCGGGTCCGATGCGGACCGACCTGCGGGCCCGCGCCTATGCCGACGAAACCCAGCTGCGGGTGCCGGCCCCGGCCGCCTATGCGCCCGCCTGCGTGCACCTGCTGTCGCCGGCGGGCGTCGGCTTTCGTGGCCAGGTCTGGGCGCCGAGGCTCTCGCTGTGACCACCCTCTCCGCCGCCCTGCTGTTGTTCCTGATCCTGGACCCGCTGGGCAACATCCCGGTGTTCCTGGGGCTGCTCAAGCCTCTGCCCGCGCACCGGCGCCGGATCGTGCTGGCCCGCGAGCTGCTGATCGCCCTGGTGGTCCTGTTCGCCTTTCTGTGGGGCGGCAAGTACGTGCTCGAGGCCATGCACCTGCGCCAGGAATCGGTGTCCATCGCCGGCGGCATCGTCCTGTTCCTGATCGGCCTGAAGATGATCTTCCCCAGCGCCGAGGGCATGTTCGGCGAGGTGCCCGACGGCGAACCCTTCATCGTGCCGATGGCCATCCCCTTGGTGGCCGGTCCCTCGGGCATGGCGGCGGTGATGCTCCTGGCGGCCCAGGAGCCCGGGCGCATGGCGGACTGGAGCCTGGCCCTGACCCTGGCCTGGCTGGGGACCGCGGTCCTGCTGTTCAGCGCCACCTATCTCTACAAGATCCTGGGCATGCGGGTCCTGGTGGCCGTGGAGCGGCTCATGGGCATGCTCCTGGTGGCCATCTCGGTCCAGATGCTGCTGGATGGCGTGGCCGCCTATCTCCGGGCCGCCCCGGCCATGTGACCCCCGCCCCGGTTCTGTCACCTGAATGACATGTGACCGGGGTACCGTGTTAAACTCTTGTTATTGCCGGGGAACAGGGGATACCCATCCGCGCAAGCGATTTCAAGGATCAGCAGTGCCTGGCCCGTCAGGCACCGCGGCGGGATGCCGCATCGCCATTTCTAGCCACTAAAAAATCAGGGTTCCTACCATGACCAATCGCAACCGGGTTCGGCTGTCCCAGCTCTCCCTCGGCCTCGCCATCGCGCTCGCAGCCGCGCCGGCGTTCGCCCAGAACACGACCGCCGTCGTCGGCGGCCGCATCGTCTCGGCCGACTCCCAGCCCGTCGCGGGCGCGCAGGTGACCATCCTGCACACGCCGTCGGGCACCGTCAGCACCGCCACCACCAGCGCCGACGGCCGTTACACCGCCCGCGGCCTGCGCGTCGGCGGTCCGTACACGATCACCATCGTCAAGGACGGCGTGACCGAGGTCCGCGAGGGCGTCTACCTGCAGCTGGCCGAGACCACCTCGGTTGACGCGACCCTGGGCCAGGCGGCCACCACCACCCTGGAAACCGTCGAAGTGACCGGCACCTCGACCCTGTCGGAAGTGTTCAGCGCCGACAAGATGGGCACCGGCACCAACGTCAGCCGCGAGATGATCGACTCGCTGCCGTCGGCCAACCGCAACATCCAGGACTACATCCGCACCGACCCGCGCATCTCGCAGGTCAGCAAGGCCGACGGCGCCATCTCGGCCGGTGGCCAGAACACCCGCTACAACCTGATCAAGATCGACGGCGTCAGCTCCTCGGATCCGTTCGGCCTGGAGCCGAACAACCTGCCGACCGAGCGTCAGCCGGTGTCGATCGACGCCATCGAGGCGATCAACATCGACCTGGCCAACTACGACACCACCATCGCCGGCGGTACCGGCGCCGTGGTGAATGCGGTGACGAAGTCCGGCACCAACGAGTTCGGCGGTTCCGTCTACTACACCCTGCGCGACGGCGACTGGGTGCGCGAAGAGCTCAATGGCGTCGACTTCAACGGTTTCTCGTCCGAGGAAACCTACGGCGCCACGTTCGGCGGCCCGCTGATCAAGGATCGCCTGTTCTTCTTCGTCAACTACGAGAACTACACCCGCTCCGACACCTCGACCGGCTTTGGCGATTCGCCCTACGGCACCGGCGAGATCGACGACACCGACATCACCGCCGTGCGCAACGCCGCCGCGGGCTTCGGCTTCGAGTCGGGCGACATCACCGGCTCGGCGGACGCCGAGATCGAGGAATACGCGATCAAGCTCGACTGGAACATCAGCGACAACCATCGCGCCGCGCTGCGCTACAGCAGCCTGACGCAGGACGTGCCGCGCTTCCCGCAGGTGGACAACAACTCCATCTCGCTGAACACGTTCTGGTACAACCACAACAAGGAATTCGAGAGCACCGTCGTCGAGCTGTTCAGCGACTGGACCGAGAACTTCTCGACCGAGTTCAAGGTTTCGTCCCGTGACTACATCGCGGTGCGCGAGCCCTTCTCCGTCCTCCCGCAGATCGAAATCCGCGGTTTCGGCAGCAACGACTCGATCTTCCTGGGCACCGAGCAGAACACCCACGTGAACGTGCTCGAGACCGAGCAGCTGACCGTGTTCGGCGCCGGCAACCTGTTCGTCGGCGACCACACGTTCAAGTTCGGCTTCGACTTCGAGTCCAACGACATCTTCAACTACTACGGCCGCAACCAGAACGGCACGTACGTGTTCAACAACCTGGCGGCGTTCGTCGCCGGCACGCCGAGCTCGTACATCGTCCGCGCGCCGCTTGCCGGCGGCAGCTACGACGACATCGCCGCGTCCTACACGCAGAACAACACCGGCCTGTTCGTCCAGGACAGCTGGGCGGTCAACTACAACCTGACCCTGATGTTCGGCCTGCGCTACGACAAGCCGGACTTCGACGACCAGACCCGCTTCAACCCGCTCATCGCCTCGACCTACGGTTACGACAACACCCAGACCGTCGACGCCGACCTGATCCAGCCGCGCGCTGGCTTCAACTACACGTTCGACAGCGAGCGTCCGACCCAGATCCGCGGCGGCATCGGCCTGTTCCAGGGCGCGGCCCCGAACGTCTGGGTTGCCGGTGCCTACGGCAACACCGGCCTGAACTACGTCGAGTACACGATGGACGGCCGCTCCGGCAATCCGGTGCCGCCGACGTTCGATCCGTCCATCCCGCCGTTCGTGCCGGGCGCGGGCGCCGGACGCCAGAACGTCGACATCATCGAGCCGGGCTTCGCGCTTCCGTCGGTCTGGAAGGCCAACATCGCCTGGGATCACGAGCTGCCGTGGCACGGCATCGTGGTGTCGGCCGAGTTCCTCAAGACCAACGTCAAGGACGGCATCGTCATCGACCGTCTGGACATGTTCAACGCCGCTGGCCAGGGCGTCACGGCGGTTGGCCCCGATGGTCGCGAGCTCTACTGGAACGCCCGTGGCCTGAACCCGGACTTCCGCGGTTCGTTCGGCATCGCCAACGGCACCAACGGCGCGTTCGACCGCTTCTACCGCCCGGCGGGCGTGGGCGACGTCTTCCTGGTGCGCAACACCGACAAGGGTGAGAGCAGCCAGTTCACCGTGGGTCTCGACAAGCCGGTCTCCGACACCTGGGGCTGGAACCTGTACTACACGTACACCGAGGCCACCGACGTGACCCCGCTGACCAGCTCGCAGAACTCGTCGAACTGGGGCAGCACCCTGATCCGCAACCAGGGCGAGGACGTCGCCTATGACTCGCGCTACGCGATCAAGGACCGCGTCACCGGCAGCGTGACCTGGAAGCACAACTTCTTCGGCGACAACGAGACCCGCATCTCGATGTTCTACGAAGGCCGCTCGGGTCGTCCGTTCAGCTACATCTTCCGCAACGACGCCAACGGCGACGGTGGCGGGTTTAACGACCTGTTCTACGTGCCGAACGGCCCGGGTGACGTGGTCTGGACCACGCCGACCGCGGAAGCTTCGTTCTTCGCGTATCTGGAAGCCAACCCGGAGCTGAAGGCCTACCAGGGCAAGATCGCCCCGGCCAACGGCTTCCGCACCGACTGGGTCAACAGCTTCGACGTCCGCATCTCGCAGGAGCTGCCGGGCTTCATGGAAGGCCACAAGTCGGTGCTGGCCCTCGACATCATGAACATCGGCAACCTGATCAACGAAGACTGGGGCATCATCGAGGACTACGGCTTCAACTCGACCCAGCAGCTGGCCAACTACGCGGGCGTCTGCGGCCCGACCAGCACCTTCGCGGGCTGCGTCGGCAACGAAGGCAAGTACGTGTATGCCTGGACCGGCCCGGGCGCTGGCCCGGCCGTGCAGGAGAACAACAACGACAAGGGCAACACCGCCGTGTCGCGTTGGTCGGTCATGCTGAGCTTCAAGTACCAGTTCTGATCCGACGCCCTCGTGGCGAAAGGACGGCCGGCGAGCGATCGCCGGCCGTTTTTTTTGCCCGCTTCCCGGGACGCCGGCCGGTGGTAAAGTCGGCCGCTCACTACGACGACAGAGCAGCAAGCGACCCATGAACGACCCGTTGAACCTCCCCGCCACGGCCAATGCCCGCATTTCCCCGCGCGGCGGCCTGGACGTGCTTTCCCGCGACGAAGTCGCCCGCCTGCGCGACGCCTCGACCGGCGGCCAGCGCGAGCTCCTGCGCCGCTGCGCCCTGGCGGTGCTGACCACCGGCAGCGAGTCCGACGACCCGCGCGCCGCCGCCCAGCGTTATCCCGAATTCGATATCGACGTGCAGCAGCAGGACCGCGGCATAAAGATCGAGCTGCGCAACGCTCCGGCCACCGCCTTCGTCGACGGCGAGATCATCCGGGGCATCGCCGAGAACCTGTTCGCCGTGGTGCGCGACATCGCCTACAACGCCAACGAAGTCCACGGCAGCGCCAAGTTCGACCTCGACACGTCGGCCGGCATGACCAGCGCGGTGTTCGAGATCCTGCGCAACGCCCGCGTGATGAAGTCCTACCAGGACCCGAACCTGGTGGTCTGCTGGGGCGGCCATTCCATCAACCGCGACGAGTACCTGTACACCAAGAAGGTCGGCTACGAGCTGGGCCTGCGCGGGCTGGACATCTGCACCGGCTGCGGCCCGGGTGCGATGAAGGGTCCGATGAAGGGCGCCACCATCGCCCATGCCAAGCAGCGGCACTGGAAGCCGCGCTACATCGGCATCACCGAGCCCGGCATCATCGCCGCCGAGTCGCCGAACCCGATCGTGAACCACCTGGTGATCATGCCGG
>CAMLKR010000044.1 GCA_946480565.1 uncultured Arenimonas sp. | reverse complement strand
GAACCCCCGACCCTCGCCTTGTAAGGGCGACGCTCTACCGCTGAGCTAAGCACCCCTACAAGACGCTCAGTTTACAGCATCCTTTAGGGCTTTGCCAGCCTTGAAGGCAGGATTTTTCGAGGCCTTGATCTTGATGGTGTCGCCGGTCTGGGGATTGCGGCCCTGGCGGGCGGCGCGCTTGCGCACGGAGAAGGTGCCAAAGCCCACCAGCGTCACGGTATCGCCCTTCTTGAGCGCCTTCTTGATGACTTCGATCATCGCGTCGACAGCGCGGCCGGCGTCGGCCTTCGACAGCTCGGCGCCATCGGCGACGGCACTCGTAAATTCGGCTTTGTTCATTATTGACTCCCTGAGCGGATTTGACCCGCGTACTGAAAAACCGGCACCGCCCGGCGGAGCCTGGGTTCGGGACCGATCCACCTGTGCCACCGCGAGAGGCCTTGCCCGACGCAGCGGTTGGGTTGATTTATACCAGCGGCATTTTGCCCGCGCAATACGCGAAAGCCAGATATTACGCGGGTTTCCGGGTTTTCCGGGTTGCTGAATCAGTGCGTGAGGGCAGCACCGCCCGCATCCTTCGAGCCGGTTTCCCCGGCGGCGTCGGGGGACGGCTCCGAGCTGGCGTCAGGCGCCAGCGGACGCACCAGGGCGACATCCAGGACCTCGTCGATCCACTTGACCGGAATGATCTCAAGGCCTTGGGTGACGTTCTTCGGGATGTCGGCAAGGTCCTTCCGGTTCTCTTCCGGGATCAGCACGGTGCGGATGCCGCCACGCAGCGCCGCCAGCAGTTTCTCCTTCAGCCCGCCGATCGGCAGCACGCGTCCGCGCAGCGTGATTTCGCCGGTCATGGCAACGTCGGCCCGGATCGGAACGCCGGACAACACCGACACCAGCGCGGTCACCATGGCGATGCCGGCGCTCGGGCCATCCTTCGGCGTCGCTCCCTCGGGCACGTGCACGTGGGTGTCGAACTTCTGGTGGAACTCGCTGTCCAGGCCCAGGCGCTCGCTGCGGGAACGGACGACGCTGTAGGCGGCCTTGACCGACTCCTGCATCACGTCGCCGAGCTGCCCCGTCAGGATCAGCTGGCCCTTGCCCGGGAGCAACGTGGCCTCGATCTGCAGCAGGTCGCCGCCTACCTCGGTCCAGGCCAGGCCGGTGACCAGCCCGACCTCGCTTTCCTGCTCTGCGCGGCCGAAGTCGAAGCGCTGCACGCCCAGGTACTTGTCGAGGTTCTTGGGCGTGACGCTGATCGCCATCGGCTTGCCGCTCTTGCGCGGGCCGGCGAGCGCGATTTCCTTGACCACCTTGCGGCAGATCTTCGAGATCTCGCGCTCGAGGTTGCGCACGCCCGATTCGCGGGTGTAGAAGCGGACGATGTCGCGAACGGCGCCCTCGTTGATCTTCAGCTCGCCCGCCTTCATGCCGTTGGCCTTCAGCTGCTTCGGGATCAGGTACTTCTCGGCGATGTGCAGCTTCTCGTCTTCGGTATAGCCCGGGATGCGGATGACCTCCATGCGGTCGAGCAGCGGGCCCGGGATGTTCAGGGAGTTCGAGGTGGCGACGAACATGACCTCCGACAGGTCGAGGTCGACTTCAAGGTAATGGTCGTTGAAGGCGCTGTTCTGCTCCGGATCAAGCACCTCCAGCAGCGCCGAGGACGGATCACCCCGGAAATCCATGCTCATCTTGTCGATCTCGTCGAGCATGAAGAGCGGGTTCTTGCTGCCGACCTTGCTAAGGTTTTGGACGATGCGCCCCGGCATCGACCCGATGTAGGTCCGGCGATGGCCGCGGATCTCCGCCTCGTCGCGAACGCCGCCCAGGGACATGCGCACGAACTTGCGGTTCGTGGCCTTGGCGATCGACTGGCCGAGCGAGGTCTTGCCGACGCCGGGCGGACCGACCAGGCACAGGATCGCGCCCTTCATCTGCTTCACCCTCGACTGCACCGCGAGGTACTCGAGGATGCGTTCCTTCACCTTCTCCAGGCCGTAGTGGTCGGCGTCGAGCACGTCCAGCGCGGCCTTGAGGTCCTTGCGAACCTTGCTGCGCTTCTTCCACGGCACGCCCACCAGCCAATCGATGTAGTTGCGCACGACCGTCGCTTCGGCCGACATCGGCGACATCTGCTTGAGCTTGTTGAGTTCGGTCCGGGCCTTGGCTTCGACCGCCTTGGGCATGCCGGCGGCCGCGACCTTTTTGGCCAACTCCTCGAGTTCGTTCGGGGCCTCGTCCAGCTCGCCGAGCTCCTTCTGGATCGCCTTCATCTGCTCGTTGAGGTAGTACTCGCGCTGGCTCTTCTCCATCTGCGACTTCACGCGGCCGCGGATGCGCTTCTCGATCTGCTGGACGTCGATCTCGCCGTCCACCAGGCCGATCAGCATCTCCATGCGCTGGCCGACTTCGAGCGTCTCCAGCAGCTGCTGCTTGTCGGACAGGCGAGCGCCGAGATGGGCCGAAATGGTGTCGGCAAGGCGGCTCGGGTCGTCGATGCCGGACAACGTGGTCAGGAGCTCCGGCGGCAGCTTGCGGTTGGTCTTGACGTACTGCTCGAACAGCGTCATCAGCGAGCGCAGCGTCACCTCCAGCTCCCGCTCCTCACGCTCGAAGACCGACTCGACTTCGGTGCCGGTGGCGGTCAGGGCCCCCTCCCGTTCGCCGTAGCCGTCGATGGTGACGCGCGCCGAGCCCTCGACCAGCACCTTGATGGTGCCGTCCGGAAGCTTGAGCAGCTGCAGCACCTGCGCCAGCGTGCCGACCGAATACAGGTCTTCGGCGCCCGGGTCGTCGGTATCGGGGCTCTTCTGCGCGATCAGAAGGATCTGCTTGTCGGCCGCCATGGCCTGGTCCAGCGCCTTGATGGAACGGTCGCGCCCCACGAACAGCGGGATGACCATGTGCGGATAGACCACCACGTCGCGCAGCGGCAGCACCGGCAGGTCGTGGCGGGTCGGGGTGGGGGTGGTCTCGGGCATGGAAGGCTCCATCGGGGGCATCGGCCCCGCTATGGCTCAGGTTATGGGGTTCCGGCGGCCGGCTTGCAAGTTTTTCGGCCGCAAAAGACACGGGCCGGAAAGACCGGCCCGTATTTCAAAGACTTGCGTCAGCCGGCTCAGTCGCCGGAGGCCGCCTTGGGGGCGGCGGGGGCGCTGCTGTAGATCAGGTAGGGTTCGGTCTGGTGGTTGATGACCGATTCATCCACGACCACCTTGCTGACGTTTTCCAGCGACGGCAGGTCGTACATCGTGTCGAGCAGCACCGACTCCATGATGGTGCGCAGGCCGCGGGCGCCGGTCTTGCGCTTGAGCGCACGGCGGGCGATGGCCATCAGCGCGTCGGTGCGGACCTCGAGCTCGACGCCCTCCATCTCGAACAGCTTCTTGAACTGCTTGGTGATGGCGTTCTTGGGCTCGGTGAGGATCTTGACCAGGGCGGCCTCGTCGAGTTCCTCCAGCGTCGCCACCACCGGCAGGCGGCCGACGAATTCCGGAATGAGTCCGAACTTGATCAGGTCCTCGGGCTCGACTTCGGCCAGCAGCTTGCCGACCTCGACCTTGCGCTCGCTGCTCTTGACCTTCGAGGAAAAACCGATGCCGCCGGCCTCGGTGCTCCGCGCCTGGATGATCTTGTCCAGGCCGGCGAAGGCGCCGCCGACGATGAACAGGATGTTCTTGGTGTCGACCTGCAGGAACTCCTGCTGCGGATGCTTGCGGCCGCCCTGCGGCGGCACCGAGGCGACGGTGCCCTCGATGAGCTTCAGCAGCGCCTGCTGCACGCCCTCGCCCGAGACGTCGCGGGTGATGGACGGGTTCTCGGACTTGCGCGAGATCTTGTCGATCTCGTCAATGTAGACGATGCCCTGCTGCGCCTTCTCGACGTCGTAGTCGCACTTCTGCAGGAGCTTCTGGATGATGTTCTCGACGTCCTCGCCGACGTAGCCGGCCTCGGTCAGCGTCGTCGCATCCGCGATCGTGAACGGCACGTTGAGCAGGCGCGCCAGCGTTTCCGCCAGCAGCGTCTTGCCCGAGCCGGTCGGGCCGATCAGCAGGATGTTGGACTTCGACAGTTCGATGTCGTCGTTCTTGATCCGGCTTTCGATGCGCTTGTAGTGGTTGTACACAGCGACCGAGAGGGTCTTCTTCGCCCGCTGCTGGCCGATGACGTACTGGTCGAGTACCTCGAGGATCTCGCGCGGCTTGGGCAGGTGGCTGCGGGCGGCGTGCGCCTTCTCCTCCAGCTCCTCGCGGATGATGTCGTTGCAGAGTTCGACGCATTCATCGCAGATGAACACGCTGGGGCCCGCGATCAGCTTGCGCACCTCGTGCTGGCTCTTCCCGCAGAAGGAGCAATACAGGATCTTGCTGCTGTCGCCGGAACGGCCCTGGCGGTCTTCGGTCATGCTCACGCTGCCCTGGTGGAATGGGTCGGGGTCGAGAATATCACAGGCCGGCACGGGTCAAGACCCGGCCCGGCAGGGGCCGGGACGGGCCGTGAAGGCGGCGTATGCGCTTGGATCAGGAGGCCTGGACGGTGTCTTCCGGGCGCGAGCTGATGACTGCGTCCACCACACCGTAGGTCTTGGCCTCTTCGGCCGACATGAAGTAGTCGCGTTCGACGTCGCGCTCGATCTTCTCGATCGGCTGGCCGGTGTTGGCGGCCAGCTCGGCGTTCAGACGCTCGCGCAGGAACAGGATTTCCTTCGCCTGGATGGCGATGTCGGTGGCCTGGCCCTGGGCCCCGCCCGAGGGCTGGTGGATCATGACGCGCGAGTTCGGGAGGATGTAGCGCTTGCCCTTGGCGCCCGCGGCCAGCAGGAAGGAGCCCATGCTGGCGGCCTGGCCGACGCAGATGGTGCTGACGTCCGGCTTGATGAAGCGCATGGTGTCGTAGATCGCCATGCCGGCGGTGACCACGCCGCCCGGGGAGTTGATGTACAGGCTGATGTCCTTCTCCGGGTTCTCGGCCTCGAGGAACAGCAGCTGGGCGACGATCACGTTGGCCATGTAATCGTCGATCGGGCCGACCAGGAAGATCACCCGTTCCTTGAGCAGGCGCGAGTAGATGTCGTACGCCCGCTCGCCGCGGCTGGTCTGTTCGACCACCATCGGCACCAGGTTCAAGCCCTTGGTCGGTTCCATGCCCATTTCTCCGTTGGGGCCGCTCAGGCGGCCGGACGCATCAGTTCGGAAAAGCTCATTGCCTTCTCGGTGGCGTCGGCGCGTTCGGCGATCCAGTCGATCACCTGCTCTTCCATCACCCGGCCGCGGAGGCTGGACATCAGGTTGGGGTCGTTCCGGTAGAGTTCAATGACCTGCTGCGGGTCCTCGTAGGTCGAGGCGATCAGCTGCAGGGTTTCATTGAGACGCTTGGCATCGAGCTTGAGGCCGTTCTGGCGGGCCACCTCGCCCACCAGGAGGCCGGCGGCGACGCGGTTGCGCGCGGCCGACAGGAACTGCTCATGACCAAGCTTGGCGGCGGCCTGGCCCTGCTGGCGCGCCTGCTGCTCGGCGGCCTGCGCCATCTGGCGGGCCTCCGCTTCCACCAGGCGGGGCGGCAGTTCGACCGCGGCGTAGGCGGCGACCAGCTTCTCGGCCACTTCGGCGCGAAGGCGCTGCATCAGGTTGCCCTTGAGCTCGCGCTCGAGATTGGCGCGGACTTCCTTGCGGAACTGGTCCAGCTTGCCGCTCTTGATGCCGAAGCTCTTGATGAAGGCCTCGTCCACTTCCGGCAGGCGCGGCGCAGAGACCTTCACGGCCTTGAGCGTCACCTTGGCGGATTTTCCGGCCAGGTCGGCCACCCGCCACGTAGCGGGGAAATCGACGTCGACGGTCTGCTCGTCGCCGGCCTTCATGCCGGCCAGCTTGCCTTCAAGCTCCGGGAACATCACGTTCGAGCCGATCACGGTGGCGCCACGGTCGGCACCTTCCGCCGGGAAGCGGCCCGCGTCGGTCACGGCGAAGGTCTCCACCATCACCAGGTCGCCGGGCTCGGCGGCGCGTTCGACGGGATCCCAGGCGCGGCGCTGCTGGCGCAGGGTCTCGATCATGCCGTCGATGTCGGCGTCGTCGATGGTCGCGGTGGCGCGCACGATCTTCAGCTGCGCCGGATCGACCTTGCCGAAATCGGGAACGACCTCGAAGGTGGCGGTGAAGCGGATCTCGCCGCCGTCGCTGGCTGGCTCGGCCTTGATCTCCGGGCTGCCGGCGATCTGCAGGTTCTGCTGGCGCACGGCCTCGCCGAAACTGTCGCGGATCAGCTCACCGTAGGCCTCGTTGCGGACCTGGGGTCCGAACCGCTGTTCGATGACCCTGGTCGGGACCTTGCCCTTGCGGAAGCCCTTGATGTTGGCGGTGCGCGCCAGCTCGCGCAGGCGCTCGCCGACCACGCCGTCGAGGCGTTCGGCCGGCAGGCTGACGGTGAGACGGCGTTCCAGATTGGCGGTGTTCTCAAGCGAGACTTGCATATCCACTCCTGCGACCGCGCCTGTTCTTGGGCGCGAAAATGAAAAAACCCGCGGAGCCCCGGCTCATCCCCGCGCCTCCGTTGCCGGATGGTGCGAAAGGAGAGACTCGAACTCTCACGGGTTGCCCCACTGGAACCTAAATCCAGCGCGTCTACCAGTTCCGCCACTTTCGCAACGCCGCGCGGTGACGATTCAATCGGGAAGATGGTGGGCCGTGAAGGATTCGAACCTTCGACCTATTGATTAAGAGTCAACTGCTCTACCAACTGAGCTAACGGCCCGTAATCTTCCCGCCGAAGCGGCTGCGACGCGACATTATGCCGCATCATTTGACTGGCTGGAACTGGGGTGGAAGACGGGATTCGAACCCGCGACCCTCGGAATCACAATCCGATGCTCTAACCGACTGAGCTACATCCACCACATTGTGACCTGAAACGGCTCCTGCCCCCCCTGCCTGGCGCGCCCGGCAGGAATCGAACCTGCAACCGCCGGCTTAGAAGGCCGGTGCTCTATCCGATTGAGCTACGGGCGCCTGCCGGGATGATACCGGCCGCATCCGTCCGCTTCCATGCGGGGTGCAGATCCTGGGAACGGCACAGCCTGGTCGGGGCAGAGGGATTCGAACCCACGACATCCAGCTCCCAAAGCTGGCGCTCTACCAGGCTGAGCTATACCCCGGCTTGAAGCCCGGCGACCGTAACGGCCCGCCGAAGGGTTCCACTCTACGGCGGGGCCGGGCGCAGGCGCAAATGCGCCCTGGACCGGTTCCGCCGAACAAAAAGGGTGCCGAAGCACCCTGTCTGCTTGCGATTAGTGGCGCGCCCGGAGAGATTCGAACTCCCGACCACCAAGTTCGTAGCCTGGTGCTCTATCCAGCTGAGCTACGGGCGCGCAGAAGCGAAATTATGGGGGACGATGCGGAAGCCGTCAATATCAGTTCGACAACTTCTTGCGACGCCCACCCAAGCACACCTTTCCAGCAGTCCTCGCCTCTTCGGAAAAAACGCCGCCTTTCGGCGGCGCTTTCCGGATCTGGCGGAGTGAGAGGGATTCGAACCCTCGATGGAGCTTTTGACCCCATACTCCCTTAGCAGGGGAGCCCCTTCGGCCTCTCGGGCATCACTCCGGATACTGGTCCCGGCCCGCCCTTTCGAGCCAAACCGGCCGCATAGGATAGCCGCTTAGTCCGCCTTCGGTAAACCCAGGGCGCCGGTTTCGCCGGGAGCCGCCGCGTCATCCTTCTGGATGCGCTGGAAGATCTCCTCGCGATGCACCGCCACGTCCTTGGGCGCGGTGATGCCGATGCGCACCTGGTTGCCCTTGACGCCCAGCACGGTAACCGTGACCGAGTCGCCGATCATCAGGGTCTCTCCCACCCTTCGCGTCAGAATCAGCATAGTTTTCCTCCCGATACGTCCTTGCACCGGCCCGCGCGGCGAATGCGCCTGCGCGGTTCCCCGGCCGCAGGATAGCGGCCTGGCCCGATGGTAGTTCGGGGCAACGCGGGGCGCAAACGCCCCCGCACGGATCGGATCAGGCCAGGCGGGCGGCCACCCAGTCCCGGACGCCTTCGAGGGCGGCCACCAGGGCTGGACCATCCGGACCACCCCCCTGCGCCATGTCGGGCCGGCCACCGCCCTTGCCGCCGATCTGGGCCGCCACGTGCGCCAGCAGGTCGCCCGCCTTGACCCGGCCCTGGGCGTTGCCCTGGACGCCGGCGATCAGCGATGCCTTGCCACCTTCGGCCGACGCCAGCAGGATCACCGCGTCGCCCAGCCGGCTCTTGAGCTGGTCGACCGCATCACGCAGCGCCTTCGCGTCCAGTCCCTCCAGGCGTGCCGCGACGATCTTCACGCCCGCGACTTCGGGAGCCGCGGCCGCCAGGTCGGAAGTGGCGCCGGCGGCGGCCTTGGCCTTGAGCGACTCCAGTTCGCGCTCCAGGCGCTTATGACGATCCAGCAACTGCTTCAGCTTGTCGACGACGTCGGCGGGGTTGCCGCCCAGCAGGTGGGCCGCCTCGTCCAGGCGCCGCTCCTCTTCGGCGATGAAGTCCAGGGCGCCTTCGCCCGTCACCGCCTCGATGCGGCGGACGCCCGCCGCGACACCGCCCTCGCTGACGATCTTGAACAGGCCGATGTCGCCGGTGTGGTGCACGTGGGTGCCGCCGCACAGTTCGGTGGAGAACTCGCCCATGCGCAGCACGCGGACGTTTTCCCCGTACTTCTCGCCGAACAGCGCCATGGCGCCGAAATCCAGGGCTTCCTGCATGCCCATGTGGTGCACCTCGGCTTCGGCGTTGCGGCGGATCTCGGCGTTCACCATCGCCTCGATGCGGGCGAGATCGGCGGCCGGGATGGCCTGGAAATGGGAGAAGTCGAAGCGCAGCCGGTCCGGCGCCACCAGCGAGCCCTTCTGGGTGACGTGGTCGCCCAGGACCTTGCGCAGCGCCGCATGCAGCAGGTGCGTGGCCGAATGGTTCAGGACCGTGGCCTGGCGGCGGGCGGCATCGACCTGCCCCGAGACGCGGTCGCCGACTTTCAACGAACCGTCCAGAAGCCGGCCGACGTGGCCGTGGAACACGCCGGAGAGCTTGACGGTGTCCCGCACCTCGAAGCGCAGGCCGCCGGGACCAAGCAGTTCACCGGCGTCACCGACCTGGCCACCGGATTCGGCATAAAAAGGCGTCCTGTCGAGCAGGACGATCGCGTCCTCGCCGGCCGCGATGGCGTCCACCGGACGGCCGTCGCGGACCAGGGCGATCACACGGCCATCATCGGTCCGCAGGGAGTCGTAGCCGAGGAATCCGGTCGGCGCGAGGCTGGCGACCAGGTCGGCCGGGAGCGCGGTGCTGCCAGCGAACTTGCTTGCGGCCCTTGCCCGCTCACGCTGCTGCTCCATCAGGCCGTCGTATTCGGCCAGGGCGCCGTCGGCGAGCTGCCAGCCCTTGTCGGCGTTCTCGCGCAACAGGTCGGCGATCAGGTCCGGCGGGCAGCCGTAGGTGTCGTGCAGCTGGAAGAGCTGCTCGCCGCGTATGCGGTTGCCCGATGCCGCCAAGTAGTCCTGCAGGCGGGTCATGCCGGCATCCAGGGTCTGGGCGAACGCGGCTTCCTCGCCCTTCAGCGCCTGCTCCACCAGCGTGCGCTTTGCGGTCAGTTCGGGGTAGGCCTGGCCCATCACGTCGACCAGCGGCTGCACCATGCGCCAGAACTTGCCGTCCGGGCTGAGGCCGTCGAGCTTCCAGAAATGGCGGATGGCGCGGCGGATGATCCGGCGCAGCACGTAGCCGCGGCCTTCGTTCGAAGGCAACACGCCGTCGACGATCAGGAAGCTGCAGGCGCGGATGTGGTCGGCAATGACGCGCAGGGACTTGTGCTCGAGGTCGGCGGTGTTCGTGAGCGCGGCCGCCGCCTTGATCAGGTGCTGAAACAGGTCGATCTCGTAGTTGCTGTGCACGTGCTGCAGCACCGCGGAGATGCGCTCCAGCCCCATGCCGGTGTCCACGCAGGGCGCCGGCAGCGGCACCAGGCGGCCGTCGGGCTGGCGGTCGTACTGCATGAACACGTTGTTCCAGATCTCGATGAAGCGGTCGCCGTCCTCGTCCGGGCTGCCCGGAGGGCCGCCGGCAATGTGGGCGCCGTGGTCGTAGAAGATCTCGGTGCAGGGACCGCAGGGCCCGGTGTCGGCCATCTGCCAGAAGTTGTCGCTGGCGTAGGGCGCCCCCTTGTTGTCGCCGATTCGGATGATGCGTTCAACCGGCAGCCCGACCTCCTTGTGCCACAGGTCGAAGGCCTCGTCGTCGGTGTGGTAGACCGTGACCAGCAGGCGGTCCTTGGGCAGGCCCCAGGTGACGGTCAGCAGCTCCCAGGCATAGAGGATGGCATCGCGCTTGAAGTAGTCGCCGAAACTGAAGTTGCCCAGCATCTCGAAGAAGGTGTGGTGGCGCGCGGTATAGCCGACCTGGTCCAGGTCGTTGTGCTTGCCACCGGCGCGCACGCAGCGCTGGGAGCTGGCGGCGCGGGTGTAGCTGCGCTTCTCGGCGCCGAGGAACACATCCTTGAATTGCACCATGCCGGCATTGGTGAACAGCAGGGTCGGGTCGTTGCCCGGAACCAGCGGACTGGAGGCCACAACCTCGTGCCCTTTGGATCGGAAGAATTCGAGGAAGTCCTGGCGAATCTGGTGGCTGGTCTTGGTCATGGACGGCTGCGGCTCTGGAATCCGGGTGTTCGGGGACGGCGAGGCGATGCCCCGGCCTGCCCCTACGATGGGGGCGGGCCCTGGAGCTCGCAATCAAACCGGCGAGACCGCCAAGATTAGCAGCACGGGCCCGGGTTCCGGCGGCCCGGTTCAGTCCTCGTCGTCGGGACGATGACGCACCGCCGACCAGGCGCTGGCCTGGTCGAATCCCCGTCGCAGCAGGAAGTCCACGGCCTTGCGGCGCCGGACAGGGTCATCCAGTTCCGACGGCCGGAACCGTTTTTCCACCAACGCCTGCGCGCGGGCCGGCCAGTCCGCTTCGCAGGCTTCCAGGGCGGCTTCGACCTGCTCCCGGTCCAGTCCATGCCCCGCCAGCTCCTGCCGGATGCGCTGCGGCCCGTAACCCGCCGCCGCCCGGTCCCGCGCAAAGGCCGACCCGAAGCGGCCGTCGTCCTGGTAACCCAGGCCGGCGAGTTTCTCAACCACGGCCTCGGCCGCCGCGGGGTCGATACCTTTCAGGCCCAGCTTGCGCTTGAGGTCCCGGCGGGAATGTTCCCGCCGGACCAGCAACTCCATCGCCTTCTGCTGCGGATCGGGCGGGCTTCGCCCGGAGGGATCCCTGTCTGGCATGACTGCCCTGCCCGAGCCCTTGGGCTCAGGCCTCGACCGGCTCGGCGGACTCGTCGCCGATCACCAGGCCGGGCACGAACTTCTCGCGCAGCTTGGCTTCCAGGTCCTTGCAGACCGCCGGGTTGTCCTTGAGCCACTGGCGGACGTTTTCCTTGCCCTGGCCGATGCGCTCGCCGTTGTAGCTGTACCAGGCGCCGGCCTTTTCGATCAGCTTGGCGTCAACGCCCATGTCGATGATCTCGCCTTCGCGGCTGATGCCCTGGCCGTAGAGGATCTCGGTGACGATGACCTTGAACGGCGGCGCCATCTTGTTCTTCACCACCTTGATCTTGGTCTGGTTGCCGATGACCTCCTCACCCTTCTTGACCGCGCCGATACGGCGGATGTCCAGGCGCACCGAGGCGTAGAACTTAAGCGCATTGCCGCCGGTGGTGGTCTCGGGGCTCTGGCCCGGCATCATGATGCCGATCTTCATGCGCAGCTGGTTGATGAAGATGACCATGCAGTTGCTGCGCTTGATGTTGCCGGTGAGCTTGCGCAGGGCCTGGCTCATCAGCCGGGCCTGCAGGCCGGGGAGCTGGTCGCCCATCTCGCCCTCGATCTCGGCGCGCGGCGTCAGCGCGGCGACGGAGTCGACCACGACCATGTCCACCGAGTTGGAGCGCACCAGCATGTCGGCGATCTCCAGCGCCTGCTCGCCGGTGTCGGGCTGGCTGACCAGCAGGTCGTCGATGTTCACGCCCAGCTTGACCGCATAGGTCGGGTCCAGCGCGTGCTCGGCGTCGATGAAGGCCGCGGTGCCGCCGGCCTTCTGGCATTCGGCGATCGCCTGCAGGGTGAGGGTGGTCTTGCCCGAGGACTCCGGCCCGTAGATCTCGACCACCCGGCCCTTGGGCAGGCCGCCGATGCCCAGCGCGATGTCGAGCATCAGCGAACCGGTGCCGATGACTTCGGCCGGCTCGGAGCTCTTGTCGCCCATGCGCATCACCGCCCCCTTGCCGAACTGCTTTTCGATCTGGCTCAGGGCCGCGGTCAGGGCACGCTTCTTGTTCTCGTCCATCGGGTTGCTCCTCGGGGTTCTGATTTCAGTGGGCGCCAGGTTAGCCGGAGGTGGTCTCACGGGCTGAGAACGTTCCGACGGCCTTGAATCTGCGTCTTTCCCCTCCCCCGCGGCAGCCGATTCCGCTTCGGTGCGCTGTAGGGAAAGGGACTTCTTCGGCGGCGACTTCTTCCGGCCGAAACTCAACGGTTCGGCCTGACGAGGCCGCAATACAGGCCTTCGATCGCGAAGTCCTGGTCGGGCTTGACGACGATGGGTGCGTAATCCGGGTTGCGCGGCAGCAGACGGATGCCGTCCTTGCCGATCTTGAGCAGTTTCACTGTGATTTCCTCATCAATGCGGGCGACGACGATCTGGCCGCTGCGGGCGTCGCGGGTGCGGTGCACGCCGATCAGGTCGCCGGAAAGGATGCCTTCGTCGCGCATGGAGTCGCCCTTCACCCTCAGCAGGTAATCGGGCGCCGGCGAGAAGAAGACGCGGTCGAGCAGGACCATGTCCTGCACCCCGGCGTCGGCGCCGATCGGCAGGCCGGCGGCGACCTGGCCGAGGATCGGCAACCGAAGGGGATCGTCCCCGGCCGCCGGGACGAGGTCGGCGGCCGGGGACGACACCAGGCGGATGCCACGGGCCTGTCCGGGCACGCGCCGGATGGCGCCCGCCTGCTCCAGGGCCTCGAGGTGGTACTGGGCCGCGCGCACGCCCTTGAAGCCGAAGGCATGGGCGATCTCGACCTGGGACGGCGGCACGCCGTCGGCGTCGATGCGTTCGGCGATCATGGCCAGGATGGCCTGCTGGGTTTCGGTGATGTCCATTAGTAGTAATACTACTAACGAACCGCCCGGGGCTGTCAAGCCTTCTTTTCGGTGATCAGGCCGCCAGGGCGAGCAGGCCGCGGAGCGAGGCGGCCACGGTCTGCCGGCGCACCGCCTCGCGGTCGCCATCGAAGTGGAACACCTCGGCGCGGGGATAGCCGCCGCGCCGCTTCCACCCGATCCAGACCGTGCCGACCGGCTTGTCCTCGGTGCCGCCGGTGGGGCCGGCGATGCCGGTCACCGCGACGGCGATGCTGGCGCCCGACGTCACCAGGGCGCCCGAGACCATTTCCATCACCGTTTCGCGGCTGACGGCACCGTGTTCGGTCAGGGTCTCCGGCCGCACGCCGAGCAGGGCCTGCTTGGCCTCGTAGCTGTAGGCCGCCATGCCGCAGTCGAACCAGGCCGAGCAGCCCGGGATGTCCGTGATCATCTTGGCGATCCAGCCGCCGGTGCAGCTTTCGGCGGTGGCCAGCATCAGGTGGCGTGCCTGCAGCGCGGCGCCCACCTGTTCGGCCAGGGCATGCAATGCGTCGTCATCGGGAAGGGCATGGGCGTCCATGGCCGCTAGACTATAAGGCCGTCCCCGCCATTGCCATCCGGATGTCAGCCTCGGACCACGCCCAGCACACCCCGCTGATGAAGCAGTTCTTCGCCGCCAAGGCGGAGCACCCGGACATCCTGCTGTTCTTCCGGATGGGCGACTTCTACGAGCTGTTCTACGACGACGCCCGCAAGGCGGCGCGCCTGCTCGACATCACGCTGACCCAGCGCGGCGCCTCCGCGGGCGCGCCGATCCCGATGGCGGGCGTGCCGGTTCACGCGATGGAAGGGTATCTGGCGCGCCTTGTCGCGCTCGGCGAATCGGTGGCGATCTGCGAACAGATCGGCGACCCGGCGCTGGCCAAGGGCCTGGTGGAGCGCAAGGTGGTGCGCATCGTCACGCCGGGAACGGTCACCGACGAGGCCCTGCTGCAGGAGCGCCGCGATACCCTGCTGCTGGCCGTTTCCCGCGGCCGCGCCGGCTTCGGCCTGGCCTGGGCCGACCTGGCCGGAGGACGCTTCCTGGTGTCCGAAATCGCCAGCGAGGACCAACTGGCCGCCGAACTGGCGCGCCTGGACCCGGCCGAGATCCTGCTTCCGGACGAGGACGGCTGGCCGCCCTTCCTCGCCAGCCTGACCGGCTTGCGCCGCCGTCCACCCTGGGGGTTCGACAGCGACGCCTGCCGCCGCCAGCTGCTGCGCTTCTTCCAGCTGCACGACCTCAGCGGCTTCGGCCTGGAGGACAAGCCGCTGGCGGTCGGCGCCGCGGGCGCCCTGCTCGCCTACGTCGAGGAAACCCAGAAACAGCGACTGCCGCACCTGACCGCGATCGCCTTCGAGTCCGCCGACGACGGCATCGCCATCAACGCCGCCACGCGCCGCCACCTGGAACTCGACAGCCGCACGGACGGCCGGATCGAACACACCCTGCTGGGTGTGCTCGACGCCAGCATCAGCCCCATGGGCGGACGCCTGCTGCGACGCTGGCTCAACCGCCCCCTGCGCGACCGCCGCGTGCTGGGCGAACGCCACCACGCGGTCGCCACCTTCATCGAGTCCGCCGCCCACGAGCCGCTGCGCGAACGTTTCCGCGGCCTGGGCGACGTCGAACGCATCCTCTCTCGCATCGCGCTGCGTTCGGCCCGGCCGCGCGACCTGTCCACGCTGCGCGACGGCCTGGCCATGCTGCCTGACCTGCGCGTCCTGCTGGCGCCGCTGGATTCGCCGCGCCTGCAGGCCCTGGCCGCCGAGCTGGGCGAGCACGGCGAATGCGCCGCGCTGCTCGCCCGGGCGGTGGTGCCGCAGCCCCCGGTGCTGCTGCGCGACGGCGGCGTCATCGCCGAAGGCTTCGACGCGGAACTGGACGAGCTGCGCGTGCTTTCGACCAACGCCGACCAGTTCCTGGTCGACCTGGAGGCGCGCGAGCGCGCCGCCACCGGCATCGCCACCCTGAAGGTCGGCTACAACCGGGTCCACGGCTATTTCATCGAGATCAGCAAGGGCCAGTCCGAACGCGCGCCGACCCACTACACGCGCCGCCAGACCCTGACCGGCGCCGAGCGCTACATCACCGAGGAGCTCAAGGCCTTCGAGGACAAGG
>CAMLKR010000043.1 GCA_946480565.1 uncultured Arenimonas sp. | reverse complement strand
TGGGCTTCACGCACGTGGCCTCCGGCCCGATGGTGCGTTCGTCCTACCACGCCGACCGAATGGCGGCTGAAGCCGGCTTCGTCGCTGACCCCGCCTGAACAAGGGCGGGGGTATGCTCGGGGCGTGCGGTTTCGATAGCACTATCGGCACACGCCCCGCCGCCCCGGCGGGCGCAAGCTGACCCCCTGGTTTCCGGACTCCCGCCATGCTCAAGCACAAGCTGATCGCCCTCTCCGCCGCCCTGCCGCTGGCCCTGGCCGTGGCCGCCAGTTCCACGCCCGGCGGCAGCGCCCCGACCTCCCTCGAGGAGCTCAGCCCCAGCGCCGAGCAGGCCGCGGCCGCGCGCCTGGTCTACGGCATCCTGTCCGACAGCCGCTACGTCTACCGCGCCAAGCCGCTGGACGACAATCTGTCCGCCGAGATCCACCGCCGCTACCTGGAATCGCTGGACAGCCAGAAGCTGTTCTTCACCCAGGCCGACATCGCCCGCTTCGAGGCCTACCGCACCGGCCACGACGACGCGATCAAGAACCAGCAGCTCGATCCGGCCTACGAAATCTTCAAGACCTACCTGCAGCGCGTGGACGAGCGCGTGGCGCACGCGCGCCGCCTGCTCGCCAGGCCCTTCGACTTCAGCACCAACGAGACCTGGAACTACGACCGCGAGGACGCCGCCTGGGCGCGCAACAGCGCCGAGCTCGACGACGCCTGGCGCAAGTACGTCAAGAACGACGCGCTGCGCCTGAAGCTCGCCGGCCGCAACCAGGACGAGATCCGCAAGACCCTGGACAAGCGCTACGCCGGCCTGGCCGAGCGCGTGCACGAACTGCGCGGCGACGACGTGTTCGAGTCGTTCATGAACGCCTACGCCACCTCGATCGACCCGCACACCAGCTACATGGCGCCGCGCAGCGCCGAGAACTTCAACATGCAGATGCGGCTCTCGCTCGAGGGCATCGGCGCGGTGCTGCAGCGCCAGGACGAGTTCGTGGTCATCCGCACCATCGTGCCGGGCGGCCCGGCCGGCACCGGCGGCAAGCTCAAGGTCGGCGACCGCGTGGTCGCGGTGGGCCAGGGCGCCAGCGGTCCGATGGTGGACGTGGTGGGCTGGCGCATCGACGACGTGGTGGCGCTGATCCGCGGCAAGAAGGGCACCCAGGTGCGCCTGGACGTGCTGCCGGCCGAAGCCGGTACCGACGCCAAGCCGCAGTTGATCAGCATCATCCGCGACAAGGTGAAGCTGGAGCAGCAGGCGGCGCAGAAGCGCATCATCGACGTCGGCGACCGCCGCATCGGCGTGGTCGAGCTGCCGACCTTCTACCTCGACTTCGACGCCCGCCGTCGCGGCGACAAGGACGCGCGCTCGGCCACGGCCGACGTCGCCAAGCTGCTGCGCGAACTGCGCGCCGAGAAGGTCGATGGCGTGGTCGTGGACCTGCGCGACAACGGCGGCGGCTCGCTGCTGGAAGCCGTCGAGCTCACCGGCCTGTTCATCGACCAGGGCCCGGTGGTGCAGGTCCGCGAGACCGGCGGCCGCGTCAGCGTCGAATCCGACGACATGACCGGCGTGGCCTGGGACGGCCCGCTGGCCGTGCTGGTGAACCGCAGCTCGGCCTCGGCCTCGGAGATCTTCGCCGCCGCCATCCAGGACTACGGCCGCGGCCTGATCATCGGCGAACCGACCTTCGGCAAGGGCACGGTGCAAAGCCTCATCGACCTCGACCGCTTCCCGCGCAAGGACCAGGCCAAGTTCGGTCAGGTGAAGTTGACCGTGGCGCAGTTCTTCCGCGTCGACGGCGGCACCACCCAGCATGCCGGCGTGGTCCCGGACCTGGCCTTCCCGGTCAGCCTGGACGCCAGCGAATACGGCGAGAGCACCTACGACAACGCGCTGCCGGCCACCCGCATCGCGCGCGCGCCGCACGGCAGCCTGGGCAACCTGGCCGCGCTCAAGCCGCAGCTGCTGAGCCAGCACAAGGCGCGCATCGCCGGCGACCGCGAGTTCCGCTGGTGGGCCGAGGACGTGGCCACCTTCCGCGCCGAGCGCGAGAAGAAGACCCTGTCGCTGAACGAGGCGGTGCGCGCCGCCGAACGCGACCGCCTGGCCGCCGAACGCAAGCAGCGCGAGGCGGCGCGCAAGGCCGCCGGCCTCGAGGTCCCCAGCATCGCCCAGGACGACGACGGCCTGTCGGCCAGCGAACGCAGCGTGGCCCAGCAGGCCGCCGAGGAAGAGGCCGCCCGCAACCGCCCGGACCCGCTGCTGCGCGAGTCCGCGGCCATCCTGGCCGACGCCCTGGACCTGCTGTCCGCCGACCGCCAGCTCACCGCCCAGGTGCTGCCGGTGACGCGCCAGGCCACGGTCTGGGCGGAATAGTGAATCCCGCAAAATCCGGATAGTCGGCCCCCCGGGGGCCGGCTAGTCTGGGCGCATGGACCGCCACGCCATCGCCAACCCCGACCGCCGCCTCGACCACGCCCGCCGCCTGCTGGACCAGGACGACCTGGGCCTGGCCCAGCTGGGTGCCGCCGTCGGCCTGAGCCCCGGCCACCTGCAGCGCCGCTTCCGCGAGCAGTTCGGGCTCAGCCCCGCCGAATACCGCGCCCAGCGCCGGCTGCAGACCCTCAAGCGCGGCCTGCGCGAAGGCCAGGCGGTGACCCATGCGCTGTACGAAGCCGGCTACGGCTCGCCCAGCCGCGTCTACGAGGACGGTGCCGCCCGCCTCGGCATGGCGCCGCTGGCCTACCGCCGCGGCGGCGAAGGCCTACAGATCCGCTGGTCGCTGGTGGACACCGCCCTGGGCCTGGCCCTGGTCGCCGCCACCGAACGCGGCGTCTGCGCCGTGGCCCTGGGCGATGACGAAGCGACGCTGGAAGCGGAGCTGCGCGGCGAATTCCCGCGCGCCGACCTGCAGCGCGTGGACAGCGGCCGCGACGAATTCCTGGCCCCGCGCCTGCGTGCCGTCGCCGACGCGCTGGCGCAGAAACACGGCCAGGTGCCGGTGGAGCTGATCGGCACCGCCTTCCAGCAGCGCGTATGGTCGGCGCTGATGCGCATCCCGCCCGGCGAAACCCGCAGCTACGCCGAACTGGCCCAGGAACTGGGTGCGCCGAAGGCCGCGCGTGCGGTCGCGCGGGCCTGCGCCAGCAACCGCGTCGCGGTGCTGGTGCCCTGCCACCGCATCATCCGCGGCGACGGCACGCCTGGCGGCTACCGCTGGGGCCTGCCGCGCAAGCAGAGCCTGCTCGCGGCGGAGTCGGCCCAGCGCAGGACGGAAAAGAAGAAGGCATGAGCCCGCCCAAAGCCGCGGCACCGACTGGCCTGGCGGTCGGCCTGGCGCTTGCTTCGGTCTATCTGGTCTGGGGCTCGACCTACCTGGCGATCCGCGTCGGGCTGGACGGTTATCCGCCCTTCCTGATGGGCAGCCTGCGCTTCGTCGCGGCGGCCCTGGTGTTCTACGCCTTCCTGCGCTGGCGCGGCCATGCACCGCCGACCCGGGCGCAGTGGAAGAACGCGGCGGTGATGGGCCTGTTCATGATGCTGCTGGGCAATGGCCTGGTGAACGTGGCCGAGCAGACGGTGTCCTCGGGCCTGGCTGCGGTGGCGGTGGCGTCCATGCCGCTCTGGGCCGGGCTGTTCGGCATGCTGCGCGGCCAGCATCCCAGCCGCGGCGAGTGGTGGGGCCTGGTGATCGGTTTCCTCGGCGTGGTCTGGCTCAACTTCGACGGCGAGATGCAGGCCAGCCTGGTCGGCATGGCGGCCCTGCTGCTGGCGCCGATCGCCTGGGCCTGGGGCTCGGTCTGGAGCCGCGGCCGCGACCTGCCGGCGCCCTTCATGAGCACTGCGGCGCAGATGCTCTGCGGCGGCGTGGCGATGGGTCTGCTGGGCCTGCTGATCGGCGAGCGCATCACCGGGGTGCCGCCGCTGAAGGCGACGCTGGCCGTGGGCTACCTCGCCGCCTTCGGTTCCATCATCGGTTTCAGCGCCTACGTGTGGCTGCTGCACCACGTGCGGCCGGCGCTGGCCACCAGCTACGCCTACGTCAACCCGCCGATCGCCGTGCTGCTGGGCGCGCTGCTGCTGCACGAGCGCGTCGGCTGGGACGCGGTGGGCGCGATGGCGGTGATCCTGGTCGGCGTGGTGATCATCACCCGCGCCAAGGCGCGGGCTGCGTAGTTCTTTAACCACGGATCTGCGCGTTGATCCGTGCAGATCCGCGGTAAAAACAACCAACCCTCCGCGCGAGCGCGATTCCTCAGCCCGCGGCCAGCTGCAGCGGCAGTTCGCGCAGGCGCTGGCCGGTGAGCGCGAACACCGCGTTGGCCACCGCGGGCGCGATCGGCGGCGTGCCCGGTTCGCCGACGCCGCCGGGACGTTCGGTGCTGGGCACGATGTGGGTTTCCACCACGGGCATCTCGTTGAGCCGCAGCACGCGGTAGTCGTGGTAGTTCGACTCCTGCACGCGGCCGTCCTTGAACGACAGCCGGCTGTGCAGGGCCGCGCCCAGGCCGAAGGCGACGCCCGAGTCGAGCTGGGCGGCGATCGCCGACGGGTTCACCGCGATGCCGCAGTCGATCGCGCAGACCACGCGGTGCACGCGGATCCGCCCGTCCTGCACCGACACCTCGGCGACCTGGGCGACATAGCTGCCGAAGGATTCGTGCACCGCGATGCCGCGCGCGCGCCCTTCCGGCAGCGGCGCGCCCCAGCCGGCCTTTTCGGCGGCCAGGTTCAGCGCGCCCAGGTGGCGCGGATGGTCCTTGAGCAGCCTGCGGCGGTACTCGAGCGGGTCCTGTCCGGCCGCGGCCGCCAGTTCGTCCACCAGGCCCTCCATCACGAAGGCGTTGTAGCTGTGGCCGACCGAGCGCCACCACAGCACCGGGATGCCGGTCTGCGGCGAATGCAGGTCGACGCGGTGGTCGGGAACGCCCTTCATGTAAGGCGAATCGGCCGTGCCCTCGATCGAGGTCGAATCGATGCCGTTCTTGACCATGGCCGCCTCGAACGGCGAGCCGATCAGGATCGACTGGCCGACCATCACATGGTCCCAGGCCGTCGGCAGGCCGTCTTCGCCCAGGGCGATGCGCGCGCGCTGCAGGTACATCGGCCGGTAGTAGCCGCCGCGCGTGTCGTCCTCGCGGGTCCAGACCGTCTTCACCGGCGCGCCGGCGGCCTTGGCCACCTGCACGGCCTCGGCGACGAAATCGGAGGTGGGCGTGGCGCGCCGGCCGAAGCCGCCGCCCAGAAAGGTGGTGTGGATGCGCACCTGTTCGGGCTTGAGGCCGGTGATCTGCGCGGTGACGTTCTGGTCCATGGTCTGGAACTGGGTGCCGGTCCAGACATCGCAGCCGTCGGCGCCGATCTTCACCGTGCAGTTGAGCGGCTCCATCGCCGCATGCGCCAGATAGGGCACGACGTATTCGGCCTCGACCACCTTGCCGGCGGCCGTCGAGAGCTTGCCGCGGGCATCGCCGGCCTGCACGACGGTCAGGCCGTCGGTACCGGCCAGGCGCGCGAACTCGGCGCGCATCGCGGTCGAATCCAGCGCGGCGTTCGGCCCCAGGTCCCATTCCACCTTCAGCGCGTCGCGCCCCTTCTTGGCGGCCCAGAAATGGTCGGCGACCACGGCCACGCCGCTGGGTACCTGCACCACATTGCGCACGCCGGGCAGGGCGCGCGCGGCGCTGTCGTCGAAGGATTTCACGCGGCCGCCGAACACCGGCGAGCGCGCGACCACCGCAGTGAGCAGGCCGTCGAACTGCACGTCCAGGCCGAACACCGCCTTGCCGGTGATCTTCTCCGGCGTGTCCAGCCGCTTCGTGGCCTTGCCGATCCGGGTCCAGTCCCTGGCGTCCTTCAGCGCCACCTTTTCCGGCGCCGGCAGTTTCGCCGCGTCGTCTGCCAGGGCGCCGTAGCGCGCGCGCTGCTCGCCGGCGATCACCTCGCCGTTTTCGGTGCGGCATTCCGACGCCGGCACGCCGAAACGCGCGGCGGCCGCCCGCACCAGCAGCGCCCGCGCGGTGGCGCCGGCGGTGCGGTAGCGCTCGAACTCCGACCAGGTGGTGGTGGAACCGCCGGTCATCTGCATGCCGAAGGCGGTGTGGGCATAGGCCGGTGCGGCCGGCGCGTGTTCGACCCTGATCTTCGACCAGTCGGCGTCGAGCTCCTCGGCGATCAGCATCGGCAGCGTGGTCCAGATGCCCTGGCCCATTTCCGAATGCGCGATCAGCACGGTGACGCTGTCGTCGGCGCCGACGCGCAGGAAGGCGTTCGGCGCGAAGCCGGCGCCGGCGGCCGCGGCCGGCGCCTGCGCGAAGGCGAACTTGTTGGCGCCCGGCACCACGAAGGCGACCACCAGTCCGCCGCCGACGAGGGCGCTGGCCTGCAGGAACTTGCGGCGGGAGAAACTCTTGTCGGCGTTCAAGGTGGACCTCCGTGCAGCGGATAGGTCGGCGCCCGCGGGGCGGCGGGCGCGCGGATGTCAGGCCTTGGCGAGCTCGGCGGCGCGGTGCACCGCGGCGCGGATGCGCGGGTAGGTGCCGCAGCGGCAGATGTTGCCGCTCAGCGCGGCGTCGATCTGGGCGTCGTCGGGATTGTTCACCACCTTCAGCAGCGCGGCGGCGGCCATGATCTGCCCGGACTGGCAGTAGCCGCACTGCACCACGTCCAGCTCGGCCCAGGCCTGCTGCACCGGGTGGCTGCCGTCGGCCGACAGGCCTTCGATGGTGGTGATGGTCTTGCCGGCGACGGCGCTGGCCGGCGTCACGCAGCTGCGCATCGGCGCGCCGTCCACGTGCACGGTGCAGGCGCCGCACTGCGCGAGGCCGCAGCCGTACTTGGTGCCGGTCAGGCCCATCAGGTCGCGCAGCACCCACAGCAGGGGCATGTCGGAAGGGGCGTCGACCTCGTGCTCGGTTCCGTTGACGGAAAGCTTCATGGCGACTCCCTGGCGGCGGCTGGGCAAGTCACCGAGCCTACTCCTGCTTTTTTTCAGTTCCAAGCCGACCGGATGTGAAGGCGACGGGCAGGTCTTCGGGATGGTCGATGTCCCGGGCCAGGGCCGGTGCCGGCACCGCATTCACCTCCGCAGCGTGCTGTCGCAGCAGGTCGCGCGCGCCGCGGTCGCCGGTGGATCGCGACAGCGCGGCGAACCAGGATCGCGGCAGCAGGGCCGGCACGCCGAGCACGCCGCCGTAGGCGCTGGCGGCCGCCCGGTCGGGCCTTGCGCGCCAGGCATCCAGCAGCGACTGCAGGTGCGCGGCATTCAGCGCGGGCTGGTCGCAGAGCAGCACCAGCGCGCCGGCGCAGTCCGCCGGCACCGCCGCCAGGCCCTCGCGCAGCGAAGCGCCCATGCCCTGCCTCCAGTCGTCGCAGTGCACGGCCTGGAGCGCGAGGTCCCCGGTCGCGGCGCGCACCGCTTCGGCCTGCGCGCCCAGCACCAGCACCGCGGCGGCCGGCGCGGTCGCCAGGCCCAGGCGTGCAGCGCGGTGCACCAGGGTTTCGCCGTCGATCACCAACAGCTGCTTGGGCTGGCCCAGGCGGCGCGATCCGCCGGCGGCCAGCAGCACCAGCGCGTGCCGCGGCGCGGTCATTCGCGGCAATGGAAAAAACGCTGCAGGTCGGCGGCGATCGCCAGCGCGATGGCCTCCGGTCCTTCGCCACCCAGGGGCAGGCCGACCGGGGCGCGCAGTCGCGGCCGCAGCGCGGCCGCGGCCTCGGGTTCCAGCAGTGCCAGCAGTTCGTCGCGACGCGCGGGCGGGCCGAGCAGCCCGGCATAGGGCACCGGCATCGCCGCCAGCGCGCGCAGGGCCTCCAGGTCGGCGCCGGCCTGGTGGGTCATCACCAGCACCGCCTGCGGCGGCCGGGGTTCGGCGGCGAGTGCGGCGGCGGGGCGCGCGGCGATGCGGCGATCGGCATCGGCCAGCCGCTGCGGATCCAGCAGCGCCTCGCGATGGTCGATGACGGCTGATTCCCAGCCCAGGGTGCGCGCCAGCCGCAGCAGCGGCGGGGCCTCCGGCCCGCCGCCGACCAGCAGCAGGCGCGGTGCCGCCGGCACCTGCAGGCGCGCGATCGAATGGCCCATGGACGCGTGCAGGCCGGGCGGCCAGCGGCGCGCTTCGGCCTCGCAGCCGTCGCCCAGGACGAGCCCGTGGCCCGGGCCCCAGGCGTAGCCGTTGCCAGGACCGGTTTCGTCGACCCGCAGCGCCAGCGACAGTCCGTCGCCCGCCGCCTGGCTCTCGACCAGCGCGTCGAACAGCGGCACCGGCGTATCCGCCGGCACCGGCCACGCCAGCACCCGCATGCGGCCGCGGCAGCCCGACCCGGAGCCGAACAGCAGGTCGTCGTCGCCCAGGGTGTCGAACAGCGCGACCTGCACGCGGCCGCTGGCCATCGCCTGCCGCGCCAGCGTCTCCAGCGCCGGCTCCAGGCAGCCGCCGGACAGCGTGCCCTGGCGGCGGCCGTCGTCGGCCACCGCGGCCAGCGCACCGGGTTTGCGATAGGTCGAGCCTTCGGTGTCCGTGACCAGGCAGATCGCCAGCGCGCGGCCGTCGCGACGCATCTGCGTGGCGAACTCCAGCACGCCGCGGTTGCCACCGGCGCTCATCGCGGCGGCCCCGCCAGCGCCTCGGTCAAGGCTTCCCAGGGCAGCAGCACGCAGCGCTGCCGCGCCGGATGCGCACCCACGCCGGCCAGCGCGCCGAGTTCGCCCAGGCCCTCGCCGTCGCCAAGCCGGAAACTTTCGCGCAGGGCGGAAAAGCGCGCCGCCACGCCGGCGGCGTCGCGGCCGGATACGTCGCAGGCCATCAGCGAGGCCGAGGCCAGGCAGAGCAGGCAGCCTTCGCTGCGATGGCGCAGTTCGGCGATGCGGCCTTCGCCGTCCAGGCGCAGGCCCAGGGCGATCCGGTCGCCGCAAAGGGTGTTGTGCGCGTTGGCGGCATGGGTCGCGCCGGCCAGTTCGCCGGCGTGGCGCGGATGGCGCCCGTGTTCCAGCACGTGGTCGCGGTACAGCGCGGCGAAAGCCCCGGCGTCAGTCATCGCCGGTGATTAGGGCATGGCCGGGTGGCGCCGACAAGTCGCCGCGCTCAGTGCAGCGGGTCGGCGGGCAGGGACAGCGAGGGGCAGCCGCCGGCGCCGGCCTGGCCCGCGGCCGCCAGCCATTGCCGCACCGGTTCGCGCAGCCAGTCGATGCGCGCGGGCAGCGAAAAATGGTTCTCGTCGGGCAGCTCGACGTAGTGCAGGCGCGCGGGCGTGCGCGCCAGTTCCCGCGCCGCGGCCACCGGCACCAGGCGGTCGCGGGCGCCATGCAGCAGCAGCACGCAGCCGCGCACGGCGGCGAGCGCGTCGGCGGTGTCGAGCGCGCGCAGGTCCAGCTGCAGCGATTCGCCGGCGCGGTCCAGCGCCGACTCCAGCTCGGCGTCCTGTACCGTGGCCCGCAGCCACCAGGCCAGCAGTCGCCCGCGCAGGCCGCCGGTGTCGCCGGCCTTGAGCAGGGTCGCGTACTGGCGGATCGATTCGGCGGCGTTGGCATAGGGCTCCATCGCCACCACGCCGGCGATGCCGGGTGAACGCGCCGCGGCCTGCAGCGCCGTGACCGCGCCGTAGGACGTGCCGAACAGGTGCACCGGTTCGGCCAGGCGCTTTTGCGCACGCAGGTGGGCGATCAGCGCCAGCACGTCGTCGGCTTCGCGGGTGCCGTAGCCCGCCGGCGCCTGGCCGGAGAAGCCGTGGTTGCGCAGGTCCAGCAGCACCGCGCGGTAGCCGTGTTCGGCCAGGGCCATCGCCCACAGGCCCTGGGTGCTGGCGTCCATGGTCCAGCCGTGCAGCAGCACGACGGTGCCGCGCACCGGGGCGGGCAGGCGCGGCGCGGGTGTGTGGAACTCGAAGCGCATGCCCATCTCGTCGGCCTGGCGCCGGTAGCGGTAGTCGAGCCGGTAGTCGCGCGGTTCGAGCACGGCGAAGGCGAGCTCGGGACCGTCGTCCTGGGCCAGCCGCTCCAGCGGGCTGCCGACCTGGGCCAGCCACCGGGTGAAGCGCTCGCCGCCGAAGGGCGTGTCGCTGCGCACCGGTTCGACGATCCAATGGTGCAGTTCGCGCGCCTGCGCCGGCCACGCGGCGGTTGCCGCGAGGACCGCAATGATCAAGGAAAGGTGAAGAAAACCGCCCATGCGCATGGCCGAGTGTGCCGCGCCCGCTGCGTCCCCGGCAATGCTCAGCGCGGCGGCGTGGCGCCGTCGCAGGGCGGTACCTGTTCGTCGCAATGTTCTGCCGCGGCCTGCGTCGGCTGCCGGCGCGAACGCCGCCAGCCGTCCACCGCGTAGATCGCCAGCGCGAACCAGATGGCACCGAAGCCGACCGCCTGCACGCCGCTGAAGGTTTCGCCCAGCAGCAGCACGCCGCTGAGCAGCTGCAGCGTCGGCGCGATGTACTGCAGGATGCCGACCAGCGAGTACGGGATGCGGCGCGCGCCGTAGGCGAAGCCGATCAGCGGCAGCGCCGTCAGCGCGCCGCCTAGCACCAGCAGCAGGTCGCTGCTCCATCCGTCGTGCGCGAACGAAGCCACGCCCTGCGCCTGCGCCCAGGCCAGCCAGGCCAGCGCCGGCACCAGCAGGATCAGGCTCTCGATCGCCAGGCCCGGGATCGCGTCCACATGCGCCACTTTGCGGATCAGCCCGTAGATGGCGAAGCTGAAGGCCAGGGCCAGCGACACCCAGGGCGGCTGGCCGTGCTGCACCGCCAGCCACAGCACGCCGGCCGCGGCGATCGCCACCGCGGTCCACTGCGCGCGGTTCAGGCGTTCGCGCAGCACCAGCACGCCCAGCAGCACGTTCACCAGCGGGTTGATGAAATAACCCAGGCTCGCCTCAATCACGCGGCCGTTCGTGACCGCCCAGATGTAGATGCCCCAGTTGAAGCTGATCAGCAGGCTGCTGATCACCAGCAGGCGCCCGACCTTCGGCCGCGCCAGCGATTCGCGCAGCCACGCCGTGCCTTCGCGCAGCAGCAGATAGCCGACCACGAACACCGCGCACCAGACGATGCGGTGGGCGATGATCTGCAGCGAGGGCACGTGCTTGAGCAGGTACCAGTACAGTGGGAACAAGCCCCACAGCACATAGGATCCGATCGCGGCGCTCAGGCCCTTGCGGTGGATGGCGGGAGAGGCGGGCTGGTCCACGCAGGGGCTCCGGTGCGCGGACGGCCCGCGCCAGGGCCAGCATTATCCGCCCGCGCGGCCGGCCGTGCCCGCAACGATGTGATGCCGGAACGGCAGGTCAGAGCGATTTCCACATCACATGCGCTGCCACGGCCAGGATCGCGAGTACCGACGCGCCGATGATGGCCCACGCCTTACGGAAGGCGTCGCGGCCCTCGCGCAGGGCGCGCTCGTGCGACGCCCTCACCTTCGGCTCCAGCGATCTCAGGCGGTCACGGATCTCGTCCGGTGACAGGCCGGACTCCGGATCCTCCAGTCGCCGCAGTTCCTCGGCGATCTGGAAATCGGCGCGGGACAGGCGCGGGTGCCAGCTGGGAATCGTTCCGGGGGTAATCCTGCCGCGCAGCGCAACGGCCGCGGCGTGCACCTGGCGCGGGTCCTTGTCGAGGTTCTCCAGGGGCAGGTGGATCACGTCCTCGATGCGCTCGGCGGGGGCGAAGGCGCGCGCGATCCAGCGCGCCAACACCGGGACCTGCTTGCGGAACCGCTCGGCGCCGTCGACGCCCAGCGCCAGTGAATGCACGTCCTGGCGCGGGGTCCGGTTTTGCACCAACGCGATGCCGTGCACCTGTTCCCAAGGGATCCGCCCGATCCAGCCGTGCTCGATGCCAGCGGCGTCCAGCACCAGCGTCGGGCCTCCGGAGCGATGCATCGAAAAGAGCAGGGCGGCGATGAGCGCCGTGAGCAGCAGCCAGAAGGCGGTCAAGCCCGCAAGGCCCCAGCTCGGCTGGCGCACGACGGAATAGACCAGCACGGCCGACACGGCGACGAAGGCGAGAAGCAGAATCAGGCGCGCAAGCCAGCGGGCCCGCGCCTCAAAGCGTTGCCCCGAGAAGGCCAGGGCGGCCTGGATCTGCTGTTCGCGCCGAGCCTGCGCCCGGAGCCACAGCCACCGACAGGCGACCATGCCGGCCAGTCCCAGCAGCATCAGTCCAGCCCCTGGTGCCAGCGGCGCCGGAGGCAGGGCGTTGCGCGCATCCAGGACCCGGGCCACGCCGACGGCCAGCACGAAGCTGAAGGCGATCGCCACCAGGATCAGGCCAAGGCGTTGCATCAGGGGCATGTCGGGCGTCCGCAGCGGCAGGAGGAGATTTTCCCCGTCCTGCCCCGGGCCGCACAAGGACTCACTGCGTGCGCAGCGCCGTGGTCACCTGCATGCGCGCGGCGCGGATCGCCGGCAGCAGGCCGCCGATGAAGCCGATGATCATGGCGATCACCAGGCCGGTCACGACCAGGGAGGGCGTCACCGCGAACTCGAAGACCACCTGGGTGAAGCTGGCCTGGCTCAGGGTCGACACCGACAGCCCGTTGAACAGGACGTAGGCCGCGATGGCGCCGATCACGCCGCCGACCAGCGAAAGCAGCACGGCTTCCACCATCACCGAGGCCAGCACCGGCATGCCGCCGAAGCCGATCGCGCGCAGCGTGGCGATCTCGCGGGTGCGCGTGGACACCGCTGCGTACATGGTGTTGAGCGCGGCGAAGATCGCGCCCAGGCCCATGATGAAGGTGACGACGAAGGCCAGGCCCTCGATCGTCTGCCGCACGCCCTTGGTCTGGGCGCTGTAGTAGGCCTGCTCTTCGGTCACGTCCACGGCGAGTCGCGGATCGGCGGCCAGGGCCGCGCGCAGCGTGGCGATCGCCGCCGGCGACTCCAGGCCGACCCGCACCGCGCTGACGGCATTGCCGCGGTTGAACGCCGACTGCGCCGTGCCCAGGTCGACCCAGACCTCGCTGTCGTTGGCGTCGCCGGCGGTGAAGTGGCCGACGATGGTCCAGTCCGAGCCGCGCATGCGCAGGGTGTCGCCCAGCGCCGTGCCCGCGAACTGGTTGGCGACGCCGGCGCCGACGATCACTTCGCGCTTGCCGGGTTCGAAGGACCGCCCCGCGGTGATCTTCAGCTGCGGGCGGATCGCGAACGAGGCCGGCTCTACGCCGCGCAGGGTCACGTTGGCGACGGCGGCGGGATCGTCCTTGCGGCCCAGTTCGGTGATCACCATCAGCTCGCCGGCCGCCAGCGGCTCGCCGTCGGGGCCCTTGCGGATGCCCGGGCCGAGCTTGATCAGCTGGGCGCTGTCGCCGCCGAAGCCAGAGTTGAGCTCCGCGCCCGACTGGCCGCGCAGCACGATGGCGTTGTCGCCGCGGCCGGCCGACTGCAGGGTCGACGAGAAGCCGTTGGCCATCGCCAGCAGCGCGGTGAACACCGCCACCACGCCGGCCAGGCCGATGACGATCACCAGCGACGGGCCCCAGCGCTCGGGGATGGACCGCACGTTCATGGCGGTGATCGCGAGGATCTGCTTGATCATGTCGGTTCTCCTCAGCGGCCCGCGAGGGCGTCCACGATGCGAAGCCGGCGCGCGCGCAGCGCCGGCATCAGGCCGACGGCGAGGCTCAGCACGATGATCGCCACCAGTCCGGCGATCCAGACCTGGGCGGTCAGGATGATCGGCGGCAGGAAACCGCCGGCCGCCTGCGTGATGCCCTGGCTCAGCACCCAGGCGATCACCAGGCCGACCAGCCCGCCGATCGCGCACAGCGCCAGCGTCTCGGCCAGCACGAAGCCCAGCACGGCGTTGTCGGTGAAGCCCAGCGTCTTGAGCACCGCGAACTGCGGCACGCGCTCGCGCACGCTCTGCGCCATGGTGTTGCCGACCACCAGCAGCAGGGTGAAGAACACCGCGAACAGGATCCAGCGCAGCATCAGGCCGATGTCGCCCAGCTGCTTGAGGAAGTTCACGTTGAAGTCCTTCTCGGACATCGTCCGGGTTTCGTCGGCGGTGTTCTCGAAGCGCTTGTCGATGGTCTGCGCGATCGCCTCGGCCATGCCCGGGTCCTCGATCTTGAGCGAGAACATGCCGGCCAACCCGCCGCCGAACATCGAAGCTTCGGAGAAGTAGGCGTGGTTGATGTACATGCCGCCGGTCTGCCCCTGCCACTGCTCGTCGATGCCGTCGTAGATGCCGACGACCTCGAACTCCCAGTCCTTGCTGCCGTTCTTCTGCGGGAAGATGTTCGAGGCCAGCGGAATGCGGTCGCCCACCTTCCAGCCGGTGCGGTCGGCGACCTGGCGGCCGACGATGATGCCGGTGCGGGTGCGCGCGAAGGCCTGCCAGTGTTCTTCCGGCATCACCCACTCCGGGTAGACGGCGTGCAGGCGTTCGGGGTCGACCGCGAAGGTGAAGATCTCGGTGTTGTCGGCCTTGTTCACGCCGCCGAACCACTGCTGGTACATGGCGCGCTCGACGCCGGGGATCGCGTCGATCTCCGGGACCATGCGCATCGGCAGCGAGTTGGTGAAGGACACGCGCGACTGGGTGACCAGGCGGGTGGTGCCGACGAAGTCGGCGCCGCTGCTGAAGACGACGATCACGGCCTGCAGCAGGCCGAACAGCGTGAACGCCGTGATGACCGAGAGCAGCGTCAGCCAGGTGCGTCCCTTGCGGTGGAAGAGGTTGGCGAGTACCAGTCCGGTGCGGGTCATGGCGGCGTCCTCAGTGCGCGGCGACGGCGTCGACGAGCAGGCCCTTGTCGAGGTGCACCGTGTGCGTGGCGTATTCGGCGGCCTTCGGGTCGTGGGTGACCATCACGATCGTCTTGCCGTGTTCGCGGTTGAGCACCTGCAGCAGGGTCAGGATCTCGTCGGCGGTCTTGCGGTCGAGGTCGCCGGTCGGTTCGTCGCAGATCAGCAGGGTCGGGTCGGTGACCAGGGCGCGGGCGATCGCCACGCGCTGCTCCTGGCCGCCGGACAGCTCGCTGGGCTTGTGTCCGCCGCGGTCGCCCAGGCCCACCAGCTGCAGCGCCACCTGCGCCCGCTTGGCGCGCTCGGCGCCGCCCATCGAGGCCAGCAGCAGCGGCAGTTCGACGTTCTTCTGCGCGGTCAGCACCGGCAGCAGGTTGTAGAACTGGAACACGAAGCCGACGTGGTTGGCGCGCCAGGCCGCGAGCTCGCCGCCCGACATCTGGTCGATGCGTCGGCCTTCGACCGAGACCGAGCCGGAGGTCGGCGTGTCGAGCCCGCCGATCAGGTTCAGCAGCGTCGTCTTGCCCGAGCCCGACGGCCCCATCAGCGCGACGAAGTCGCCCTTGGGGATGTCGAGGTCGATGCCATGCAGCACTTCGACGGTCTGCTTGCCGCGGGTGTAGTGCTTGGTGAGCGCTCGGATCTGGACCAGGGACTCGGACATGGCGTGCCTCGTGGGGTTCGCGTGGAAAGGGAATTCAGGGCGTGACGGCGACCTTGCCGCCGTCGGCGAGTTCGGCCGGCGGCGCCAGC
>CAMLKR010000042.1 GCA_946480565.1 uncultured Arenimonas sp. | reverse complement strand
AGCACTGCTTCACCGGCGTCGAGGGCATCTGGGCGGTGGGCGACTGCGTGCGCGGCCCGATGCTGGCGCACAAGGGCTTCGAGGAAGGCATCGCGGTGGCCGAGCTCATTGCCGGCCTGCCGGGCCACGTCAACCTCGACACCGTGCCCTGGGTCATCTACACCGAGCCGGAGATCGCCTGGGTCGGCAAGACCGAGCAGCAGCTCAAGGCTGAAGGCATCCCGTACAAGACCGGCAGCTTCCCGTTCGCGGCCGTCGGCCGCGCCGTCGCCATGGGCGAGCCGGCCGGCTTCGTCAAGGTGATCGCGCACGAGGAAACCGACCGCATCCTGGGCATGCACCTGGTCGGCGTGAACGTCTCCGAGCTGGTGCACGAAGGCGTGCTGGCGATGGAATTCCACGGTTCCGCCGAGGACCTGGCGCGCATCTGCCACGCCCACCCGACCCTGTCGGAAGCCATCCACGACGCCGCGATGGCCGTGGACAAGCGCGCCATCCACAAGGCCAACTGATCCGGCTTGCCCGAACACGAGAGGCGCCCCCGGGCGCCTCTCGTCTTTTCAGGCCCCGACCGAGGACCCGAACATGTCCCTTCCCGCCTCCTTCCGCGCCTTCCGCATCCACGACGAGGGTGGCCACCGCGCCGGCATCGAATCGATCTCGCTCGACGACCTTGCGCCGGGCGAAGTGGTGGTCAAGGCCGAGTGGTCCAGCGTGAACTACAAGGACGCGCTGGCCGGCACCGGCACCGGCAAGATCCTGCGGCGTTTCCCGCTGGTGGGCGGCATCGACGTGGCCGGCCGTGTGGTCGCCTCGACCGACCCGCGCTTCAAGGAAGGCGACGCCGTGCTGTGCACCGGCAGCGGCCTGTCGGAAACCCGCGATGGCGGCTACTCGGAAATCGTGCGCCTGCCGTCCGAATGGACGATCCCCCTGCCCGCCGGCCTGACGACGCGCGAAGCCATGGTGCTGGGCACCGCGGGCTTCACCGCCGGCCTGTCCCTGCTGCGCATGGAAATGAACGGCCAGACCCCGTCCATGGGCCCGGTGGTGGTCACCGGCGCCACCGGCGGCGTCGGCAGCCTGGCGATCGACATCCTGACCCGCGCCGGTTACGAGGCCCACGCCATCTCCGGCAAGGCCGAACACGCGGATTTCCTGCGCCAGCTGGGCGCCCGCGAGATTTTCCCCCGCGACACCCTCGACGGCGCCCGGCGCCCGCTCGAGAACGCCCGCTGGGCCGGCGCCATCGACAACGTCGGCGACCCGGCGCTGGCGGCCCTGACCCGCGTCATCCAGCCCTACGGCAACATCGCCAGCTGCGGCCTGGCCGGCGGCCCCGGTCTCGCGACCACGGTGATGCCCTTCATCATCCGGGGCGTTTCCCTGCTCGGCATCGCTTCCGCCGGCACCGCCCGCGGCCAGCGCGAGCAGGTCTGGGAGCGGCTGTCCGGCGCCTGGAAGCCGGCGCACCTGGAGGCCATCTGCACCCGGGAAACCACGCTGGACGGGCTCTCCGGCGTTTTCCCGACCATGCTGGCAGGCGGGTCGTTCGGACGAACGGTTGTCAGGCTCTGATCCCGGCTTGCACCCAGGCCACCGGCACGGCATACAATCACCTACCTGTTGGAGGCCCATTCATGGCACGCATCCTGATCGTCGACGATTCCCCGTCCCAGCTGATGGGCATGAAGCGCATTGTTGAAAAGCTGGGCCACGAGGCCCTGACCGCCGAGGACGGCGCCGCCGGCGTGGAAGCCGCCAAGGCCCAGAAGCCCGACCTGATCCTGATGGACGTGGTGATGCCGAACCTCAACGGCTTCCAGGCCACACGCGCGATCTCGAAGGAAGCGACCACGGCGCACATCCCCATCGTCCTGGTCACCACCAAGGACCAGGAGACCGACAAGGTCTGGGGCATGCGCCAGGGCGCCAAGGCCTACATCACCAAACCCTTCAACGAAAACCAGCTGATCGAGGTCATCAACGGCCTGCTGGCCGGCGGTTGATGCAATCCGGCTCCGGATGACAAGGCCCGCGCAAGCGGGCCTTTTCATGCCCGGGCTCAGGCGCGGCCGGGATCGAAATCGAAGGCCTCGGCCATCTGCCGGTACAGCGCCTTCTGCGCCTCGGTGTCGGCGCGCGGGGCGCGCACCTCGATCTCGACGATCTGGTCGCCGGCCACCGGCTTGCCCGGCAGGCCGCGGCCGCGCAGGCGCAGCTTGCGTCCGGTGTCCGAATCCGGCGGCACCCGCAGCTCCACCGACCCGCCCAGGGTCGGCACGCTGACGGTGGCGCCCAGCGCCGCCTGCCACGGCGCCAGCGGCAGGGTGTAGAGCACGTTGCGGCCGTCGACCTCGAATTCCCCGTGCGGCCGGTAGTCGATCTCCAGCAGCAGGTCGGACGCGGGACCCGCGCCGCGGCGGCCCTGGCCGGCCAGGCGGATCACCTGGCCCGGCGCGACGCCGGCCGGGATGTTCACTTCCAGCGTGCGCCCGTCGACGCTGATGCGCTGCTTGCCGCCGGCATGGGCCTGCTCCAGCGTGATCGCCAGCTTGGCGCGCACGTCGCCCTGGGGCGCCGCGCGGCCCGAGGCGCGGCCGCCGCCGAACAGCGATTCGAAGAAGTCGCTGAAGCCGCCGCCATTGCCGAAGTCCTGCTCGAAGCGGAAACCGCCTCCGCCGAAGCCGCCGGGGTTGAAACCGGGGGGCGGGCGGAACTCCTCGCCCGGGCGGTAGCCGTGCGCGCGCAGCTGGTCGTATTCGGCGCGCTTGTCCTTGTCGCGCAGCACCTCGTAGGCCTCGTTGACGGCCTTGAAGCGCTCCTCGGCGCCCTTTTCCTTGCTCACGTCCGGGTGGAACTTGCGGGCGAGGCGGCGGTAGGCGGTCTTGATCTCCGCCTCGCCGGCCGTCGGCTCCACGCCGAGGGTTTCGTAGTAGTCCTTGAACTGCATCGTCTGCCTCTGGCAAAGGAAAACCCGCGGGATCGCCGCGGGTTGGATTGTACGCCTCCGGCCCCGCCGCTCCGCGCACGGAGCGGCGGGCCGGGAACGCGCCGCCTTCCCTGGCGGCCCGCGTCGCTTACTGCACTTGGATGCGGCGCGGCGTGGTCTCCGGGCGCTTGGGGATGCTGATCTCCAGCACGCCGTGCCTGCCGGCGGCGGTGATGCCCTCGGGGTTGGCGCTGTCGGGCAGCGCGAAGCGGCGGTAGAACACCCCGTGCGCGCGCTCGATGCGCGAATAGCGGTCGCCCTGCGCGGCCGACTCGGTGCGGCGCTCGCCCTTGATCGAAAGGATGCCCTTGTCCATCTGCACCTCGATCGCGTTCGGGTCCACGCCCGGCAGGTCGGCGAAGATAAGGAAGCGGTCGGCTTCCTCCTTGATGTCCACGCGCGGGACCCACTGGCTGGTGACGACGCTGGAGGCGTCGGTGTCGTCGTTGTTGAGGAACTTGTCGAACACCTGCTTGATCTCGTCCTGCAGGGCGCGGGGGTTGCTGGCGGAATAGCGGATCAGGCTCATGGTTGGTCTCCGTGGGTTCGACGGCGCGGGGCCGCCATGACCGGAAGATAGGGCCCGCCGACGGGCCTTCAAGGCGTTGAAAAACCTTCCGCCCGGCCCCAGAAACCCACGTTCACGCCCACGCGCCGGTCACGCGCGCTGGGTACACTGCGCGTCCGCCTCCCCCACCCCACCGGAGCTGCCATGAGCATCCAGATCGGCGACAAGATTCCCCAGGCCACCCTCAATGAACTGCGCGACGGCGTGCAGCCCGTGGACACCCACGAGCTGTTCGGCGGCAGGAAGGTGGTGCTGTTCGCGGTGCCCGGCGCCTTCACCCCCACCTGCTCGGCCAAGCACCTGCCGGGTTACGTCGAGAAGTTCGATGAGTTCAGCAAGCGCGGCATCGACGTCGCCTGCCTGTCGGTCAACGACGCGTTCGTGATGGGCGCCTGGGCCAAGGACCAGAACGTGCCGGCCGGTGTGCACATGCTCGCCGACGGCAACGGCGCGTTCACCAAGGCCCTGGGCCTGGAGCTCGACGCCACCGCCTTCGGCATGGGCCTGCGCGCCAAGCGGTTCGCGCTGTACGCCGAGGACGGCGTCGTCAAGCAGCTGCACGTCGAAGCCCCCGGCGAGTTCAAGGTTTCCTCGGCCGACTACGTGCTTGAACACCTGGCCTGAACCTTGCGGTGATGGCTCCGGAAAGGGCGGCTTCGGCCGCCCTTTCCTTTTGCGCCGTCATCAGCGCAGCACGCGCAGGCGGAGCTCGGCCCAGGCGCCGGTGTCGGCCAGGGCGGTGATGCGCTGTTCGCCGGGTTCGTCGAAGGCGTGCAACCACGGCCGGCCGCCGCGGCTTTCGCCCGCCAGGCGCCCGTTCACCAGCCAGCGCACGCGCGCGTCGGTGCCGACGGCGCGCAGGCGCAGCGTCGGCGCCTGCGGGCTGCCGGGCGCACGCGCCAGCCGGGCGCCGTCGCCGGGGCCGTCGATGCGCAGGGTTTCCATCGCCGCCAGGGCGTCGGGCGCGCAGTCGGGCGCCAGCGGCGGGATCGTGCTGGCGCGCCGGGTGGCCGCCGGCAGCCAGGGATAGGCCAGGCCGGGCCATCGCGCCACTTCGATGCGGCGACGGGTATGCGCACCTGAGCAACTGGCGCTGAGCCGCTGCCCCGTGGCCGCGTCCAGCTCCAGCACCAGCCGCCCGCTGCCCCACAGCCGCGATTCGCGTTCGGGCAGGGTCGGCGGCAGCACGCCGGCCAGGGCCAGGGCCTCGCGTTTTTCGTGGCACAGCGACGGCGCCGCCGGATCCGGCGGCAGGCCCAGCGGCCAGCAGATGTCGAGCTTGCGCACGCCGGCGGGTGGCGCGCGGCGGCGCGTATCGCTGGAAGCGCGCGGCAGGCTGTCGACCACTTCGAACAGCAGCGGCAACGCGGTGATCGCGCCGTACTGGCCCGGCAGCGGGGTACCGTCCGGCCGCCCGACCCAGACGCCGACGGTGTAGCGCGCCGTCCCACCCAGCGCCCAGGCGTCGCGGAAGCCGTAGCTGGTGCCGGTCTTCCAGGCCACGCGCGGGCGGCCGCTGGTGTCGAAGCCGTCCTCGCGCTGGCCGGGGCGGCCGTGCTGCTCCAGGATCTCGCGCACGATCCAGGCCGCGCCCGGCGACAGCAGCCGGCGGTCCTGGCGCGGCGCGTCCGGGCGGTAGCGCACCGGGCCGGCCAGGCCGTCGCGGTTGAGCGCAGCGTAGGCGCCCACCAGCTCCTCCAGCCGCGTGCCGGTGCCGCCGAGGATGATCGACAGGTTCGGCCGGGCGCCACGCGGCAGCTGCAGGGTCAGGCCGGCGTGCGCCAGCCGGGCGGCGAAACGCTCCGGTCCCAGCCGGTCGAGCACGTCCACGGCCGGCACGTTCAGCGACAGGCGCAGCGCCTCGGCCACCGACACCGGTCCATTGAAGGCGGGGTCGAAGTTGGCCGGCCGGTAGTCGCCGAAACTCTGGGGCGCGTCCACCAGCAGGCTTTCCGAATGCACCAGGCCGTCGTCGATGGCCAGCCCGTACAGGAAGGGCTTCAGGGTCGATCCGGGCGAACGGGTCGCCCGCACCATGTCCACGTGGCCCAGACGGGCGGCGTCACCGAACTCCAGCGAACCGACGTAGGCGCGCGCCTCCAGGCTGGCGTTGTCCACCACCAGCAGCGCGGCCGAGGTGCGTTCGGGCAGGCGGGCGAAATACGCGGCCAGGCGCTGTTCGAGCAGGCGCTGCAGCCCGGCGTCGAGCGTGCTGGTGATGCGCGCCTGGTCCGGCGCTTCGGCGCGCAGCCGCTGCGCCAGCAGCGCCGCCGACATCGGCGGCTGCAGCCGGCGCGACACCACCGGTTCGATGCGTGCGTCGGCCACGTCGGCGGCGGACCAGACCTGCCGCGCCGCCATCCGCGCCAGCACCTTGTCGCGGGCCGCCCGCGCCGCCTCGGGGTGGCGGTCGGGGCGCAGCCGGCTGGGGGCCTGCGGCAGCACCGCCAGCAGCGCCGCCTCGGCCTGCGACAAATTGCGCGCGGGTTTGCCCAGGTAGGCCCAGCTGGCCGCCTCGACGCCTTCGATGGTGCCGCCGAAGGGCGCGTGGTTGAGGTAGAGCGTCAGGATCTCGTCCTTCGAGAACCGCCACTCCAGCTGCAGCGCGCGCAGGCCCTGGCGCAGCTTGCCGGTCGCGGTGCGGGGATGCGGATCCAGGATGCGCGCGACCTGCATGCTCAGGGTCGAACCGCCCGACACCACGCGGCCATTGGCCAGCCATTGGCCGCCCGCCCGCAGCAGCGCGAACGGATTGATGCCCGGGTGCCGGCGGAACCAGCGGTCCTCGTAGGTGACCAGCGCCTCGAGGTAATGCGGCGACACCTGGTCGAGCGTGACCGGGTAGCGCCAGACGCCCTCACGGTCGGCGAAGGCGCGCAGCGGCGTGCCGTCGGCTGCCAGCACCACGGCGCCGCCGCCGTCGGCAGCAGGCAGCGGCGGCGGGAACAGGCGGTCCAGGCAGAACAGCAGGGCCAGCAGGCCGCCCGTGGCGATCAACACCGTTCGGGCGCGCGGGATCCGGCGCCCGGGCCGGGCGGTATCGCCGCGGCCCTTCCAAGGCCAGGCGACCCGCGCCACGCGCGGACCGCCCCGGGGTGCCGCCGTCGCCATCTCAGGGCTGCACGACGGTCACAGACGCCGGCACCGCGCGACCGACGCCGCGCAGCTCGGGCCGATACATGTCCTCGACCTGCGGCGGCGGCACCACATAAGTGCCCGGCGTCACGGCCCGCACCAGGTAGAACAGCTGGGTGGCCTGGCCGGCGTAGAGCTTGATCGCCGCCACGTAGCGGTCGTCGCGATACTCCTCGTGCAGCACTTCGGCGGCATCGCCGCGGTCGCCGAGCGGGGTGCCGCCGACGCTGACATCGGCCCACTGCGCGGGATCGGTCAGGTTGAGGTTCTCGACTTCCAGGCCGGCCGGCAGCAGGTCGACCACCAGCGCATCGGGCATGGCCTCACGCGCTTCGATGCGCAGGGCCGCCACCAGCACCTGGCCTTCCTTCAGCGGACCCGGCTTCCAGGGCGTACCGTCGGGGTTGTGCCAGCTGCGCTGTACGCTGATCGCGCTGTCGTCGGGCGCCGGGGCCGTACGCGGCACGCCAGCCACGTCGATGCTGGCGAACACCGGCGCCTGCGCCTTCGGCGTGAAGCGCACGCCGGCATTGAGGTCGCCGATGCCGAAGTCACGGCTGAACAGCCTGTCCGCGCTGAGCTCGTCGGTTTCGCCGCCCACGGCCAGCTGGCCGGAGAAGGTGCCCGATGCGTCCAGCGTCAGTGCCCGGCCCAGCCGCGCCAGGGCGATCTGTTCCTGGGTGCTGAGCCAGTAGTGGCGCTCGGCGCCGCGCGCCTGCAGGTCGCGCGACAGGGCCAGCAGGCGGTCGTCCTGCGGCTTGCCGCCGCGGCCGTTCTCCCGCAGCAGGGCCAGCATCAGGGCGCGGTCGCGCAGCTCGCTGCCGTAGTCGCCGAGCCAGCGCGGCCGCTGGTCCTTCTTGGCCAGGGCTTCGTTGATCGCCTTGGCGCCGCGCGCCTCGTCGCCCTGCAGGACCAGCGCCAGGCCCAGCTGCAGCAGCGGCAGGCCGGTGCGGGCCTTGCCGCGCTCGTTGTCGTAGAGCGCGCGCAGCGTGCCCAGCGGCGCCCGGTTCAGCTTGGCCAGCACGTAGCCGGCCTGGGCCTGGTAGGCGAAACGCAGGTGGTCCGACTCGTCGTAGGCGTAGAAGGGCACGCCACCGGTGAGCAGGTCCTCGTTGAGCCGTTCGAGCGACTTCTGCAGCATCGCCTCGGGCACCGCGAACCCGGCCTCGCGCGCGCCGAGCAGGAACTCGGCGATGTACGGGGTCAGGATCGGCGTGCTGTCGTCGCCGCCCCACATCGAGAAGTGGCCGTTCTCGGTCTGCAGGGCCGCCAGGCGGCTGAAGGCGCCTTCGAGGCGCTGGCGGCGCGTGGTTTCGTCCAGGCCGGTGAAGCCCATGCGGCGCGCACTGTCGCCATCGAGCAGCAGGGCCGCGTAGCCGCGCGTGGTGGTCTGCTCGACGCAGCCGTAGGGGTAGTCCAGCAGGTCCTGCAGCGCGCGCGCGAACGGGATCGGCGGCACCGCGGTCACCGTCAGTCGCGTGGACACCGTGCCAGGCATCAGCCCGGCGGCCAGGTCGCTGCCCAGCGCCAGAGATGCCTCCGGGGCCAGGCTCTGCGCGCGCGAGCGCACGATGCCGCTCCAGGCCGCACGCACCGGCACGTCGAACTCGCGGTTGACCGCATGGCCGCCGCCCTCCACGCGCAGCCGCAAGGTGCCGACGCCGAAACCCTCGGTGCCGCTGAGCGCGTAGCTGAGCGTGGTCTTTTCCTCGGCCGCCAGCGCCACCTTGCGGCGCTCGCCGGCCACCGCGATCGGCCCGCGGGTGTCGAGGCTGACCGTGAACTCGCCCGCTGCCCCGGTGTAGTTCTGCAGGTCCAGCGTGACCGTGCTGCGGTCGCCCGGGGCCAGCGCGCGCGGTGCGCTGACCTCGGCCAGGATCGGCGCGCGCAGCACGCTCTCGCTGCTGCCCTGGCCGTAGACCTCGTCGCTGAAGACCAGCGCCGACACCCGCAGCGTGCCGTTGAAGTCCGGCACCGCCACGTTCACCTGGGCGCGGCCCTGCGCGTCGAGCTTCACCGGGCCGGCGAACAGGTCCACCGTCTGCACCCGCGCGGTCGGGCGGCGCGCCTGCGGCAAGGCCGCCAGGGCCATGTCGCCGCCGAAACGCAGCGTCGCCGCCTCGCCCTCGAAACTCTCGATCACGCGGCCATAGAGATCACGCGCATCCACGCCGAGCCGGCGCTGGGCGAAGAAATGTTTCGCTGCGTCCGGCACCGGGAAGCGGGTGATGTTGAGGATACCGACGTCCACCGCCGACACCGTCGCCCAGGCGGTCTTGCCGGCCAGGGCGGGCGCGGTGATGGTCACCGGCAGGTCCTGCTCGGGTCGCGTCTGCTTCGGCGTCTCGACCGTCACCGGCACGCTGCGCGCGGCGCGGTCCATCGGCACGTGGGCGACGCCGACGGCGCGCGCCGGCGTGACCTTCTCCACCGCCGAACCGCCGCGGAACACCAGGGCGGTGATGTAGACGTCATGGCGCTCCCAGTCTTCGGTGACCGCGAGCTCGTAGGTGGCGCCGGGCTTGGCGTCCAGCGGCTGCACGTGCAGCAGCCGGTCGCTTTCCACGATCAGGATGCCGGGGCCCGGCTGGGGCGGCGTCACCGTGACCTTGAGTTTGTCGCCGGCCCGGTAGGCGGTCCTGTCCAGCGCCAGCTTGACCTTGTCGGGGCGCGCGTCGAGCCCGCGGTTCTGGTTGTCCCAGCTCCAGCCGGCGACGAAGGGCAGGCGCGTGGTCAGGCCGGTGGCCGGGTCGGTGATCTCGAGGCGGTATTCGCCCCACTCCACCTGGAAGTCGATGCGGGTGCCGCCGGAGGGCTGGGTGGCCAGGCTGCGGGTCTCCACCGTCTCGTACCGGCTGGTGAAGTCGTACCCCCAGCCGCCGCTGTCCTGGCGCCAGTGGTAGTCGCGCAGTTCGCGCACCAGGCTGGCCTTCAGCTCAGGTGCCGCGGAGAGCTTGCCGGTGGCATCGCTGCGCAGGACCTCGAAGCCGGCGACGCCGTTGGCCGGCGCGCCTTCCTTGAGATCGAACAGCGGACGCACCCCGACCAGCTGCGGCGCCGGCCACACGCTGCGCTTGAGGCTGCGGCTGACCGGGCGGCCGCCGCTCTCGTAGACGCTGCCGGTGACCACGACCGCGACCGGTGCGCCCGGATTGGATGCTTCCTCGGGCAGCGCGAGCCGGGTGCGCAGGCGGCCGTTGCCGGCCAGCGCCTCGTCCACCATGTCCTTCGCGTCCTTGGGCAGGGTGATGGTCGGGTCGCCGAAGAAGTGGTCGGGATACTGCTCGACGGGATGCTGGTCGGGCGTCACGGCCAGGCGCGCGGTGAAGCGGTTGCCCGCGGCCGGCGCGCCGTAGAGATAGGCGGCATCCACGTCCACCGTCAGCTTCTCGCCGGGCCGCAGCGTGGCCTGCGCCGAGCTCAGCTCCAGCTTCATGCGCTCGGGCAGGAACTCCTCGATGCGCAGGCTCATGCCCTGCACCACCTCGGCGGCGCCCGGCGCGGTGCGGAACTCCACCTGCCAGCGGCCGGTCGGCACGTCGGCGGGCAGCGCCTGGCTCCAGCCGTAATAACCGCCCTCGCCCGGCGCCAGCTGGGTTTCCAGGAACACTTTGCCGTCGGGCTGCTTCAGGCTCAGGAACAGCGGCTGCGCCTTGACCGCGCGGCCGTCGAAATCGCGCATCAGCGCCGAGATGCGCACGGTCTCGCCCGGCCGGTACAGGTCGCGGCCCGACCACGCGAACACGTCGAACCAGGCCTGCGGCCTGCCCGCCACCGCGAATTCGGAAAGATCCAGCGCCGGCTGGTTGAACGGCAGCAGGGACACATCGTTGCCGCTGCGCGCGACCAGCACGTGGCTGGCGTCGAGCCTGTAGCCGACCCGGGCATTGCCGCTGCCGTCGGTGACGGCCTTGGCCACCACCTCGCCCTTGCGGTCCAGCACTTCCAGCGCCACGTCGCCGGCGGCGGCGCCGCTCTTGAGCGAGGCCGTGTGCACGAAGACCTGGTCGCCGTAGGCGCGCAGGTGCAGGCCGATGTCGCTGATGAAGAAGATCGCGGTTTCGTAGTCGTCGCCGTAGGCGCCGACCCGGCGCATCAGGGCGAAGTACAGGCCGGGCTGCTGCAGTTCGGTGATGTTCTGCACCGGCAGGTAGCTCAGCCGCCGTTCGTTCTCGCCGCCACCCAGCACGAAGCGGTTGAGGTAGACCGAGTCGGCGATGCGGTTGATCGCGACGCGGTCCTGCCATTCGCTGTCGCCGAGCTCCCAGCCGCCGCGGCGGCCGCCGCGCTGGTAGCCGACGAAGAAGTTCGCGACCTCGTTGTCGCGCACGCGCAGGAATTCGACGTCCACCTCGGGCACGTTCACCGACACCACCGGCAGGCCGCGGGTGTCGCGCGCCGGCAGCACGCTGCCCTGCGAGGCGAAACCCACCGCCGGTTCGACCGGGCCGGTGTTCACCTTGCGCCGCTCCTCCTTGCCCAGGGTCTTGCCGTCGGCGGCGGACAGACCGGCCAGCAGCACCACGCCATAGTCCCTGCTGGCCTCGACATAGGGGAAGCGCAGCTTCTGCGCTGAATCGTCCAGCACCCAGCTTCCCTTGACCTGCTCGCCCTTGGGTCCGGTCACCACCAGCAGTTCGTCGAAGGACTGTCCGGCGGCCAGCGGCTGCGAGAACTCCAGCTCGATCGCCAGCTGCCCTTCGTGCAGGCCGCGCCCGGCGGCAACCAGGCCGAAGCCTTCGACCCGGGGCCGGGCATCCACCGCGCCCTGCTGGAGCTCGGGCACCTGGTTGGCGTCGCGCTTGCAGCCGGCCGCGGCCAGCACAACGAACAGAAGCGTCAGGGTCGCCGCGAGGCGGCGCGCAATACGAATCGAAGACATGGCCAGCTCCCGGGGGGATGCGGCCAGTATAGGTCGGCGGCGCGGCGCGGCGACGCCACGGATTCGACGGAAAAAACGGTCAGCGCAAAGGACTCACTGGCCGCCGGCGACCGGCAGCTTCGCCGCCTGCGCGGTCGCGGCCGCGACCTTGTCGACCGGCGTCATGCGCAGCACCAGGTCGGCCATGTCCATGCCCATGCCGGTGTTGCGCGAACGCATCATCGAGGCCAGGTCCACGTCCACGTAGCCCATCGGCTTGCCGTCGTGGCTGAAGGCCAGGCCCGGCACGCCGTCCACCAGCAGGCGGAAGGTCGGCGTGCGGGTTTCGCCCAGCACCAGGCCCGGGCGGAACACCGGCACCCCGCCCCACTCGTCCGAGGTGCGCAGCAGGGAGAAGAAAGCCATGCCCGGCTCGGCCTTGATGCCGGCGGACAGGTCGACGTAATCGAGCTTGCCGGTCGGGTTGCGCAGGCGCAGCCAGGCCAGGCCCAGCTCGGCGTCGCGGGTGACCAGGTCGGCGGGCAGCCAGTCCTCGGTGCCGGCCAGCCGGATGCGGAAGTCGCTGGACTTGGCCACCGGCGCCGCCTGGCCCGGCGTGACGTTGCCGAAGGTGCTGAAGTCCAGGCTCACCGAGCGGTCCGGCACGATCATCAGGCCATCGTCGCTGACCAGCACCGCCTGGGTGCGGTCCTCGATGCGCTGCTCGTTGCCGGAGTTCACCACCGACATCACGAACTTCACCGTCACCACGGCCTCGGCGTGCTGCTGCACCAGGTCGCGGTAGATCGGCCGATAGTCCTCGAAGGGCTCGGCGGCGGCTTCGGCCGCGCTCAGCGACGGCGCCAGGGCCAGCAGGGCCGTCAACAGCAGGGGGCGGACCAGGGTCATGGCGTCTCCGTGAGCCAGTAGCGTTCGAGGTAGAGGATGCGGGTTTCGGGGCCACGCAGCACCTGCAGCGGGATCACGCTGCCGTTGCCCTTGGCCAGGGCGGTGTCCAGTGCCGCCGCCAGCCCGGGCAGGTCGCGCACCGGCTGGTCGGCGAGGCTGATGATGATGTCGCCGCCCTGCAGGTGGGCCAGGCCGGCCGGACCGCCGGCCTCGACGCCGTCCACCACCACGCCGGCCTGGCTGGCCGGCAGCCGGCGCGCGGCGCGGTCGTAGAAGCCGAATTCGCGCAGCTGGGCGCGCAGGCGGGTCAGCGCCAGGGTGCGCAGGCCCGAGGTGTTGACCGGCGACTCGGCCAGGGTGACGGCGTAGCTGCGCGGCTTGCCCTCGCGCAGCGCGCTGAACTCGGCGCGGCTGCCGATCAGCAGGTCGCGCACGCGCTGGTGGTAGCCGTCGGCCGAGGTTTCGTTGGCGGCGCGCAGCGGCTCGCCGTCGATCGCCGTGATCAGGTCGCCGACCTCGGCACCGGCGGCGCCCAGCGGGCTGCCCGGATAGACCCGGGTGATGCGGAATCCCGGTGCCGGCAGGCCGAGGTCGCGCGCCAGCGACGCGGTCACCGGCTGCACTTCGACGCCCGACCAGGCCTTGGCCAGCTCCGGCAGCGGAGTGCGCACCCGGTCGCCATGCAGAGGCGACAGAAGCGCCAGGCGCTGTTCGGCCTCGCGCTGGAACTCGATCACCAGCGGCTTGTCGTCGCCGGCGGGTTTGCCCGCCACCGCGACCAGGTCCTCGATGCTGCGCACCGGCTTGCCGCCGACGCGCAGGATCAGGTCGCCCTGCGCCAGGGCCGGCCGGGCGATGGCCGCCGGGCCGCCGGGGCGGATGCCGGTGACCAGCAGGCCCCGGGCCCCGTCGAAATTGCGGCGCCGACCCATGGCCGGCGTCAGCTCGGACACCGACAGGCCGAACGGCAGGAAGGCGCCCTCTTCACCTCGGTCTTCCGGCTGCGCCGCGGCTTCGAGCCGGATCCGGCGGGCCTGGCCGTCGCGGTCGATGTCCAGCTGCACGGGCTTGCCGATCGGCAGCTCGGCCAGGCGACGCTGCAGGGCCGGCACGTCGACCGGCTGCGGCGCGCTGACCGCAGTCCCGTCGATGGCCAGCACCAGGTCGCCGGCGCGCAGGCCGGCCTTTTCCGCCGCCGAACCGCGCTCGACCGCGTTCACCAGCACGCCCCGGGTCTTGCCGGTGCCCTTGAGCGAGCGCAGCCGGAAGCCGAAGTGGGCACGCTCGATCCGCCCCTTGGCGATCAGGGCCCGCACCACCTCGCCGGCATCGGGACCGGGGATGGCAAAGGCCAGGTCGCCGCCGAAGATCATGCCGCGGGTGTTGACGCCGACGATGCGGCCGCTCAGGTCCACCAGCGGACCGCCGGAATTGCCCGGGGCGATCGCCGCGTCGTGCTGGATCCAGGCGTAGTAGCGGCCGGTCGGCTCGTCGGCGCCCAGCCGGTCTTCGTAATCGGCCTCGTCGTCGAACAGCGACACCAGCAGGCGGCGCGGGTTGTTGACCACGCCCGCGCTCATCGAATTGGAGAGGCCCCAGGGCGCGCCCATGGCCAGCACGGTGTCGCCCGGGCGCAGGTCGAGCACGTCGGCGAACTCCGCGTAGGCGAAGGTCTCGGGTTTCGGCGGGATGGCCTGGAGCACGGCCAGGTCGGACAGCGTGTCGGTGCCGACCAGCCGCGCCGGCAGCTCGCGGCCGTCGGCGAACACCACCCGGAAGCTCTTGCCGTTCTGGGTGACGTGGGCATTGGTGGCGATGTGGCCCTCGGCCGACACCACGGTGCCGCTGCCGCTGGACACGCTGAGCACCGGTTCGCCCTGCTGGTAGTCCTGGCGCACGTTGAGGATGCTGACCACCACCGGCAGCACGCGGTCGCGCGCTTCCGAGATGCGGTTGGCGTCGGTGGCGCGCACGGACGCGGGGGCGGGAACCTGCGACAGCGCCGGCAGGCTGGCCAGCAGCAGCGCGGCCATCCAGGCCGCGGCGGTAAGGGTCGGGCGCATGCACCACTCCAGGGGGAGACCGGCCTTAGGGTACAGGCCGCGCGGGGAGTTCCGCGCGGCCCGCCGGGCTCAAGCCTCCGGCTGCGGCTGCGACGGCTCCGTGACGGCGGCGGCCTCGTCGTCGCCGGCATCGAGCACGTCCACCCGCTCGACCGCGATCAGCTGCTCGTCGGCCGCCACCCGCATCAGGGTGACGCCCTGGGTGTTGCGGCCGACCTGGCTGACTTCGGCGGCGCGGGTGCGCACCAGGGTGCCCTGGTCGGAGATCAGCAGGATCTCGTGCTGTTCGGTCAGCTGGATCGCGCCGACCAGGTCGCCGTTGCGCTCGCTGGTCTGCAGCGCGATCACGCCCTGGGTGCCGCGGCCCTTCTTCGGATATTCGGACACCGGGGTGCGCTTGCCGAAGCCCTTGGCGCTGGCGGTCAGGATGTCGCCGTCGCCATCCACGACGATCATGCTGACGACCTTGGCGCCCTGCCCTTCGCCGTCCTCCTTCAGGCGCATGCCGCGCACGCCGGTGGCGGTGCGGCCCATCGAACGGACCTCGCCCTCGTCGAAGCGCACGGCCTTGCCGTTGCTGGCGAACAGCATGATGTCGCGCTCGCCGTTGGTCAGCTGCACGTCCACCAGGCCATCGCCCTCGTCGAGGTTGATGGCCCAGATGCCGGTGGAGCGCGGGCGGGAATATTCGCTGAGCGGGGTCTTCTTGACCGTGCCGTCGCGGGTGGCGAAGAACACGAAGTGGCCGTCGTCGAATTCGCGCACCGGCAGCACGGCCTGGACCTTCTCGCCTTCCTGCAGCGGGATCCAGTTGATGATCGGCCGGCCGCGCGAGTTCGGGCCGGCGTCGGGCAACTGGTAGACCTTGAGCCAGAACACGCGGCCGGTGCTGGTGAAGGTGAGCAGGGTGTCGTGCGTATTGACCACCCACAGGCGGTCGATGAAGTCTTCTTCCTTCACCGCGGTGGCCGAGCGGCCCTTGCCGCCGCGCTTCTGGGCGCGGT
>CAMLKR010000041.1 GCA_946480565.1 uncultured Arenimonas sp. | reverse complement strand
AATATAGCACCGTACATTCTGCTGTTCTCAGTAGGCGGCATGCTGATCCAGATCACAAAACCATGCGGTTGCACGGGCAATGCCGGGACGATGCCCAACGCCTTCGTTCTGGCAGGCCATAGACTTTTCGCCCCGCGTCGCACGCTTGGCACCAGGCTACGCGCGCACTTCGGCGCGTCAACCTTCAGCGAGCGGCTTCCCGTCCGCTCGAGACAGCGGCGGCCGATTGGCTTCAGCGCCCCGCTCCGCGGCTGCGCCGCCCGGGATGCGCGTGCGGGAGTTGCGCACCTCTTGACCAGACCACGGTGCCTGCGACACGCGGCCCGCAGCTTGCGCCTGCGGGTATCGCGAACTGCCGGTCCCGGCGGCATCACCGCCCCCGCCGAGGAGGTCTATGCCGCCCCTGCCAAGGGGCCTGTGCCGCCGATGCTGCTTCGGTCCTTCTCCGGCGCCGGCCGGGAAACTGCAGTTTTTCCCGCCGCGTCATGCCGGCTGCAGGCCAACGTGCTGGTGCCCCAGCGCGTCCACCGAGTCCACCCCCAACAAGCCCATGACGCGGTCCGTCTCCTGCAGGAGGATCTCGAGCGCGCGACTTGCGCCGGCCTCCCCCGCCGCAGCCACGCCGTACAGGGGCGCCCGGCCCAGCAGCACGCCGCGCGCGCCAAGGGCGAGGGCCTTGACGATGTCGGAGCCCCGCCGAAAGCCGCTGTCGACCAGGACGGGCATGCCCCCGGCAGCGGCGGCGACCGAGGGCAGCATGTCCAGCGTGGCGGGCAAGCCGTCAAGGCTGCGCCCGCCATGGTTGGACACCACGACGGCGTCCGCCCCATGGGAGGCGGCCAGGCGCGTGTCGTCCGCGGTGAGGATGCCCTTGACCACCAAGGGGCCCGCCCACTGCGAGCGAAGCCAGGCGACATCCTCCCAGCTGTAGAACGGATTGCGCTGCGCGCGGGTATAGGCGGCCAGCGCGTACGCGTCGGAGCCCGGTGGCAGGAACTCAGCCAGGTTCTCGAAGCGCGGCATGCCGCGGGCGAACCATGTGGAAACGACCCATCGCGGATGGGTCGCCGCGTCCCAGACGATGCGCGGAGAGAAATGCAGTGCATGGGCGAATCGGTTCCGCACATCCCGCTCACGGTTGCCCGGGATCAGCGAATCGACCGTGACCATGAGCGCGCAGTAGCCGGCCGTGTGTGCGCGCGCCAGCAGCCTGGTCGCGACCTCGCGTCCGCCCCACGGATAGAGCTGGAAGAACTTGGGTCCAGCCGATGCCCTGGCCACGGCCTCGATGTCGTTGTTCGAGCCGGCGGACAGCGAGAACGCCACGCCCGCCGCTGCGGCCGCGCGCGCCAGCATGAGGTCCGCGTCCGGCACGTAGATGCCGTTGAGGCCCGTCGGCCCGATCATGAAGGGCGCCGCGAGCCGCTGCCCGAACAGCGTGATGGACAGGTCGCGCGAGCCCTTGCCCGTGACCATCCGCGGCAGGAGGTGATAGCGGTCGAAGGCGGCGCGGTTGCGCCGCAGCGTCACTTCGTCCTCCGCGCCGCCTTCCAGGTAGTCCCAGATCACCTGCGGCAGCCGCCTCTTGGCCAGCCGGCGGAGATCCTCGATGTTGACGACCGACGGAGGCTGCAGTTTGCGGTGTGAATGCATGCGCCTCGCCTACTCCGCGCGGATTCCCGCCGCCTGGATGATCGGCCGCCAGCGCGCGATCTCGCTGGTGATCAGGTCCATGAACATCTGCGGCGGCCCGGGCGTGACGTCGACGCCCTGCGATTGCAGACTCGCGCGCGTGGAAGGGTCGGCCAGGGCCTTGTTCAGCGCCGCGGTCAGCTTGGCGACGACCGTGTCGGGCGTGCCCGCCGGCGCCATGATCCCGTACCAGGCGCTGGCTTCCACGCCGGGCAGCCCGGCCTCGCCGGGGGTCGGCACGTCCGGCAGGGCCGGGGAGCGCTTCTCGCCCATGACGGCCAGCGCCTTCACGCGGCCGGCCTGGATCTGCGGCAACGCCGACACGAGCGGCTCGAAGATCACCTGGATCTGGCCGGCGATGAGGTCCGTGATGGATCCCGCGCTGCCCTTGTAGGGCACATGCGTCATCTGGATGCCCGTGCGCAGCTTGAATAGCTCGCCCGCCAGGTGATGGGCGGAACCCGTGCCGCTCGAGCCGTAGTTCACGGCGGTGGGCTGGGCCTTGGCGCGCTCGACCAGGTCGCGCAGCGACCCCGCCGGGAAGGCCTTGTTCGCAATCGCCACGAGGGGCATCATGCCGATCTGCCCCACCGGCCGGAAATCCTTCACGGGATCAAACGGGAGCTTGTCGTACATGCTCGCCGCATAGGCGTGCGCCGAGGGCGTCACGATCAGCGTGTAGCCGTCGGCCGGAGACTTCGCGACGATGCCGGCCGCGAGCGTGCCGGCGGCCCCGCCCCGGTTCTCGACGATTACGGGCTGCCCCAGCGAATCCCCCATCTGCTGGATGAGCGACCTGGCGATCACGTCCGTGGGGCCGCCGGCCGGCGCGCCCACGAACAGGCGGATCGGCTTCGTGGGGTAGGCGGCGCTCTGCGCCTGGGCGCTCGGCTGCAGCTGCAAGGCCAGGCTCGCGACGACGAGCGACAGCATGCGAAATCTCATGAGGTATCTCCTGAATGGTTCTTGGAAGCGGAAAGGATCCCGGCGCTTGCGCCCGGCCGGGTGCCTCCGGGGCGATCCCGGATGCTCGGTCCAGCGGACTGGCCCGCCGACCTGGGAACAAGCGAAGCGCCGCCCGCGGCACGCGTGGGGAAGGTGGCCGGCTGCATGACGGCACGCTCCTAGTCAAGCACCCGCCTCTGCAGCGTGTCCCGCACCAGTGTCCGCAGCCAGCGGTGCGCCGGATCCTCGTGCTGGCGCCTGTGCCATATCTGGATCACCTCCACGCTGGGCGATGCGAACGGCAGCGGCAGGGCCGCGATGCCTTCCTTGCCCTCGAACGCGCCGGCGAGGTCCATGGGAATGATGGCCGTCAGGCCGGTCTGCGGGATGATGGTCAGCAGGCCGAGGTAGTGGGGAATCGTGGCCACCACGTTGCGGTGGATACCCATCGCGGCCATGGCCTTCTCGATGACCTCCTGGCTGCGGCCTTCCGTTCGCACTGCGATGTGGAGCGCCGACTGGAAGGAAGCGAGGTCCAGCTCGCCGCGCGCGGCGAATTCCTTGTTGCCCGTGATGCACATGAACCCGCTGTTGCGCAGGAGCCGCTGCTGGAAGACGCCGCCGTTCTTAATGTCGGGGAAGTACCCGATCGCGAGATCGACGCCCCCCGATTCCAGCCCCTCCTCCAGCTTCTCCACGATCGGCGAGACCGTCCGCAGCCGCACGCACGGCGCCTGCTTGCGCACGGCATTGATCACCATCGGCAGATAGCAGGTCTCGCCGACATCCGTCATGCAGATCGTGAACAGGCGCGACGAGGTGCGCAGGTCCAGCGCCACCTTGGAGAAGATCTGGCGGCGTGCCAGCTCGAGGGCCTGGCGGATGGGCTCCGCGACTTCCAGCGCCTTTGCCGTCGGCTGCATCTCGTTCTTGACGCGCACGAACATGGGGTCGTCGAACGCCTTGCGCATCTTCGACAGCGCGTGGCTCATCGAGGGCTGGCTCAGCTGCAGCCGCTCGCCGGCCTTGGAGACGCTGCGGGTCTCCATGAGCGCCTCGAAGACGACGAGCAAATTGAGGTCCTCGTGGGACGGTTGCATCTTGGCCTACCCTTTGGCTGGATCGATGGGAATCTCCCCGGTCTGGCGCGGCGCGCCATGAAACCCGGGCCGCCGCGAGGTGCGGGCCGTGGCGCCTGGACCGCCCCCGGCGGCCCGCACGCGCCGGTGCCTTCTCCGGCCACGGCCTGCACGCGGAGCGCCACGGCGCACGCAAGGGCGCCGCCTCAGCGCAGCAGCTCCACGTCCTTGCCCGAGCCCGCCGACTCGAGCAGCGCCAGGCACACCTCCAGCGTGGAGCGCGCCCATTCGCCGTCATGCAGCGGCGCGGTCCCGTTCACCACGGCCTCGTACAGTTCGTCGATGACCTCGAAGCGGGGCACCGCGGGCCGGCCCAGCGGCCGCCGCTCCTTCGTGAGGTCCCCGTACACGCAGACGCTGTCGGGCAACGGACGGATATCGCCGCGCTCGCAGGACACCACGACCGGCCCGAAATGCTGGTGCCACGCCGGCGGCGCGCCCGCGGACGCGGGCACGTAGCCGGGCCCGCCATAGGTGCCGGCCGCCTTCAGGCGCGCCTCCTCCTCCGGCGAACCCACGGTCGCCAGCTTGCGGCGCGCGGCGCCGTACGCCTCGGGCGACTTCTCGGCGCCCATCTCGCCGATCCAGCCGCACCATTCGTCCGAGTCGAAGTGCCCGTAGCCGTTGTAGCTGACGCTGGCGAACGCCCCGCCCTCGAACCACAGCAGGGCCGAATAGGCGCCCTGGGTCGGGCGCCTGGGGTCCCAGTCGCCTGTGATCGCGCGCACCCGGCTGACCCGCGTGCCGGCCAGCAGGCGCACGATGTCGACCTGGTGGGCGGCCTGGCTGAACACCACGCCGCCGCCCTCCTCCGTGCGCAGCTCCTCGGGACGCCGCGGCCGGTAGAGGAAGTCGGTGTAGTTGAGCGCGTGGATCATGCGCACCCGCCCGAACTCACCGCCCAGGGCGATCTCGCGCGCGCGCAGGTACGGCGTGTCGAAGCTGTGGCAGTGGCCGACGATGAGGTGCACGCCGGCGTCCCGGCAGTCCCGGATCATCGCGTTGCAGTCGCCGAGGGACAGCGCCATGGGCTTTTCCACGAGCACGTGCTTGCCGTGCCGGGCGGCGATGCGCGCCTGCTCCGCGTGGAACTGGTGCGGGCTGGCGATGTAGATCGCCTCGACGTCCGGGTTGGACGCCAGGCCCTCGATGTCCGGGTACACCGGCGCATCGAAGTCGCTCGCGAAGCGCTCGCGCGCCGGCTCGCGCGGGTCGCAGGCCGCCACCAGCCGCACGCGCGCGTCGCGCTGGAGCGTGGGCAGCATGAGCGTGAAGGCGCGGCCGAGTCCGGCGACGCCGAGTCGAAGTGGGCGGCCGGCGTTCACAGGTCGATCACCAGTTCGTCGGACTTGGCCCGGGAGACGCAGATCATGATCTGGCTGTCCATCTCCTCGGGCAGCAGCACCATGTCTCGGTGGTCGGCCTCGCCGCTCAGCAGCTTCGTGCGGCAGGTGCCGCAGGTGCCGCTCTCGCACGAGGACGCCGCGTTGCAGCCGTGCTCGTGGAGGACCGACAGGATGGACTTGCCGACGGGCACCTCGAACGCCGCGCCTGAGCTGGCCAGCTTCACCAAGAAGGGCTTGTCGTCGGGCCGCACGCCCCCGCCCTCGTTGAAGCTCTCGAAGTGCACGTTGGCCGGCGACCAGTGGCCCGTCATGTCGCGCACCGCCTCCATCAGCGCGCGCGGGCCGCAGCAGTACACGTGGGCCGTGTTGGGCTTCTCCAGCACCGGCCAGAGGTCGAAGGCGCGCGCGGGGTCCCCGTGGCTGTGGTGGATCCGCACGCGGCTCTTGAGCTCGGGGGCGCCGAGCTCCTCGCGGAAGGCCGCAGTCTCGGGAAAGCGCGTCAGGTAGATGAGCTTCCACGGTGCCGGCGGCAGTTCGCCGAACGAGCGGATCATGGACAGGATCGGGGTGATGCCGATGCCGCCCGCGACGAAGAGGTAGCCCTTGGCGTTCTCGACCAGCGGGAAGGCATTCGAAGGCAGCGACGTGGGCAGCGTATCGCCCTCATGCAGTTCCTCGTGCATGGAGAGCGAGCCGCCCTGCCCCTCCGGATCGCGCTTGACGGCGATGACGTAGCGGTGGCGCTCCGCGGGATCGTTGCACAGCGAATACTTGCGCAGCATGCCATTGGGGGCCTGGACCTTGACGTGCGATCCCGGCGTGAACGGCGGCAGCTCGCTGCCATCGGGCTGTACCAGCTCGAAGCTGCGGATGTCGCGCGCCACGTCGAGGATCCGCGCCACGCGCAACGGCATCTGCGTGTCGGAATGGGTTTGGGGTGTGGTGAGCGTCATGACGCGCGACTACTCGGCCTTCAGCTGCGCCCGCGCGGCGGCGTCGGTCACCTGGGCCTTCTCTGCACGCAGCGCCCGCGCGAGCTGTTCGGGCGTTCCGCCCGCCGGGTCGACGCCCGCAGTGCGCAGCTGCTCGATGACCTCGGGGACCTTCACGATCCTGTTGATCTCGGCATTGACCTTGGAGATGACCTCGCTCGGCGTACCGGTCTTCGCCAACACCGCGACCGTGAATGCGAAATCGAAGCCGGGGATTTTTTCCGCCAAGGCGGGCATCTGCGGTGCCAGCGGGGAACGCGTCGTCGAATTGGTGGCCAGAAGGCGGGCCTGGCCCGACTTGACGAAGCCCATGAGCGACGGCGGCGAGGCGAAGACCATGTCCACCTGTCCGCCGATCATCGCGGGGACCGAGACGGCGCTGCCCCTGAACGGAATGTGCGTCATCGAGATGCCCAGGCGCGCATTCATCGCCTCCATCGTCAGGTGGTGGATGCTGCCGTTGCCGGCGGAGCCGTAGTTGAGGCCCCCTGGCTTCGCCTTGGCCAGCGCGACGAGTTCGTCCAGCGTGTTCGCCTTGACGTTCGCGTTGACGGCGAGGAACAGCGGGGCCTTGCCGACGAGGGCGATTGGCACGAAGTCGGTGCTGGCGTCGTAGGTGATCTTCTTGTTGATCAGCGGCGTGATCGAGAGCATCGGCCCGTCGGTCACCAGCAGCGTGTAGCCGTCAGCCGGGGACTGCAGGAGCGTGGAGGCGGCGACCGAGCCACCCGCGCCGGGCCGGTTGTCGACGTAGACCGCCTGGCCCAGCGTGTCGCCCAGCGACCTGGCGATGATCCGCGCCACGGTGTCGGGAAGGCCGCCGGCGGCATAGGGAACGACCAGCTTGATGGCGCGGTTCGGATAGGCCTGGGCATGGGCCAGGGCGCCGAAGGCGAGTTGGGCGATGCAGGCCAGGCCGACCAGCCAGGCGGGGATCTTGTGCTTCATGGGGTTGTCTCCAGTTGTGGGTGGTGCGGAATCAGATGCTGTAGGTCTCGTAGGTCGCGGGGTGGAAGAGCTCGCCGACCGGCACGTGGCGCGACGACAGGCCCTGCTCGTAGTGGGTCCGGACGAAGGTCTCCAGCGTCCGGGCCGAGGCCGCCACGCCGTACGACCAGAAGTCGTCGCCCATCGCCTCGCGGGCGGCCTGCAGCTGCTCCTCGACGAAGGGCAGCGTGACCTTGGTGGCCGAGGTGTCCGACAGCAGCTCCAGCGCGGCGGCCTTGGACTGGGTGAAGGCCTTGACGAGCGCGGCGGGAAGCCAGGGGTGCTTGGCGGCGAGCTCCTTCCTGACGGCGGCCACGTGCATGATCGGGAACACGCCCGTGCGCCGGTAGTAGTCCTTGGCCACCGCGGTCGGGTCGTCGAACAGCCAGCCGATGTCCGGGTTCGCGAGCGTCGCCCGGCTCGGGGGGCGCGGCGCCATGAAGCCGTCGATCTCGCCGCGGTCGAGCATCTGCGAGATCGTCACCCCCTCGGGCGCCTGCTCGATCCGGACGTCTTCCGGCAGCTGCAGCTTGACCTTCTCGGGCCGTCCCGGCGTCTCGATGCCCCCGCGGACCCAGGTCACATCGGAGGGGCGCACGCCGTAGTCGTCCTGCAGGATCGAGCGCGCCCAGACGTTGGCGGTGAGCTGGTACTCGGGCAGGCCGATGCGCTTGCCCTTCAGGTCGGCCGGCTCCCGGATGCGGTCCTTGCGCACATAGATCGACGTGTGCCGGAACGCCCGCGAGAGAAAGACCGGCAGCGCGATGTAGGGGCACTCGCCGCGCGAGTGCTTCACCAGGTAGCTGGAGAACGAGAGCTCGGTGATGTCGAAGTCGACGCTGCGCATCGCCCGGAAGAACATCTCCTCGGGATTGAGGAGCATGTACACGGGATCGACGCCGTCGATCTGGACGCGGCCGTCGAACAGCGCGCGGGTGCGGTCGTAGTCGCCCATGGCGACGGAGAGTTGGAGTTTGCTCACGGGATCAGGACTTCACGGAATAGGAGGGTTCGAACTCGGGGCGATCCTGGCCGTCCAGCCAGACATAGCGGGTCTCGTAGGTGCGCCAGTCGGTCGTCTTGGGGACGATGGCCTGGAAGGAACAGACGGCCGGCGTGGCCGCTTCGGCGCCGGTGCCGATCGCTGGCGCGCCCTCGTCGAAGGCCTTGACCGCCTCGAGCATCTGCTTGCGGAACTCTACGATCGCCAGGTCGCTGGCGCCGAGCCGGTCGTGCGTGCGGTCGGCGATCGGGCCCATGGTCAGCCACATCGCGACGTCCTGGTTCGGGAACCCGGTGATGCCGGTGAAGTTGCCGGCCTTCATGGCGTTGCGGTCCTGCCAGAACTTGTTCGCCTCGTTGCGCAGGGGACGGTAGCTCTGGTCGAGGTCGACGCCGACCGTCTGGCGCAGGAACCTGCGCCAGGTCTCGGTCTCGGGCGTCTGCGACGGATGGCCCCAGGCGATGAAGTAGAACGCCGTGTTCGTGTCGTCCATCGGCACGTTGACGTTGGCCACGTTGTAGAGGTTGTTGGGCGGGATCAGGGCCGTGGCCGGGGCCACGAAGACCGTCGAGCGCACGTAGTCGTTCTCCGCGGCGTTTGTGATCGGGCGGCGCAGCGCGGCATAGCGAAAGCCGAAACCGGTGCGCTGCACCTGCATGCGCGGCGCCTTGTCGGTGGAGGGGCGCAGCCAGGTCTTGTCCGTGGCCTTCGCGCCGTCGACGCGCGCGGGGACCATGTCGGAGGAGTGAAGGCTAGAGCTGTGCGCGGAATCGATGGCACCCTCGAGGATCTGCGCCCAGTTGCAGGGCAGCAGCACCTTCGCGATGCTCACCCGCGTGTCCGCCGTCGGCGCCCACGGCGGCGGCTGGAACTCGGGCATGGTCTCCTTCGGCCCCATGTAGGCCCACACCATGCCCGCCCATTCCTGGGTCGGATACGCGGTGTGCTTGACCTTGTCGACCATACCGCTCGAAGCCGGCTCGGAAGCCATCTCCAGCACGTTGCCTTCGACGTCCATCTTCCAGCCGTGGTAGAGGCAGCGCAGGCCGCCCTCCTCGTTGCGGCCGTAGACCAGCGACGCACGGCGGTGGGGGCAGTACTCATCCATGACCCCGACTCGGCCCTCGCTGTCGCGGAAGACCACGAGGTCCTCGCCGAACGCGCGCGCCTTCACCGGCGTGCCGTCGGGTTCGCTCACCTCCTCCACGAGGCAGATGGGCATCCAGTGGCGCCGCATCAGGCGCCCCATCGGGGCGTCGCCTTCGACGCGGCAGAGCAGTTCGTTTTCTTCGTGAGTCATCATGGTGTCATCTCATCTATCAAGGGTGGTTGATCCAGGGGGTTGAACTATCAGGCCAGGGCGGCCTCGGATTTGCGGCCCACGCGCAGCACCACGGGCTTGGCGCCGTGCTGCAGCTTGCAGAGCCAATGGGTGAGTGCCGAGTCGAGGTGCTGGACATGGGGCGGAAACCAGGCCGCCAGCGCGTCCGCCACGCGGCGGACCACCTCGACCTCCCCGCGCTCCAGCCGGGCGCGCACACCGCGCAGCGTGGACAGCACCGCCTCGTGCTCGCTGATGTGGCAGTCGCGCGGCGGAAACGCCGTCGTGCGCATCAGCTCGTTCTCGGCCGCGAAGTGCGTGGCCGCATGCTCGAGCACCGCGTCCAGCGCCTGCGCCATCTCGGGCGCGGCGGCGCGGCGCATGCGCTCGATCAGTTCGGCCAGTTGCTCGTGCTCGCCGTCGATCGCGGCATGCCCGAGCAGTAGCGAGTCTGACCAGATCGGCGCCGGGGTTTCAGTGGGGTTCATGACGGGGAGTGACGGCACCGCTGGCGGCGCCTCGTTTTGTTAGTTGCCTAAAGATTCTAGGGGCGCGCGTTGATCCAGGCAACGGTTTTCCCTACGGGGTTTCCCTAGAATCATTTGGTCTCTAATAATTTTGTAAACTCGGTCCCGGTGTGCGCGCATGGCCATGGGCCCGAGTGCGCGCGCGCCGAATCTGCCGACGTGCCCCCTCCTCCGGCCGCGCGCATGCCGCGGGGCCGCTGGCCGTCGACCGGCGCGACGGCCCCGGGGGCGGCGCGGCCTCCCCAGGATGGACAAAGGATCGAAAGTGACCGAGAGAGAGTTTGCGAAGCAGGTGCGCCAGGACGTCGAGCGCGCACTGGACGAGGATGTCGGCCCGGGAGACCTGACCGCGGAACTGGTGTCGGCGGCCGCCCGCGCCACGGCCACCATCACCTGCCGCCAGGCGGCGGTCGTCTGCGGCCGGCCCTGGGTCGAGGAGATACTGCGCCGCCTGGCGCCGACGGCGCGGGCCGACTGGCGGGTGCCCGACGGCGGCGCCTGCGTGCCCGGCCAGTCCGTCGCGGTGATCGAAGGCGTGGCGCGCGAGCTCCTCACCGCGGAGCGCACCTGCCTGAATTTCCTGCAGACGCTCAGCGGCGTGGCGACCAAGACCGCCCGCTACGTCAAGGAGGTCGAAGGCACGCGCGCGGCGGTCCTGGACACGCGCAAGACCATCCCCGGCCTGCGCGCCGCGCAGAAGTACGCCGTTCGCTGCGGCGGCGGCCAGAACCACCGGATGGGCCTGTACGACGCCGTCCTGATCAAGGAGAACCACATCGCGGCGGCGGGCGGCCTGAAGGCCGCGTTCCGCGCGGCGCAGGCGCTCAAGGGCCGCGTGGCCTTCATACAGGTCGAGGTCGAGACGCTGCGGCAGTTGCAGGAAGCGCTCGACGCGGGCGTGGACATGGTGCTACTGGACAACATGCCCCTGGAGACCGTGCGCGAAGCGGTGCGGCTGGCCCGGGGCCGCTGCAGCCTGGAGGTCTCCGGCGGCGTCAGCTTCGAGACGCTGCGGGCCTACGCCGAGACCGGCGTCGACCGCATCTCCGTGGGCGCGCTGATCAAGGATGTGACGGCCGTGGACTTCTCGATGCGCTTCAGCGAGCGGCCGCTGGAGGCCTGAGCCCGGAGCGCGTCGCGCCGGGCCGTGGCCTCCATGCGCCGCGGCAGCGCCACACCGCCGCCGTCAGAGCAAGAACACGCCCTTGCCGCCCACGCCCTGGTCGAACAGCCGGTAGACCTCCTCGGCCCGATCGAGCGTCCAGCGGTGGGTGTACAGCTGGCCGACGTCGATCCCCTTGGCGGCGACGAAGGCGGCGCACTCGGCCTGGCCGGTCGTGGAGAACGTCCACGACCCCATGACCGTCATCTGGCGGCGCAGCAGCTCCGGGCTGACGTTGATGCGCACCTCGCCGCCCTCGCCGACGAAGCAGCAGGTCCCCCAGGTCTTGGCCGCGCGGATGCCGCCCCCGAAGTCTCCAGGGACTTGTCGACGCCCTGCCCGCCGGTCAGCTCCAGGATGGCTTCTGCGACATCGCCGTCGCCCGACGGGGCGAAGGCCACGTCGGCGCCCAGTCGGCGTGCGTGCTCGAGCCGCTGCTCGTTCGTGTCGATGGCGATGACGCGCGCATTCATGGCCCGCGCGAACTGCGTGGCCGACAGGCCGACGGGCCCCTGCCCGAAGATGGCGATGGTGTCTGCCGCGGACAGGTGCATGCGCCGCAGCGCCTGGTAGGCGGTGCCGGTTCCGCAGGCGATCGCCGCGCCGGCCTCGAAGCTCAGCGAATCCGGCAGCGTGACCACGGTGTTCGCCGGCACCTTCAGGTAGGGCGCGTGGCCGCCGTCGTCGTTGTTGCCGTACACGCGCACCATCGGCTGGACGTTGCGGCACAGCTGCTGCCAGCCGGTGCGGCAGTGCGCGCAGGCGTTGCAGCCCTGGTAGTGGTGCACCATGACCCGCTGCCCGACCCGCGCGAGCTGCGCCGGCACGGCCGAACCGACCGCGCAGACGATGCCCGCGGGCTCGTGGCCGGCGATGGGCGGGCGGCCGATCAGCGATGGCATGTAGGCAGGCTGGTCCAGCGGCCTGCGGTAGTTCTGCAGGTCGGTGCCGCACATGCCGGACGCCTTCATCTCGATGACGACGTCCAGCGGCCCGGGCGTCGGGTCCGGCACCTCGAGGTACTCGATCTTGCGGTTCCCGGGAAATACGACACCTCTCATCGTGGCTCCTATGCGATGGATCTGTGGCTGTGCGGCCGGGAGGGTGCCTAGGCCTTGAAGGCGAACGGGTCGCGCACCTCGTCGCCGAGCTCGCACCAGACGCTCTTGGTCTGCAGGTAGTGGTTCACGGCCTCGGTGCCGTTGACGCGCCCGATTCCGCTGGACTTGTAGCCGCCGAAGGGCGAATTGAAGGCCAGCGTGCGGTAGGTGTTGAGCCAGACCGTTCCCGCCTCGAGCCGCCGCGCCATCAGGTGCGCGCGCCGGAAGTCCTTGGTCCACACCCCCGCGGCCAGCCCGAACTCCGAATCGTTGGCCAGGGCGAGGACCTCGTCGTCGTCTTCGAAGGGCATGACCGCGAGGACCGGCCCGAAGACCTCCTTGCAGATCACCGGATTGGCCGCATCCGCCCCGCCCAGGATCGTGGGCGCGAAGAAGTAGCCGCCGTCGAAGCCTGGCACCGCCAGGCGTTCGCCCCCGCAGAGCACGCTGGCCCCTGCGGCCACGGCCTCGCGCACGATGGCCTGGTCCTTGTCCAGCTGGGCCTTGCTCGCGACGGGCCCCATCTGGGTGGCCTGCGCCAGCGGGTCGCCGACCGCGATCCGGCCCGCCCGCCGCACCAGGCGGGAGACCAGTTCGTCGTAGATGCGGCGGTGGATGTAGGCGCGCGAGCCCGCCACGCAGGTCTGGCCCGCCGCCGCGAAGATCCCGGCCAGCACCCCGATTTCCGCGCGGTCGATGTCGGCGTCCTCGAAGACGATGTTCGGGCTCTTGCCGCCCAGCTCGAGCGTGCACGGGACGAGCTTCCTGCCCGCCTCGGCGGCGATGGCCCGTCCCACGTCCGTGCTGCCGATGAAGGAGATCTTGCGGACCTGCGGGTGTCCGACGAGCGCCTCCCCGGTTTCCCTCAGCCCCGTCACGACGTTGAGGACGCCGGGGGGGATGCCGACGCTTTCCGCCAGCCGGGCGATCTCGATCGCCGAGGCCGACGTCACCTCGCTGGGCTTGACGACGATGGTGTTGCCCGCGGCGAGCGCGGGCGCGGCCGACTCGATCATCAGCAGCGTCGGAGAGTTCCAGGGCACGATGACGGCCACCACGCCCAGGGGCTCCTTGAGCGTGTAGTTGAGCACCGACGTCTGCGCGACCGGAATGACCGCGCCCTCGATCTTGTCGGCCATGCCGCCGAAGTAGCAGAGCCAGTCGCGCACGATGCGCGCCTGGGTCTGCATCTCCGAGGCCAGCTTGCCGTTCTGCGTCGCCTCGAGCGCGCCGATGTGCATCGCGTTCTCCGCGATCGCGTCGCCCCAGCGCATCAGCAGCCGGCCGCGCTCGGTCGCGGACATGCGGGACCAGGGGCCGCGGAATGCCTTGGCGGCCGCCGTCACCGCCCGGTCCACCTGGTCGGCGCCGGCGATGGCGAAGTCGCCCCAGCGCCGCCCGGTCGTGGGGTTGAAGGACTCGAAGGTACGTCCCGGCTCGGCCGCGACGGCCTCGCCGGCAATGTGCAGGCCGTAGCTGCGGGCGCCCATCTCGTGATTCGGCAGCGAAGTTGACTGCGACATGGTGGCTCGGATCCTCTTTCTGAACAAACGGGGTGGACACGGGCGGCCCTTGCGGGGGCGCGCCGCGCGGCGGCGCCACCCGACCGGGCACGGCCGCCTCTCGCCTACAGCGGACAAGCCGCCAGGTGCGGATCGGCCGTGCCCTCGAGCACGACCTCCTTGGACTTGAGGCTCCAGACGGGTCCGCTTCCATCGACTTCGACCGCGACGAACCGGTCGACCGGGAAGCCGTTCTTTCCGATCCGGTACTGGACCCCGCGAACGGACCGGTAGGCCGCCTTGCGCAGCGCCGCGCTCAGCTTCGCGGCTTCCTTGGTGTTGCCGCCCAGTTCGTCCACGGCGGCCTTCAGCTGCGTGACCATGTCGTAGGACGTCGCGGCGTAGTTCGACGGCAGGCGGCCGTACTTGGCATTGAATTCCTTGACGAAGCGCTTGTTCTCGGCGTTGTCCAGGTCCGCCGCCCAGAAGTCGGCTGTTTCCGAGCCAAGCACGCCCTTCACGCCCGCGGCCTGCAGGCTCGGCAGGTTGAGCTGGTCCAGCGTGAAGGCCGTGAAGGGGTGATCGTACTTTCCGTGCAAATTGGTGCGCTTCGCGAAAAAAGTTCTTTCAAAAACAACCACTTGTGAATATCTGAATTTCCGGCGCGCCGTCCTTTGCGTGCAGATTGGTGCGCTTTGAGGGTTGCGGCTCCCTTTCATCAGATGTCACCGCCATCGTCCCACCGGGCTCAGTTCGGTTTGACGGTCTATGCCTAAATTGGCATAATCACCACTAATGTCCACCCAGCCGCGCAAACCGCTCAAATGGGTCGGCTCGGCCAAGCGGGATCTGGACGGAATGCCCGAGGACGTCCAAGACGTGTTCGGCCATGCGATCGACCTGGCGCAAGCCGGTGGCAAGCACCCGGACGCCAAGGCGCTGAGCGGGTTTGGTTCCGCCGCGGTTTTGGAAGTGGTCGAGGATTTCCGGAGCGACACGTTCCGGGCGGTCTACACGGTCAAGTTCGCGGGCTGGGTCTATGTGCTGCACTGTTTTCAGAAGAAGTCCAAGAGCGGCATCAAGACGCCGAAGGAGGACCTGGACCTGATCAAGGCACGGCTGAAGGCTGCGGTGCAGGATTTTGAGGCTTGGCAAGCAAAGCAAGGAGTAAAGCGATGAGCCAGAACAGCCACATCACCATCGAAGAAGGCAGCACCAACGTCTACGCGGACCTGGGCTATGCCGACGCTGCGGAAATGCAGCGCAAGTCGCAGCTCGCGGCTGAGATTGCCCGCGCCATCAAGGCGCGACGCCTGACGCAACAGGGAGCCGCCGCGCTGCTGGAAATCGATCAGTCCAAGATCTCCCGCATCACGCGCGGCCAGTTTCGCGGGGTCAGCGAGGCGAAGCTGCTGGAACTGGTGGCCAAGCTGGGGCATGACGTGAAGATCGTGGTCGGTCCAGTACGGCGGCGTGCCGGTAAGATCGAGCTGCAGTTCGCCTGACGCTGCGACCCGTCAAGATCGCCGGGCTGCGAAAGCCTCCCCCATCTCCCGCGCCCGCTTAACCTCGTCGCCGTGCAGGTAGATTGAGGTCGTCGAAATCGATGCGTGCCGCAGGTTGTCGCGCACGGTGGTCAATTCGGCCCCGCGCGCCAATGCATGCGTAGCATGGGTGTGGCGCATCCAATGTGGGCTGGCACGGCGCAGTTTCTCGGCCGTGGCCGGGCTGTCCTTCTCAATGACTTCGGCGACCTTTGTGAAAAAGCGTCGCATCACACTCCACAGCCGCGTCGCGGTGATGCCCGCTGTACTCTCTTGATCGAGGCTGCCAATGGGGGTCTCCTCGTTTTCAGTGCAATAAGTGACGGTACGCAAAGCTAGCACTGGCG